>JAYVZN010000077.1:0-72402 GCA_043783305.1 Betaproteobacteria bacterium
AAAATGGAACCCGATTAGGACGCGTCGTTCAGGCGACGCGTATCCGGACTTTCAGTCCGTAACCCAAACCCACCAGCTTTAGCTGGTGGTTGTTTAGTAAATGTTTGATCCTTCTAATCTCTTGGCCAACTTACCCCACCTTCCCGGGGTATACCGCATGCTGAACGATACTCGCGATGTGCTCTATGTCGGCAAGGCGCGCGATCTCAAAAAACGTGTTTCTTCTTATTTTCAAAAAACGCAAGCCTCGCCCAGAATTGTCTTAATGCTGTCCCAAGTCGCAACCATCGAGACCACAGTGACTCGCTCCGAGGCAGAAGCTTTAATACTTGAGAACAATTTAATTAAGGGGTTATTTCCAAAATACAACATCTTGTTTCGAGACGATAAGTCTTACCCGTTTATTACTTTAACCGGGCACACATTCCCGCGCTTAGCGTTTCATCGCGGTGTTCAGCAAGCTAAAAATCATTATTTCGGGCCATTTCCCAATTCTTTGGCGGTGCGCGACAGCATCCATCTTTTGCAGAAAATTTTTCGCTTACGCACCTGCGAAGACAGCGTGTTTAGCCATCGCTCTCGACCGTGTTTATTGCATCAAATCAAGCGTTGCAGCGGCCCTTGCGTGGGCTTAATTCGTCCCGAGATGTACCAGGACGATGTAAAGCAAGCGGCTCAATTTTTGCAGGGTCACGAGCAGACGCTGCTCGAAGGCTTGGAAAAAAAAATGCATACCGCGGCGCAACAACAGCAATACGAGTCCGCCGCTCTATACCGCGATCAAATCCAATCTTTACGTAAAATACAAGAAAAACAATTTGTAGAAAGCGGCACTGAGGCTGAAGTCGACGTAGTGGCTCTTGCCCAACAAAGCGGCTTAACTTGCGTCAATCTCACCATGATTCGCGGTGGTCGGCATTTGGGTGATCGCAGCTTGTTTCCGCAAAACGCCGAAGGCCATTTACCGGAAGCCATCTTGGAAGCCTTTCTCGCCCAGCATTACAGTGACAAACCGATTCCGCCGCTCGTCATTCTAAATATTGATTTAGATGCGGATAGCTTGGCCACAACGCTGAGCGAACAAGCGCGGCGCACGGTTAAAATTGTCACCCATCCGATTGCTGCACGGCGGGTATGGCTGAACATGGCGGAGAAGAACGCCTTACTGGCGATTACGCAACGCGTGGCACAGCACGCGACGCAAGAATTGCGTATGGCCGCTTTGATCGAGGCCTTGGGCTTAGATGAAAATATCGCACGAATTGAGTGTTTCGATATCTCCCACACTATGGGTGAGGCAACAGTTGCCTCATGCGTTGTTTACGATCAAAACAGCATGCGCAACAATGAGTATCGTCGCTTTAACATCAGCGGTATCGAACCTGGCGACGACTATGCGGCCATGAAGAACGCACTGACCCGGCGCTATCAAAAGATTGCGAGCGGCGAAGCGAGACGACCAGATTTAATCTTGATTGATGGCGGAAAAGGGCAGGTTGGAGTCGCCTTTGAAGTTCTGGCTGAGCTCGGATTAAATGAAATCGAGCTAATCGGGGTAGCCAAAGGCCCAGAACGTAAAGCAGGTATGGAGGAATTGATTTTTGCCGACAGCCGAAAGTCGATACAATTAGGGGTGGATCACCCCGGCTTACACCTCATCCAGCAAATCCGCGACGAAGCGCATCGCTTTGCCATCACCGGGCATCGCGCACGGCGCGGCAAAAGCCGTACTAAATCCGCACTGGATGATATCGATGGTATTGGACCTAAACGCCGGCAAATGCTGCTCTCGCGCTTTGGTGGAGTGAAAGGGGTGGGAGATGCCAGTATCGAAGAATTGGCTAAAGTCGAAGGTATTAGTCTGGCTTTAGCAGAAAAAATTTACGCGGTTTTACATTAGCGCATGCCCATCAATTTACCCAATACGCTGACCTGGCTACGGATACTGCTGATCCCGGTATTTCTAATGTTCTATTATTTGCCGGAACATTGGATGGAGCGGCAGTCAATCAACATGACGGCGGCCGGAATTTTTTTGCTTGCGGCCATCACCGACTGGCTGGACGGCTATTTGGCGCGCAAACTTAAGCAGACTTCGGCGTTTGGCGCATTTTTAGATCCAGTCGCGGACAAACTCATGGTGGCTGCGGCTTTAATATTGCTACTGCAATTAGGTCGGGTAGATGCAGTCATCGCCTTAGTGATTATTGGTCGCGAGATCGCCATTTCAGCATTGCGTGAATGGATGGCCGGTGACGGGAAGCAAAAAAACACGGCTGTTGCTTTCATCGGGAAAATTAAAACCGCATCGCAAATGACGGCTATCTTATTGTTGCTGTATCACGACCCCATCGGCTTACTCGACATGCACGAAATTGGCACTTGGTTAATTTATGTCGCCGCAGCATTAACCGTGGTATCGATGGTTTATTATATTGCGCAGGCCTTTTTTTCTACACGCAAGACCCTGCATTGATTGACAATCACGCGAAAATAGATAGAATGTCGGCTCTTGATTGTGCGGGAATAGCTCAGCTGGTAGAGCGCAACCTTGCCAAGGTTGAGGTCGGGAGTTCGAGCCTCCTTTCCCGCTCCAGATTGCTGGGAAATCGAAATTTAAAATTTCGTTTTCCCTTGTTAGTTTCTCACGCGAATATTTCGCACTCCCTTCGGTTTTAATCTGTAGCTAGGGCGGGGTGGCAGAGTGGTCATGCAGCGGCCTGCAAAGCCGTGTACGCCGGTTCGATTCCGACCCCCGCCTCCATATTTCGATGCTCCACGGCCCGGATGGTGGAATAGGTAGACACAAGGGACTTAAAATCCCTCGCTGAGAAATCGGCGTGCCGGTTCGATTCCGGCTCCGGGCACCATTGCACGATAGATTTTTTACACCTTTGCCATTACTTGCGGCAAGCATTTACACCCCTGCCTTTTCCTGGGGTTTTCGAGGATAATCTACGGATTATTCTATGGCACTCGTCAACTTACCTTATCCTGTCGATTTAATTCGACTGCACGCGGCCAACCCGACGCGCTATCCATTCCTCCTGCAAACCCTTGGTGGCGCACTAGGCTGGGATATCTTATTTGCGTTCCCGGAACAAAAAATTGTGCAGCGCCAAAACGATGTTGGATCTTTTCTCGATAAGCTCGACCACGCTTGGCAGACCGAGAAAAATGCCGGTAGCGATGAAAAAGCCAACTGGTTGCCTTTTCACGGAGGATGGTTCTTATATTTAGGGTATGAGTTGCTACACGAAATTGAATCCAGTGTGCCGCGTCGCGCGCCGCAATCCGATTTTCCCATCGGCTTTGCCGCACGTGTACCTGCTGCCGTGCTACGTGATCGAGAGAACGATACGACGTATGTGTTCGCCGAGGCGAGTCACGCGGCCTTGTTGGAAACAATTCAACACGATATTGCATGCGCACTTCCGGTCAGCACCAAACCGGTTTCGGCCTTGGCATTGGAAGAAGAAGCACCGGAGCAATTTATTCGAGGTGTCGAACGCATTCAGCGTTATATCCAGGAAGGGGATGTCTTTCAGGTTAATTTAGCCCGCTGTTGGAAAGGCGAATTGGATGGCGATGCACTGGGTTTGTACCAAGCCTTGGCGCAAAGCAACCCGGCACCCTTTAGTGGTTTGGCTGATTTGGGAGGGGCGCATATCATCAGTTCTTCGCCAGAGCGCTTGGCACATACTCGACACGGAGTAATCGAAACGCGACCGATTGCGGGCACACATCCGCGTTCCTCCGATCCGGCGCAAGACGTGCAGTTAAAGGCGCAATTACTTTCCACCGCTAAAGAGCGCGCAGAACATATCATGCTAGTGGATCTGGAGCGCAATGATCTGGGTCGAATCTGCAAACCCGGCAGTGTTACGGTACCGGCTCTATTGGATGTGGCTACCTATGCGCATGTCCATCATTTGGAGTCCACGGTGCGCGGCGAGCTGCGCCAAGACGTTACGCCAGGGACGATCATTCGCGCCTTGTTTCCCGGGGGCACTATCACTGGATGCCCCAAAGTGCGTTGTATGCAGATTATTCGCGAGCTCGAGCCAATGCCACGTCTTGCCTACACGGGTAGCATGGGCTACCTGAATCATGACGGCAGTCTTGACCTCAACATTCTCATTCGTAGCTTCATGTTACAGGGGCAACAATTGCAATTCTGGGCTGGCGCCGGGATTGTTGCCGACTCTATCGCGCAGCATGAATTAAATGAAACTCGTACCAAAGCCAAAGGCTTACTGCGCGCTTTACGACGCCATATGGTTTAGCGGGTATTGCCGCTACAATGGCCTAGCGCGAATCTGAATGTACGGGAATAATAGCCGCTTACACGATAAACAAAGGGTTCTGACGTTGTGATTATGATCAATGGCGAGCAGGGCGGATCGATCCATGTAATGGATCGTGCGGTGATGTATGGGGATGGTGTATTTCGCACTATGCGCATGGATCACGGGCAAATAAAGAGCTGGCCGCAGCAGTACCAAAAGCTCCATGCCGATTGTCAGGCACTCGATATCTTGTGCCCCGCGCAAAATACGCTGGAACAAGAATTACAACAATTTGCACGTGACGAACCAAATTGCGTGATTAAAATTATCGTTTCTCGCGGTGAAGGCGGACGAGGCTATAGCGTTCCGACTTCCGCATCGCCCAATCGCGTTGTGTTAAGCGCGGCTTTACCCGACTATCCGCCCCGGTACTGGAGCGATGGTATCCAGCTCCACCTATGCGAAATTCGCCTATCCCATCAACCTCGCTTAGCGGGTATTAAGCACCTCAACCGCTTAGAGAATGTACTGGCACGGATGGAGTGGACCGATGCCGATATTCCCGAAGGCCTGCTGCTCGATGCCGAAGGCTGGGTCGTGGAAGGAACCATGTCCAACTTATTTATGCGGGTGGGTCAAAAGCTATTCACCCCAGATTTATCGGCTTGCGGCGTGACCGGATTACAGCGCGACCGTATTCTAAAATATGCGCCGACGCTGGGCTTGTCGGTGGAAATCAGCCGCTTTAAATTACCGAATCTGTTACAAGCCGAAGAAATTTTTGTCAGCAATAGCCTGATTGGCATATGGCCGGTGCGACAAATTGCGGCAATACCGATCCCCCTCGGCCCAGTCACTATAAAAATGCAGCGCCTTTTGGAGAATGAGTTTGATTAAACGCATTTCCTATTGGATGTTGGCCGCAATGCTAATCATCGCAGCGTGGGCGAGCTACTTTTTGTTAATGCCGCTACCGCTACCGAATACGCCTTACGAATTTGATGTTAAGTCCGGCACCACGATGATAAAAATTGCACAGCAACTCGCACAAGCCGGGGTACTCAAGCAACCTCTTATTTTCACCCTTGCCGCACGCATTTCCGGGAAAGGCTCCGCCTTGAAAGCGGGTAATTACGCGTTGGAAGCGCCCTTAACACCTTGGGCATTACTCCAAAAATTAACCAAAGGCGATGTCAACCAAGCCCAAATTAAGTTCATTGAAGGTTGGAGTTTCAGGCAACTACGCCTAGCATTGGATAACGAGCCTGATCTGAAACACGACACATCCGGACTGAGCGATGCGGCGATTATGGCTAAATTGGGATGGCCCACTCAGCATCCGGAAGGACGTTTTTTCCCCGACACGTATTTTTTTAGTAGCGGCATGAGCGATCTGACTATTCTCGCGCGCGCGCATAAGCTTATGCAAACCCAGCTCGAAACCGTTTGGCGCACACGCGCTACAAACCTTCCCTATAATACGATGGACGAGGCGCTGGTCATGGCTTCCATCGTGGAAAAAGAAACGGGCCAAGCGTCCGAGCGACCACTCATTGCGGGCGTGTTTATTCACCGCTTGCGTATCGGTATGCTATTGCAAACTGATCCCACTGTAATCTATGGCTTGGGCCAAAGTTTCAACGGTAATCTGCGTAAGCGCGATTTACTCACCGACACTCCTTACAATACCTATACACGCGCTGGTCTTCCGCCTTCACCAATTGCTATGCCGGGCATAGAAGCGCTGCGCGCTGCCGTGAATCCTGAATTAAGCGGTGCTTTATACTTCGTGGCGCGCGGCAACGGTACCCATAAATTCTCAGCGACCTTGAGCGAACATAATCAGGCCGTCAACAAATATCAAAGACATCAATGAGCCGAGGAAAATTTATCACGCTTGAAGGGATTGATGGTGCAGGTAAAAGCACTCACCTTGGCTTTCTTGCCGAGCATTTGCGCAAACTGGGCAAACAAGTTCTCACCACACGTGAACCAGGCGGCACCCCACTCGGTGAAATGTTGCGCGATATGGTGCTATCGCAATCCATGCACGTGGAAACCGAAACCCTGATCATGTTTGCCTCGCGCCGGGAGCATATCGACAAGGTGATTGTCCCCGCTTTAGAAAAAGGCATTTGGGTTATATCGGACCGCTTTACCGATGCCACCTATGCCTATCAAGGAGGTGGCCGCGGCATTGCAAATGATCGTTTGAAAGTTTTGGAGGATTGGGTGCAACAAGGTTTACAAGCGGATTTAACCTTGCTGTTTGATGTCTCAATCGAAATCAGTCAACAGCGCTTAGCCTTCAATCAATCGCTGGATCGGTTTGAGCAGGAAAAACAAGACTTTTTTAAACGCGTACGAGCCGCCTATCTGGCGCGTGCAAATACTTTCCAGTCGCGCATACAGATTATCGACAGTAGTCGCAGTGTGTCTGAAATTCAAACAAAACTAGGCGCGCTGATCACTACCTTGTAATAACCGTTTCACTTAGAAAGACACCCTTAAACAAAATGGATGTTTACACATGGCACGCAAGTCTTTGGCAACGGTTGATGTCCCAGCCCGAGCGTTTACCCCACGCGCTTCTACTTGAAGGACCGCGCGGTATTGGAAAACGTGATTTTGCTTTAGCGTTAATTGCGGCACGTTTATGCGTATCACCCGATTCTAATGGGTATGCCTGTGGTCATTGCGCAGCCTGCCACTGGATCGCCCAAAGTGCCCACCCGGATTTACGCGTCCTAGAACCCTTACCCGGGGACGACGAGACGGAGCAAGGCGCTACACGCAAAAAATATGAAATTACAATTGCTCAAGTACGGGCATTGGGCGATTTTATGAATCTATCCAGCCACCGCGCCGGTAGCCGCATGGTACTGATTCATCCTGCTGAGGCGCTTAATCCGGCTTCGGCCAATGCACTGCTGAAAACCCTGGAAGAACCTAGTCCCAACAGCACTTTAGTACTGGTTTCACACCAAGCAAATTCTCTCTTACCGACGATCATAAGCCGTTGCCATCGCATCAGCATGCCGCAGCCCACAGCAGGGGATGCCGGTGATTGGCTACAGCGGCAGGGGGTGGAACAAGCATCTTTGTGCCTCGCCCTAGCCGGTGGTGCGCCACTGTTGGCGCGCACGTATGCTGACCCGCAATACCTGCAAGCTCGCCAACAATTTTTAACTGCTTTACAAAAACCAAAACAACTCAATTGGCTGCAATTGGCCGAACAGGGTGCTAAGGCGGATATGGCAGTGCGTTTTGATTGGTTGCAACAATGGCTTACCGATTTAGTCATGGTACGGCTGGCCGGGAAAGTACGCTACAACTTGGATTTTGTTTCCGGCTTGCAGGATCTGGCCTTACAGGTTAACTTAATGCGCATACAAAAATTCGCGGACGAACTCGCACAAATCAAGCGACGTTTAAAGCACCCTTTAAACCCGCAACTACTCTTAGAGAGTGTGTTGCTTAGATATTTAGCGGCGGTGGCCAATCCATGACAGAAAGCAGTAAACCGACGGGTGGCGCGCGTCCCGGAGTACTTTCACTCAGTATTAAGGAAAAATCGGCCTTGTATGCGGCTTATATGCCCTACTTAAAATACGGCGGAATTTTTATTCCGACCAACAAAAACTACACTATCGGCGATGAAGTATTTATGCTGCTAACTTTGATGACGGATCCCAACAAACTACCCGTTGCAGGACGTGTGGTTTGGATTACGCCGCCGGGTGCACAGGGTGGGAAGACTCAAGGCATCGGCGTTGAATTCGCCTCAAACGAAAGCGGCAGTGCTGCGCGCAACAAAATTGAGGGATTGTTGGGCGGTTCACTCAAGTCAACGCGTCCAACGCACACCATGTAAATGTCCCAAGCACTATAATGGCGCTTTAGCTCCGCGTGATTTCTCATGTTTATCGACTCTCATTGTCACTTGGACTTCCCCGAGCTAGCACAAAATCTACCTGATTTAATGGCCAATATGGCAGCCAACCAGGTAACGCACGCCTTATGCGTTGCCGTTGATCTGCCGAATTTTCACCGGGTGCGCGCCTTGGCTGAACGCCATGAAAATCTTTTTGCTTCGGTCGGCGTACATCCCGATTACCAAGACACGCTAGAGCCTACCGTTGAACAACTGGTCGAGTTAGCCGACCATTCGCGCGTAGTCGCTATTGGTGAGACCGGCTTGGATTATTTCCGCTTAAAAGGTGACCTAGAGTGGCAACGTGAACGCTTTAGAGTTCATATCCGAGCGGCACGTGAAATTTCTAAGCCATTGATTATTCATACTCGTGAAGCCGCATCTGACACGATAAAAATAATGCGCGAAGAGGGTGCCAAGGCCGTTGGCGGTGTGATGCACTGCTTTACAGAAAATTTAGAAGTTGCGGAGCAAGCGATGGAATTGGGATTTTATATTTCATTTTCAGGCATCGTGACCTTCAAAAAAGCTTTAAGCATTAAAGAAGTCGCACAAAAAATTCCATTAGAGCGCATGCTCATTGAAACGGATTCGCCTTATTTAGCTCCTGTTCCATTTCGCGGAAAACAAAACGAGCCCGCCTTGGTGAAGCATGTGGCTGAGGAGATTGCCAAAATTAGAGGTGATTCCATCGAGAATATCGGCCATTCAACTTCTCTAAATTTCTTTAAGTTATTTAAGCAATAGTATGAATAAATTAAATAAAATTGTATTGTCAATTATTTTTTCGTTGTTCTTAATCGAATCTGTCTTAGGTGGAGAGATTGTTGATGACACATTGCAATCGATAAAAATTGGCGACATTCGCGGTATAGCGGACGGTTTGCAACGGGGATTAGATGTTAACTTTGCGGATGAATCAGGTAATACTTTGCTCATGCTGGCGGCACGTAGCGGCAGCCCTGATGCGGTTTCACTTCTGATTGGTGCCGGGGCCAAGGTATATTTGCGCAATATCTTTGGTGATACCGCTTTATTAATGGCGACGTACCTTGGGCATGAAAAAATCGTCGACATCTTGTTGCGCAGCGGTGCCGAGATTGGCAAAAATTCTAAAGGTTGGACACCCTTGCACTACGCGTCATTTGCCGGACATAAAAATTTAGTCAATAAACTCATTGAATTAGGAATAAATGTTAATAGCACTACGGACAATGGATTGACTCCTTTAATGGTGGCCAGTATGAACGGACACATCAATGTAGTTAAAATATTACTTAGGAACAACGCAAAAATTCAAATGTTTGACGATAACAATAAAAATGCGCTCATGCATGCCTTAAGCAGAAAAAATACAGATATTGCGGCATTACTGAGTGAAGCTCAGACCACGAAATCCTTGAAATAAGGAATATTTGTTCAATGGATTGGATTGTTGAGTTTGGCTTCGACTTCAAATACTTCGCATAATGTATATTATATCAAATTGCGTCGATAAGGAAACAGTAAAAAATTACCACATTGTCTAAGATATATCTCCGCCCCTTAACCCACGCAAAAACGCTACTAGTAACTCACTACATGCCTGGGCTTTGTTCCCAAAACTTTGAACCGGTAAACCGGCGCGCGCGCAATCAAACGCAACGTTTATTGCTGCCAACCGAGCAAGAAAAGCTCTTTCCTCTGGGGGGATATGATAAGTCTGTGGATTAGGCGTAATCATTCAGTAGCACCAAGACGTGAGCTTCCAATTTAGCCCATAACGGCAAAATTCGCGCTAAACTTAAGTGGTAATTTTAAAATACGGAAATTATATTCGGTGTGGTTTCGAGGAATAAGTGGCTTAGTAGGTTAATGCCCTCCACTCATTGTCCATGACGCGCCATATAAAAGATGTTGCGCCAGCTAAGCCGCTGACTTCGGGGATGAACTGATCCGGCGTTATAGAAAAAGCATCCATGGCACCTTTGCAGGCAAAAAACTTGACCCCCTGCTCGGCAGCATCTTGCATAAAACCATACACGGATTTGGCTCGATTATCGGAGGGGTAAATTTGGTCTGCGACGCCCTTAACCAGAAGCCGCATGGAGCGACTAGCAAAATACATTTCGACTTCAAAACCCATAGCCGCCGCCGCTGTTGCCTGGAAAAAAGGGGTGCCACACAAGTGCGGTGACTCGGGCTCAATAGAAAGGAGCATGAAAACGAGTTTGTCTGCCATAACCACTACGGGAAAAACCTCAATTATGCCCTTAACCGCCCCGATGCGCCAAGACGAGTTCCACGCAAAAAATAAGCCCTCCCTCAAGCCACTCTAATAAAATGGGGGCATCTCTTGGTGCCGACAAAGGCCGGTAGAACGTAGGCACTGCAAACGCGTAGGTATTGGGAGACATTGAAAGATGGAAATTAGGGATGTCTACAACTTAGAGAGCGCCTCCTCGGAAGACACCTGAGTTTGCTATCTCGATGCCCACCGGGCAAAGCCACGTTTATAAACGTAGCACGCTACTTTACAAATTTAAGCTGGGTGTGGATGTGCACCAAAGTGCTTTTTGCTACGCTCAGATTTTTTCTCCAACACGGAGTCTTGTTTTTTCTGCAAGCTGTTTTTAACTTCGGCACGGTACACTGTTTGGATTAATTCCGAAGCGAAAGCACGTGCTTGTTGGGGTGTTAATAAAATGACCGCTTCTTGATCCCCGGTGACTATGATTTTTACGCAATCGCCTTCTTCGCAGTTGTAGAGGCTTACATCGAATTGCGTATCTTGATTAAGCTGGGTCATTCCATTTCTCCCATTGACGTTTAGTGTAATCCTCCCTAAGCATTATGTGTGCCATTTTCTTGTATTCCAGCATGGATTTGATTTTAAATGCAAAATTGAAATTGTAAATTCCCTAAAACAAGAATGAACGTCCGTTTTTCGGCAGTTGCGGCGGACTTTATAGTGCAACAATACCGACTGCGGACATGCTCGCCTCATCTGCTATATCCACTTCATTTTTAAGCAAACCCGAAGCGTTAGCGGCACAAGTCGATGCTAATTTTATTTAGCTGGAGTTACAGAAATGGCTTCGATTAAATCAAAGTTTTGTGACTTAATCGCGAGCTCTAGCGGGGTGATTCCGCTGTTGGAGCGTTGCCGGGTATCCGCGCCACGCTCTACCAAATAACGAGACATTTCTACATGACCATTTGCGCACGCTTTGTGTAGCGGTGCCCAGCCTTCTTGCTCACTAGCATTTACCTTAGCGCCTTTTTGGATGAGTAGGCGCGCAATTCCTACATGGCCACGACTGGCCGCCTGTAAGAGTGGTGTCCATCCATACTCAGTTTCGGCATTTGCATTGCCCCCTTTTTCCAAAATAAAACGTATGGCGCGATCGTAGCCATTCAGCGCAGCCCAGTGAATGGGTTCGTAGTCATGCGCAGCCTTTGCACGTACGTTTGCACCTCTGGAAAGTAACATCATCGCGGTTTCTTCTTGGCCATTGAAGAGCGCCACCATTAGGGGTGTCCATTCATCACTGCGACGGCTATCCACATCCATGCCGGCGCGGATAAAATTAAAAGCAGTAGCCGTCTCCCCTTTTTCAACCACTTTAAACAACGAGGCTGGTTCAAATGCCTCTCCCTGACAGGATAATCCTTGAATAAACGTCGCCGTTTCCTCGGCGCTCATATCCGGTTCCAGAGCCCAGGGGTCGTCAAAGCCAATCGTTTGATTTTTATATTTTTCATGCAATAGATGCAGGGAAAATATTTCCTGAGCGACTTCCGGCGGAAAGCCTTGGCGAGCCTCATTTTCGGCAACCAACAATCTGAGAAATATTGCATCCAACTGATCCGTACCCCAGGCATTCGAAATTCTCTCAAATATGCGCGAAAAATCGCGCTGCATATACTGGGGATATGCATCAGGATTTGCCTGCAAAATTTTAGTCAATTTTTCGTTCACACCCCTTAAATCGACTTATATAGCTCCATACTTTAGCGGTAAGCCGTTTAGGCTTAGTAGATTCGAATGAAACGATACCTCTTGAGTCCCGGTACGAAGCCTAATGTTTTTTACCGAATTACCGTTATAAAGAAGTACAAATCCTATATTAATTAGGTAAATACAAATATAAAGGAGTATCAGTATGTTAGGTAAGCTCACTATTAAAACTCAACTACTCAGTGGAGCCGTGCTTACCGTTTTCATCATCCTACTTTTGGGTGGTGCAAATATTTATTCTATACGCCAAGGCTCTACAGCTTTGGCTGATGTTTATGAAAATAACGTACAACCATTAGTGATTTTGCAAGAAATGGACGCGACGTTAAAGGAAATACGATTCAGAATGGCGGCGGTTCCACTTGATCAGATGTCTATTAAAGGATCGCACGATCAACTTAAAGAAGCGCAAATTCGCCTACCCAAACTTTGGACTCAATTTAAAGAACGGATTGCAAGCATCAAACTCGGTGAACAAGATAAAGAAGCGCTTGATAAAATTGAAAAGAATTTTCCTAGCATGAATGCCCTTTTGTTCAAACTAGATGGACTGTATACGCTAGGCAACAAGGATGCGCTACTCCCCCCTTTGCAAGAAGATTGGCCCTTGTTAAATCGGAATATCCTGAAGCCTATGGAGCATTTGATTTCGGTGCAAGATGAGGCCGTTAAAAACACCTATGAAAAAAGTATTGCTCAAGGTAAAAAATTAACGATTACATCGCTCGCAGTTATTGGCATAAGCATGAGCCTAATGTTGTTCTTCATCATTGCCTTGATCAGGATGATGAATTGGAATATTTTGATTCTAAAAAACACACTGAGCGAAGTCGCTCACGGCGATTTAAGAGTGAGCGCTAAAATTACTCAGAAAAACGAATTAGGTGCAATGGCCTCCTCGGTCAATCAGACTATTTCTCAATTGCACAATATCATTAGCGGGGTAAAGTCGGTTGCAGACCAATTGGCAAGCAGTTCTACAGACATTTCCAATGTCACGGATCAAATTACAAAGCGCGCCGATGTACAGAATGATCGTATTATGCAAATTAGCGCTTCCATGGAACAAATGAGTGTTGCCGTAACTGAAATTTCCGCTGGTGCGAGTAATGTAGTCACCGCATCTAGTGAGAGCCAAACAATTGCGCTCAATGGTAAAGAAAATATGCTCAAAAGCACCGAGGCCAGCCGCCGAATCGTAACCGCTGTTGAATCCTCCAGCGGACTTATAATGGAACTCAGTTCTTCTATTGAAAAAATCAGCGAAATCACCAAAGTAATTAAAGATATTGCAGATCAAACGAATTTATTAGCTTTGAATGCCGCGATTGAAGCCGCTCGCGCTGGCGAACAAGGGCGCGGATTCGCAGTTGTCGCAGACGAAGTACGTAAACTTGCAGAACGCACCACCCTAAGCACCACCGACATTACCAGCATGGTCGAAGCAATCAGTATAAAAACCAGCACCTCGGTACAGGCGATGGAAATAGTTAAGCGCGAAGTAGAAATAGGCACCAGCTATAACGAAGCGACAAATCAAACCCTGAATCAAATAGCAAAAGCGGCTGTGAATGTAACCAATTTAGCGCACCACATTGCATCAGCGACCCAAGAGCAATCCAGCGCCAGCGAAGAAACCGCTCGCAATATGGAAGAGATATCTAATCTTTCTGAAGAAAATGCCTCTAACATTCACAGCGTGCGTAAAGCTGCAGAAGGGATGGCCAGTACCGCGTCGGAATTACAGCGCATGGTAGACCAGTTTAAGTTAGCAAAATAAGCGAAATTTGGTTGGGATGGCAAGTCAGCGGCGTGATGGGCATCTTGGTCGTGTGTAGAGCTTGGCCGCAGCCCAGTCGTCCAAAAGTGTTTTCTTTGCCCTTTACAGGTTCGGCCTTACCCTTCAGTTCCATTGTAAAAACCACTTCGCGCATTTCAATTTTCCTCTGTTTAACCGGTGGGTTAATTTTTCACGAGTATGCTGTAAGGTATCAAATCTTGGTTATATATTTCATCGCGATAGCACGTGAAAGCTCATTGACCGCGCTCAATACATTATCCGTGGCCCTGCCTCACATTCATCAGAGCCACGAAAATGATTAGCGCGCGCTGGCCTTAGCGGCGTTAAGACGCGCCCGCTCTAGGCCGCCCGCCACATCATTGGTCAGTAGACTTGGTTGGAAGCGAACACTTGAGATATCTTGGATACCAATGAAGCGCAGCCAATCGTCGAAGTAAGTTGAATGGTAATCCGTGCCGAACGCTGGAGGTACACCTGGGGCATAAACGCCGCTCGTATAGATAACCGTAGCGCGTTTGCCCTTCAGCAAACCACTGTAACCGGCTACCGGGTCAAACCCGAACAGCAGGCCTGGCTGGGTCAGGATGTCAATATAAAGCTTAAGGCGATATGGAATACCGCCATTCCACATTGGCACGGTGAACAAATAATCGTCAGCGCTGGAAAACCGGCTGGTAATTGCAACAATTTCGTCCCATGCTGTTTTACGAACGCCTTCAAGTGTGCCTTCGCCGAAGAAAGTCATCTTGGCAGCAGCGCGGTCACCGTCGAATTCCGGCAGCGGGGCCTGCCAAAGATCAATCTCGTCAATCACTGCACTGGGGTTCTTGCTCCGATAAGCCGCAAGCGATGCCTCGGCAACTTTTGTAGAGTGTGAACTGGCTCCACGCGGGGATCCTTTGACAAATAAAAGCTTCATAATAATTCTCCAATGTTTAAAGTGAACTAGGGGTGGTACAAAAAATAGTCAGTAAAGCACTTATAAAGCGAGTGTAAAAATTCGCTTTACTAATTGAGCGCACTAGAACCAACGGCAATATTCGCCTTCGGCCCGCCCTTCTTTGCAAATACGCGCTTGATCTGGTTTGCTATATCCGCTGCGGATAATCGGGTGCGATCACATAAAACTTGCCGATCAATAACGAGATCAGAGCGCGATACATATGCGAGAACGGCGGAAATCCGCGCAATAAAACAATCACTGGTGTGCCAGCACCCTCCGCTTCCTGATCAAACATTTTGACACCAGTCACGGCCCTGTAATGGTATTGTGTAGCACCAAGTGAATGCGGTTGTGCAGGGGATGTCGCCATAGCGTTGTGAGAAATAGCGGTTAATGTAATTAGCACCAGGAACCCCAAAATTTTCGATAAGGTAAATTGATGCATATTGGCGTTTCCTGTTTAGGTTGAATGTTGAATGCGGCACCCTGTCGCAACGGAAAGCGCCCCTTTCATCACACAATGTAACTTTTAAATATATATTTATATGGTTACATTGAGACGCATCCTTGTCAATAAATTTTTTAAAAGCTATATTAAGAAACGCCTATTACCGACGTTATATCCAAAAATGCCCTGTATTGATGATTTGCCACAAGTAAAAATGATCTAACAAAGTAAGGAGTAATTTATAAATGCTGGGCCAAGCGATTTTAGTCGGTGACCATGCGGCACTGGATTTTTTAAACACGATCGCGGCACCTCGCGGTGAGGTGATTGAATCGATTTCCGATGGTAATGCCTATCTATCCTGGTTGGCCGATGTAGGACTTCTCGAACCTTCCGAGGTACAAAAATTGCTCTTGAAATTCGGCAAGCCTGCCGTGGATCAGGTGGCGCGAGAAGCGCGAGAGTTACGCGAATGGTTCCGACAAGTGATTACCAAGTCATCCGCCACGCACGTACACTGGCAAACCAGTAGCGTAATAGCAAAACTCAATCCAATATTGGACATGGATTCCTCGTACCGCCAACTGGAAATGTTCGACAAGCATTTGACGCTAGTGGAGAAACACAGATTTACGCGAGCACGGCAATTGCTTGTACCGGTTGCACAACACATCGCGGAGCTTGTGACGAATGGCGATCCATCCTTAATCAAATGTTGTGCAAATCCACCCTGCACACTCTGGTTTTATGACCGCACGAAAACCCACCGGCGACGGTTTTGCAGTGTTGCTGTATGCGGGAATCGAGTCAAAGTCGCGGCATTTCGCTTGCGTCAGCAACAGTCTAAATAGGCGGTTTAACCGCCAACAAACGCCCGATGCGTAGCGAAACCATAATCGCAATGTTATGCGGTTAGTTGCCATTTTTAAGGCATTGAAAAAAATTTCGCGAAATCATTTAGCTCTCCCCACGACACTACATCGCCAATTTAAAACCCTGTTTGCAACTGGTTAAGTTAACACCTTCACCGGGCGCTGTTTTGCATATTCACGATTGATTTTGCAGACTCGATTTATTGTTTCCGATGACGAAGATACACTGACAAACATCAACGAATGCCAATAAATAGCGGTGGAAAATCCACTTTGGAGACGGTCTCTAATGCGAGCGAAATCCTCGGGAAATTTTTTCCGTCGGTGATGTTGGAATACAGAAACCAGGGAGCCGGGTGAAATCGATTTAATCATTCTATCGATATCTGCGTAACGAACATGCTTTTCCGTGGAACTATGTTCCGGTTCAAACCCGTTATCTGGATCAACGAGCAGTACATGGTCAATTTCAGGTTGAAAACCTGAAAAATACGAGTCGCGGTCGCCATCTTTCAAATTATTTTCTGGTTTATGAAAGTGGACGGTGTAACGCGCGCCTGTTATGGACGGTAACCTCAGCAGCAAAGTTGTGTCGCGACTAGAACGCAAATGCTTGCATAACTGCAATATTTCTTGCCTCGCCGGGAATAATTCAGGTGCCGTCTTTCCATTGGAACCATTGTCATCGGGTGTCATTATCCATGCGATTTTAAGTTGGCTATAACCAAGGGCTTCAACGAGAAAATGGTGGTAGTCCCACTTGAAGCTGTCTTTTGAATCACCTAGATATTGGAGCTTCATCTGGCCTGGCAACCTATCGGGATAAAAAGGAAAACCTTGCGACGCTACCGGATTAACCACCGCGCACCTAAGATCACTGTACCAAGGGTAGCAACGCGGCACGATTTTGGACCATTCGGATTAACAAAATTTCGCAAAAATGGCGCTCTCGCAAAGAAACAACTATAAAAATCAACACGTATATTCTTCTACTTTAGCTCCTATTATCTTAGTGCCTCTTTGGAACCCCATTCTTGGGATTGGGCTTTTGTCCGGTGGTGTCGATCAGGGCATCGACACCACCGGACGCGATAACAAAGCGGCGCAGGTCACATTACCGATTTGTTTGGCAGCCCTGTTTGCGACCGTACGACCTCGTAAGTCTAGTATCAGTTACTTACGATTTATCGGATAAGCGGTCGGTAAGCTTTTGCTAATAGCCGTTGCGATCGGTGAACATTCGGGTGTTCCAAAACCGCTGGCACTTACGCCATTCGCATCCAGATCATAGACAATGTTGTCGTCGCCCGTTGGGCTAAATCCTAAACCGACAGGAAGATTATCCAACCCTAAGCGATGACGCAATATCCAGGCTGCATTATGGTCTGCACAGGGAAATACTTCGCCACCGACTCCTAGTGCACCAATAATTTCCCTTTTTTCATTATATAGCGCCAGCCCGCCGCCTAATGATGTCGCGCCGCCTATTGCGCTGCCAATCATTGGGTCTTTAGTGGTTCCAAAATGTTCAGGTGGTCCACGGAAAGCCAAAGGATTAATGGGGTAAGCATCGGGTAAGTTTTGGAACACGCCATGTGCAAGCACGGCTTGTGATAATTGCGGTGTCGAGACCAGAAAGTTATTCAAACTTAGATTATTTGCTGTACTGGCTTTCAACGTGGTTACAATTCGCCCGATTGGAAGTTGAGCATTGCGATCTTTTCCCGAAAACGCAACAGCACGAACAATCCCATCCCTGTCAACGATTACGCCCCAAAAATCTAGCCCAGCACCACCATTGACCGATGCGCCAACAACTGACCGTAGACCGGCACGCAATTCCTCATACGTCGGCAAGCGATTACCTGATTGCGACGAGTGATCATCCGCTTGCACCGCAAAAGATATTGTTGCACCTGCAATTAAACCCATGATTGCATTTAAATAAAACATTTTTTCCTTCTTCATTTTTAGCTCCTAGTTGTGGTTACTACATTTATTTAATTTATAAACTCGATCATAGTAGTTGACTGGTTGGTTTATTTTTACCGAAAAAATCACCCTCTACAATTTCACTTACCACTTCAGAATCGCAGAAATCGATTTCTTTTGACTCTAAACCGTTACTGACCAAATTACATACGTTTTAAAATTGATTCAAGGCATCCAGGTAATTTGCCTTCTTCGATACAGCCACCTTCAGCGCAAATTGAAAATTTCACACTCACCCGTACTAAAGACGTTACAAGGCACTTGGTTGGCACCTATTTATTCTGAACATTTTTTTGGATTTTTCTGATTTTAGTTTTTAGGTTTGCTCTCCAGACGCATCTCTTTCAAGCGCTTGCATTCTACAAGTTTTTTAGTAAAAAAGTACGCTTATATTTACACCAGAAAATGACATTTTTGTTACTATCGTCCGGTTGGTTAATACCTTTTACAGAATGAAATTCTGTGGCTTGAGCCGCCGATTTTTTTGTTTTAGAAGTTGGAACTACGCAAGTATTCGGTATGCAATAACAAAAAAACCGCCCATTTAAAAATCCGGAGGGGTGGTTATTGCCTCCCGGAGGTTAGTCGTGCAGCCCCCCCACTCTGCCAAGCATGTTTGGTACGAACCAAGCTGCTTTAACCCCGAATTTAAGTGCGCAACAAACACGCAGCAAAAGATCCGATTTTCAGGGAGCTAAGTCGGCATCCTTCAGCACGAGGATGCTTCCGAATGATTGCAGGCCGACTTGTTCTTCGAGCATCCATCCGGATTGAGCGAAAATATTCTGCCATTCACTCAAGGTTCGTTCCCGTCCGCGGGTACCCATCAGCATTTGCATGTCGAATGCCGCTGCGGAAAAATCCGGCTTCCGCTCTGAAAGCACTAACTCCAAGAGCGCAATACGCGCCCCCGTATGCGCACTTGCGATCTTAATGTTTCGCAGCACTTTAATGCAATGCGCATCATCCAGACCATGCAGAACGGCACTCAGCCAGTAAATGTCCCTCGCGTTTTTGGCGCTTGGTACCGATTCAAACATGTTCCCCGCCTGATAGGTTAATCGAGAAAGCAGCGCCGGCGATGCTCTCTCGCTCCAGTAGTTCGCCGCTGTTTGAAGTAGCTGATCCCGGTCAAACACCAAGGCCGTCAGGTGTGCATGGCGCTTTAATATAGCCAGTGCTTTACTTCCTTTCGAGCCGCCGACATCAATGATTCGATCAAAGCGTTTCCAGTCAAAGTCCCTTGCAAAACAATCGCCCGTTAATGCCTCCACACTATCCATAGCGCGAGCAAACAACGCGTCAAATTCGGTGTGCTGATTCATATGCGTAGAGTTCCTGTCCATGCGCGAGTTCAAACGGTACACGACCGTTACGCACACTTTGCTCTAGTTGTTCATACCACGGCTGACTCATTTCCGGCGAGTTGTGCATCAAAATCAGGGCTCTAACATTTTTCGGATTGTCTTCTCGTAAGTGTGCGGAAAGTTTATTGTTCTTAAAAACGCGTGGCGCTGCTTCTTCAAATACGCTCATAGCCGCCAACATGCGGAGTAGGCGATAGATGGCATCCGGCTGAGCCGAGACGCGCGCGGCAATAATTTCTACAGCTAAATTTTCGTCTCCCAAAACACCCGCAATGTCCAAGCGTACGGCGACGTACAGCACACGCGACTGCCAAAACGCTGAGCCCATCTGAATCAGTCGAAAAGGCGCGGGAATCAACAAGCCGGGTAAGTTTTGCAACCAGGTGGAAAATTTAATCAGTTTTGCAAACCGTCGGACAGCGCCAGCATTTCTTTGTAATGTCATGGTAAAACCCTAGGATGCCTGCTGCGCCTGTGTCAAACCCATTGAAAACATATAGCCATTAAAAGCTGCTAATTTTTCAAGAAAATTTGCATCCATTGCACGATCCATCTGCTCTTCAAAAATATTTTTTAGTAGCATCGGCATCATGGCCAGGCTGACAAAAGCCATGCGTACAATATCCGGATCCAACGCCGGGGCAACGTGCCCCAGCAATTTCATTTCTTCCATTTTTTGAGCCCCCCGCGTACGTCCGCGCTCCAGTAGCTGTTGGATAAAATGCCGCCCGGGACCTTGATTAAGTGCCAACACTTTTAAAATAAGCTTCGGGAATTCAGGTTGTTTCGTCATCGTTTCGTAATACAGCTTGAAAAAATCTTTGAATCCATCAACGGAGGACAGCATCTGCCCGTCCAGCACGCCCAGTAGGGGGTTTAAGGTGTCGCGTATCATTTCTTCGTACAGCCCCTCCTTGTTGCCGAAGTAGTAGCGAATCATGGAAATGTTGGCATTCGCCTTTTCTGCAATCAGGCGGGTCGTAACTTTGTGATATTCATCGGACAAAAAACTCTCGAGTGCCGCTTTGAGTAGTCGTTCACGCACGGTTTCGGGAATTATTTTATCGTGCGGGTTACTCATCGGCTTTCCCAATCACAGTGAATGAAAAACAGATTAGCAGCTACAGAAAGGTGTTACGAGGAGTTTCATCAATCAACTTGAACACTTTGATTGAACGCAGCGTCTATTTTTGGAGGGCTAGATTAGGGCGCGGGAAATACCGGCTAATCGTGCACCGGCTTCGCCACCAAATCATGTTCATCCGAGCTAGTAATTTCAACTTCAAGAAATTCGCCAACCTTGATACCGCTCTCGCTCTGCACATACACCAGACCGTCAATCTCCGGTGCATCGGCGTAAGAACGCGCGAAGGCACCGCCTTCGGCAAGTTCATCCACCAACACCGTTAGCGTTTTCCCGACTTTGCGTTTAAGGCGCTCGGCGCTGATGCCAGCTTGCAATTCCATCAAGCGCGCTTTGCGCTCTTCTTTCAACTCTTCCGGCACGGGGTCGGCGAGTTTGTTAGCGGTCGCGCCCTCGACGGCTGAATAAGTAAAGCAGCCGACGCGATCCAATTGCGCTTCTGCTAGGAAATCCAACAGGCGCTGAAAATCGTCTTCGGTTTCGCCGGGAAAACCACTAATGAAGGTGCTGCGAATAGCCAAGTCAGGACAGATTTCACGCCAAGCTTGAATACGTTTTAAATTATTTTCCGCAGCGGCGGGGCGTTTCATGGCTTTGAGAATTTTCGGGCTGGCGTGCTGAAACGGTACATCGAGATAAGGCAGAATTTTACCTTCGGCCATGAGTGGGATGACCTCATCCACATGCGGATAAGGGTAAACATAATGCAAGCGCACCCACACGCCAAACTCAGACAAGGCTTCAACCAATTCGGTCATGCGCGTCTTCAACGGTTTGCCGTTCCAAAAACCGCTGCGGTATTTCACGTCAACACCATAGGCGCTGGTGTCTTGCGAAATTACCAGCAACTCTTTGACACCGGCTTTGACCAAGCTCTCAGCTTCGCACATCACTTCATGCACCGGGCGGCTGACCAAATCGCCGCGCATCGAAGGAATAATACAGAAGGTGCAGCGATGATTGCAGCCTTCGGAAATTTTTACATAGGCAAAGTGTTTAGGCGTGAGACGGATGCCCTGCGGCGGCACTAGGTCGGTATACGGGTCATGCCGTTTCGGCAGATGTCTATGCACCGCCGCCATAACTTCTTCGGTTGCATGCGGGCCGGTCACGGCCAATACTTTGGGATGGGTGGTGCTGACGATATCGCCTTTCGCGCCGAGACAACCGGTCACAATGACTTTGCCGTTTTCACGCAGCGCCTCGCCGATGGCATCTAAACTTTCTTCCACGGCGGAATCGATGAAACCACAGGTATTGACCACAACTAAATCGGCATCCTGATAATTACCGACGATGGCGTAACCTTCGGCGCGCAGCCGGGTTAGGATGTGCTCGGAATCAACCGTGGCTTTAGGGCAGCCCAGCGACACAAATCCCACCTGGGGTATCGTCTGTTTCATGCGAGGCCGCCTAACAACCAACCGGTAAACCACACCGTACCCACACCAAGGCCAATGAGAACCACTTGCTGTAGTGTCGCGTGCAATTCAGCGCGTTTATGTAAGCCTGGTATCAAGTCCGCCACCGCCACGTAGATCATGCTGGCCGCCGCAATACCGAGGGTATAGGGTACGGCACCGCGCATGGTGTCCAGCGCATAGTAGGCCAGCACGCCGCCGACTACGGTAGCAAAACTCGCCAACAAATTAATCAAAAAAGCGCTGCGCTTGGAGTACCCGGAATGCAGCAAGATGAGAAAGTCACCCACCTCTTGCGGAATTTCATGCGCGATAATGGCCAGTGCTGTCACTACGCCTAATTGGAAGTTGGCCATAAACGCAGCGGCGATAATCACGCCGTCTACAAAGTTGTGAAAGGTGTCGCCGACCGTAATCATCAGGCCGCTGCGACCGTGATCGTGCTCTTGCACCGGCGCATGTGCTTCGCAATGGTCGGTATGACAGTGGCGCCATAACACTAATTTTTCCAGCACGAAAAACATCAGAATGCCAACTAAGATCGTACCGGTAATGTTACCGATGCTTACACCGCTACTAGCGGCGGTCTCAAAGGCGTGCGGTAAAATCTCTAAAAATGCCGCGCCGAGCAAGGCACCGATGGCGTAGCTCACCAATAGCGGCACCCACGACAGCCGCGCGGAATAGGCGAACAACGCTGCAACGGCGAGGCTTAAGGCACCACCGAAGATACTGGCAATGATGATGGCGAGTAAGGTATGCACGGGAGGCTCAAGCAAAAGGCGCATTATACGTGAAGCGCTGTACCTAGCGCGGGGCTTAAAATGATTTACTGAGCCAAATCAGGGATGCCATGCGCCCGCTTGCGCCATCGCGGCGGTACGAGTAAAAACGCTGCGGCTCGGAATAAGTGCAAAAATCGCCGCCATAAACACGCGTAACGCCGACCCGTTCTAAGCGTTGGCGCGCCAGCCGATACAAATCGGCCCGATATTTATCGCTGCCCGCAAGCGCTTGAAACGCCGTTGCCGCTTGTGCATCTGTCTGCATAAATTCTGCCCGCACTTCCGGGCCGACTTCAAAGGCATGCGGGCCAATAGCAGGGCCTAGATACGCCAGCAGCCGCGCACCGGGGTGCGCCATCGCCTGCACTGTTTGTTCCAAAATGCCTGCCGCCAAGCCACGCCAACCGGCGTGTGCCGCACCGACTTCCGAGCCATCCTCGGCACAAAACAACACCGGCAAACAATCGGCGGTGAGCACGACACAGACTTGCCCAGCTAAAGCGCTCACACAAGCATCGGCCTCGGGCACACCCGTCGGATCACCGCTCACGGTATGTACCAAGGTGCTATGCACTTGCTTAAGCCAATGCGGCTCCTGTGGTAACAGGGTGCGCAATATTTTTCGATTGCCCATCACGGCTTGCGGGTCGTCGCCGACATGATCCGCCGGATTCATACTAGCGTAGGGCCCGACGCTGATGCCGCCGCCGCGGGTGGTGATGCGCGCATTAACAGACTGGGGTGCAGGCCAATCGGGAGTGATCCAAGAATCGATGCTCAGCGTCATCCCGCCCCCTCGCGCAATTGGTTTAGAAGCGTATTCAAATCATCAGGAATCGGTGCTTCCCAGGCTATCGCTTGCTGTGTTTGCGGGTGAATCAAGCCTAAACGCCAAGCATGCAAGGCTTGGCGTTTAAAAAATCGTTGCTTGTTTTTCGCGCCGTAGGTCGGATCGCCTACCAAGGGATAACCGGCGGATTGCATGTGTACGCGAATTTGATGCGTTCTCCCAGTCTCCAATCGGCACTCGATCAAGGTGTGCTTTGGAAAACGCTCCACCACTTTAAAATGCGTAACCGCCGGTTTGCCGTGCATCACGACCGCCATTTTGACACGCGCTGTCGGATGACGACCGATGGGCGCTTCAATACGTCCCTCGGCTTGGTTGAGCTTGCCTTCGACCACGGCCAAATATTGGCGTTTGACCGTGCGCGCCTGCAGTTGGCGCACCAAGTCGGTTTGCGCTTCCAGAGTTTTGGCCACCACCAGCAAACCACTGGTTTCTTTATCCAAGCGGTGTACGATGCCGGCGCGGGGTAAGGCTTGCAGTTGCGAGGCATGGTGCAATAACGCATTCATCAGGGTACCGGACCAATTACCACTACCCGGATGCACCACCAATCCTGCCGGTTTGTCGATTACCAAAATTGCTTCATCTTCGTGGAGAATCGTCAGGCCGATGGCTTCCGCCTGCGGCGCAGCCTCTGAAGGATGTTCGTCGGGAACGACTTGAACCCGTTCACCACCCCACACACGGTGCTTGGGCGTGGAAATTTCACCTTCTAAGGTGATCGCGCCGGTACTGATCCAAACCTGTAAGCGGCTACGCGAATGTTGCGGCAGCATTTCCGCCAGCGCTTGATCGAAGCGTAAACCCGACAGTCGGCTGGGGATGGCCAAGCTTTGCGACTGCCGACTATCCGTGGATTGGGTATAATCGGGAGTATTCACTGGGAGTTTCGTCATGCGTGCCATTTTATCCGTATTCCTCGTACTCTGGCTGACCGGCTGCGGCCTGCTGCCCGCCGCTACAGACGAAGACAAAAACGCGTCGGCGCAAAAATTGTACTCCACGGCTAAAGAAGCGATGGGTAACGCAGACTACGAAAAAGCCGTTAAGTATTTTGAATTGCTGGAAGCGCGCTTTCCATACGGACGCTATGCGCAACAAGCGCAGCTCGAGGTCGCATACGCTTATTACAAATCACGCGAGCCGGCTTCGGCGATTGCGGCTTGTGATCGCTTTATCAAACTGCACCCCAATCATCCGAGCGTGGATTACGCTTATTATCTAAAAGGCCTGATTAATTTTAATGACGATATTGGTTTCTTGGGTTATGTCGTCACTCAGGATTTAAGTGACCGCGACCCGAAAGCGGCACGCGATGCATTTGAGGCCTTTAAAGAACTCAGTACTAAATTCCCCGAAAGTAAATACACACCGGATGCTATCAAACGTTTAAATTACTTGGTGAATGCGTTGGCATCGCACGAATCCTATGTGGCGCAATATTATTTCCGCCGCGGGGCTTACGTGGCGGCGGTGAACCGCGCACAAAACCTGCTCAAGACGTATCCCGAAACACCGGCCACGGAAGCGGGCTTAGCGGTCATGGTGCGCGCCTACGACAAAATGGGGCTACCCGAACTCTCCAAAGATGCGCAGCGCGTACTGGAAAAAACTTTTCCGAAGAGTCCTTACCTGAAAGGTGCGCCGATTGGTCTAGGCAAGCCCTGGTATCAAATTTGGTAACGGGTTAACCGCCCGGCAATTTCCGCACAACTTAAATAGCGGCATCACCGGTTTCCCCGGTGCGAATCCGTACCACCCGTTCAACATTACTGACAAATATTTTCCCGTCACCAATCTTGCCGGTGCGTGCTGCTTTGATAATCGCTTCGATTACGGCGTCTTCTTGACCGGTGACGACGATCACTTCCACTTTAACTTTGGGCAGAAAATCCACCACATATTCTGCGCCGCGATACAGCTCGGTATGACCCTTTTGCCGACCAAAGCCTTTAACCTCGGTTACGGTTAAGCCCGTTACGCCAACTTCGGCTAAAGCTTCGCGCACTTCATCCAGCTTGAACGGCTTGATAATGGCCTCTATCTTTTTCATTCCCGTACTCCTTTTCCGCTCAAAATTTAGGCTGATACTTGGATGTTATCGGATAGCGCCTATCCTTGCCAAATCCGCGTTGCGTTACCCGCACCCCAACCGGGGCTTGGCGCCGTTTATACTCATTGCGATCGATCAACGTGACGACACGCCGGACGTCGATCTCCCGATAACCCATAGACATAATTTGATTTGGGCACAGATCGTGTTCTACATAGGCCTCCATAATAGCGTCCAGAATTTCATACGGCGGCAAAGAGTCTTGATCCGTCTGATTGGCGCGTAACTCCGCACTCGGCGCACGGGTAATGACCCGCTCCGGGATCACCGGGCTCACGCTGTTGCGATATTCCACCAGCCGATACACCAGCGTCTTGGGAATGTCCTTCAAGACGGAAAATCCACCGGCCATGTCGCCGTACAGCGTAGCATATCCCACGGCCATCTCACTTTTGTTACCCGTCGTCAGAACCAGTGAGCCGTATTTGTTGGACAAGGCCATCAGTAATGTACCGCGTATTCGCGCCTGAATATTTTCTTCCGCCGTATCGAACGGCAAATTGTTAAATTCGTCCGCTAAACTATTTAGAAACGTGTCGTAGATCGGCTTGATGGTAATTTCGGAATAACGCACTTGCAAATCACGCGCGATCCGACGCGCATCTTCAAGGCTGATGGTGGCCGTAAATTCAGACGGCATCATCACCGCCCGCACCCGGTCATGACCCAAGGCATCCACCGCAATCGCTAAGGTTAAGGCAGAATCAATGCCTCCCGACAAGCCGATTTCCACACTTTTAAAATTATTTTTATCGGCATAATCCTTCACCCCCAGAGTAAGTGCCTGGTACACCGCCGCTTCCAGCGATAATTCGGGTGTGATCGTCGTCCTGACCCAGTCCAGCGCATTCAATTCAAGCACGCCCAAGATTTCTGCGAACGCAGGTAGCTGCATCGCCAGTTGGCCGTCACGTTGCATGGCAAAGCCCATGCCGTCGAATACCAACTCGTCTTGCCCGCCCACCATATTTGCATACAATATGGGCATGCCGGTTTCGTGAATGCGTTCAGCAATCGCCGTGTGACGCGTCGGCTGTTTGCGCAGGTGATAAGGCGAAGCATTTAAAGCCAGCAGGACTTGCGCGCCCGCCTCTTTCGCCCGCTGTGCCGGAAGAGGCTCCCAAATATCGGCGCAAATATTGATACCGAAATACACGCCTTCGTGTTCGAACACGCAGGGTTCGGTGCCCGCCGTAAAATACCGCACCTCATCAAACACCGAGTGATTGGGCAACACGTGCTTATGATAAGTCGCAAGTACACGGCCATCGCGCAATACCGAAGCGGCATTGTAGCGTTGGCCATTCGCTTCATCCGGATGCCCTACCACAACGGCGATACCGCTGATCTGCGCCGCCAACAGATACAAGGTCTCGAGGCAATTGGCTAGAAATCCATCGCGTAATAATAAATCTTCAGGTGGATAACCGCTCAACGCCAGTTCCGGCGTTAGCATCACCGTTGCGCCTTGCGCTTTGGCGCGATTGGCATAGTCGAGGATTTTAGCGGCGTTACTTTGCAGGTCACCGACGGTACAGTTGATTTGTGCGATGGCGATTTTCATATTGGTTTTTGGTACCACGAATTCACACGGGAAAGCATAAATAAAAGCTGTATCAAGCGATCATGTTGATCGGCGTGTTTATCCGTGTTCATCCGTGGTTTCACTGCGTCTTAATCGCCATCTTCAATGCCTCACCGATTTCAGCCGGGGAGCGCGCTACCACCACACCGGCTTTTTCCAGTGCGCGAATTTTATCTTCGGCCAAACCTTTGCCGCCGGCAATGATGGCACCGGCATGCCCCATGCGCTTGCCTTTGGGCGCGGTTTGACCCGCGATATAAGCGGCGACTGGTTTAGTGACATGGGCTTGAATATATTCCGCCGCCTCTTCTTCACGCGTACCGCCGATCTCACCCACCATCACAATCGCTTCCGTGGCCGGATCGTTCTGAAACATTTCCAAGCAATCGATAAAATCCAAACCTTTGATCGGATCGCCGCCGATGCCCACACACGTGCTTTGCCCTAGGTTAAGACGCGTCGTTTGATGCACCGCTTCATAGGTTAAGGTACCGGAACGCGACACGATACCGACTTTACCAGGTTGATGAATGAAACCGGGCATGATGCCGATTTTACATTCACCGGCGGTAATAATGCCGGGACAATTAGGACCAATGAGTTTCGCGCCATTGGCTTGTAAAGCCGCTTTGACCTTGAGCATATCCAACACCGGGATACCCTCGGTAATGCACACGATCACTTCGATTCCGGCATCGACAGCCTCCATAATGGAATCCGCCGCATAGGGTGAAGGCACATAAATCACACTGGCATTGGCTCCGGTCGCCGCCACGGCTTCGCGCATGGTATTAAATACGGGGAGATTGAGGTGCGTTTGCCCTCCTTTGCCCGGAGTAACACCACCGACCATCTGCGTACCATACGCCAGTGCTTGTTCGGAATGAAAGGTGCCTTGCTTGCCGGTAAAGCCTTGGCATAACACTTTGGTGTTTCGATTAATCAGAATACTCATGATGGGGATCGTGGGGTAAAAATCATTATTTTAGCCGTACCTTCGGCGGAAACCTAAGCGTTACCGACGCGGGCGGCGGTTATTACGCTAGCACTTACCTTATAAAGCACGCAGAAAACTCAAGATGGCTTGTTGATCGGTCGGCGGTAATAATTTAAAACGTGAAATTACCGCATTGGCTTCCGAAGCCGGGTAGCCATTTCCGGCGGGCGACGCATGCGCATCAATGGCCACGAGTAAATCGTCTGTTCGGCCATCGTGCAGGAAAAAACGACGTTGCCCCAAACCCCAAAGCGGGGCGGTGCGAAACATATCGCCGCGGGCTTGCCCCTGCGTAATGTTGTCGGCCAAGCCCGGCCCCATCTGATGCAGTAATAAATCGGAGTATAAATTCACCGAACGTTTTTGCAGAGCTGCGGTCGACACCTTATCGCCGGTCATCATTTGCGCCGTGTGGCAGGCCACGCAACCGATACCCGGCTGTTCCGGGCCCACGCCAAACAACACTTGCCCACGTAAACCCAGTTGACTCATCGCGACTGGTCGCGGCGCATCCAGGTAACGCACAAACGAGGTCGCTAAAAGCACCAGTGGGTTAATAAAATCTGCACTGGGCGATTCCAGCGCTGCGCTACCCAGCAAGGCTGGCGCTTCCGTGGTATTTGCACCAATGCATTGGGTAGGAATTTTCTTCATTTGCGGTGCAGCATCAGTACTGGCATCGGTAAATTGCTCGAGCGACTTGTGCTGCGCCTTCCAACCGAAGCGGTTGCCGACGCTGCCGTTGGGAACCCCCGTAATCCCACTCTGCGCGCGATACGCCGCCGTGGCACGGTGACGCCCCAAAATCTCCGTATCCGACAATGCTTCGATTAAACCGAGGCCGAACAACGGCAACGAAATGCGAAACACGACATTACCTTTGCGCAGTTCTGTTTCAAAATCGGGTTGTGGAAGTACTGCCGCCGTGCAACCGGGGATACTCGCATCGTCGGTACGCCCGACAATGGTAAATAAAGGATAAATTTTTCCATCTGGCGATCCGTCCGGTTTTTTGACGAAACGCGCTATCCGCACCGGCCCGTATTGCTTAATGAACGCCGGTACCTTATTGCTGTGACTAAAGCGATGCGGTACCAAATCGAATAAGGGGTTTTCCGGGACACGCTGCGCACTGTCTTTTGGATTCGGAACTAAAAACCCACCGGAACCCCCAATTGCCGGTTGGCTGTGGCAGGCGATGCATTGATCGGCATTGTAGCGCGCACCTAAACCCGTGCTGCTGGTACGTGTCGCGAGTAAAGGATTTTCGTCCGTAGGCGCACCGGAAGTCAAGGCGGCGCACGTTGCGCAGGTAGTTTCCAATGCGCCTACACGCCCTTTTCCCTCGTTAAATAAAGCTAATTCAAAGGGGTTTAAATCACTCAACGGATGTCCCGCACCGGGTGCGCCGTTACGTAAACCGGTATCTTTCACAATACCGGCGGCAGCGGCACCAAGCGCGCTGAACAGCAATAACATCGACAGCGCAATATTAATCCAGGGCTTAAACATGAATGACTCCAGTGGCTACGCGCTTCGATGTAGTCGCTTCGTAATCTGAAATGAGGGGGTAAAACAGAGCTTATTTCGCACCGTAGAGTACTACACAGCAGCGCTAATGTCGAACTGGGGCTTGAAAAAACAGGGATCTATTTCGCTTCAATGAACCAGCGTTTGCCAGATATACAGCAAAAAAAAACGGGGTGAATTTCCACCCCGCTTGTTTAGTGACTACTCAAAAATATTTTTTATTAGTATCCCCTTTTACCCTATCAAGGCGCTTGATCCAAACCTAAAAATTTCGGTAATTGAGCGCCGCCATTCTGGCCTACCACCGGGATATGCTCAAACTCATCCAGCGCTGTACCGAAGAAGTTGATCACAAAGTTTTCATCACCGATATGACCGTTCGGTACATACAGATCCGGATGGTCGAATGGTGCTTTTTGATATTTCACACGTTCATCCGTCATGGAGAGCAGGAAAGCTACCAACGCCTGCTTATCTTCCTCCACGAGCGCCCGCCCTGGAAATTCACACAAGGGATTTTTTACTTTATCGCAAGCATTTTGCGCCGGTACATTATCAAAATTCGGGCCCGACAAAGTACCGACGGGACGAATTTCAACGGGGTTGGTACGTGTCGCATCAAACCCGACTAAAGAACCCGTTTTCAACGCTACGCTTGGGCCGATCGGATCGGTTGCCAGTTGCGTACCGGGTGAAAGCAGCGGCGGATTAATGGGATTGGGCGATTGGTGGTTACCGCCGCGCATGTAAAAGTCCACGACCTCCGTCAAGCTTTTTGCACTGCCGTTATGGAAATACGGTGCCGTCAACTCAACGTTGCGCAGCATAGGTACCTTGAACGCGCCATCAACACCCAAAACATCGCTTGATTTTACGAACGGAATGGTTTTAGTCGGATCATTCGGAAAGGCCGGATCTTGAATTCTGACCGTGCTATTCGCGCCGTCCAGTACAGCTTGACGCGCTACGGACAAGGCGTTTCCATTCAGATCAGTGCCGCCAACACCCAAGTCTTCCAACGTCGGGGTGACACCAATATTGTTAAAACCAAGATCGACCACGTTCGTTTGACGACGGCGAATCGCGCCGACACCGGTACCACCAAATAAAGATGTGTTAATCGCCTGCGATACTTTGAAGATTGACGCATCGGATGTCTCAGGACCACCGTGGCAATTAGCACAACGCGCCGGGCCTGCCGCTAATCCCGTTTGCGTATTATTACCGAACAGTTCAAAACCGTATTTCTCCTGTGCGTTCAAAGCATTTACATCGCCGTCCAGATAACGATCAAAGCGCGTTTGGTCGGAGATCAGTGTCGATTCATACATCTGAATCGCCAAACCGAAGAACATCGAGAAATTGTATTCGGCTTGCGTATAGGTATTTTCACCTTTGATCTTACTTGCAACACCATCGGTAGCGTTGAGTATGCTGATGCTGCCATCCGTATTCACACGAACGTATTGCGTTGAAGCGTACCAGTCTGTTTTGAAGGCCGCCTTCACTAAGGTTTTATAGCTATCGACATTTAAGCCTCTATACGGGGCGCGGCTCAGAGGTCCGAGCACGCTGTCATCAGTCGCCACCAATTGGCGCGCCAAAGGCTGCATCGGCAGAAGCTTGACACCGATTTTGGCAAATGGACGTCCCACAGCCGACATTTCGAACGGGCTTTGTGGTGGTCCAACCGCTTGCGAAGCTAGTGAGGAGTTGTTTAAGCTGATCTTGGTTTTGACCAAGTTTCCATTTGCATCTTTCTTATATAAGAAAGCGTTTGCATCGCGCGCACCAAACGGATTCACACCGTTGAAATCATTTTGCCCGCGACCATCCCAGAAGTTGCGAAAGTTCAGTACCGCATTAATAACGGTTGGCGTATTGCGTGGTTCCACGCGACGCACGTTTGTGCCGTTCACCTGGAATCCATCCGGATCAGCCAAATATTTTGTCAACTCGATAGGAAAACCGGGGATCGCATTCACAAACGTGCGACTCGCCACACCTTGTGAAGAAACAATATCGTTGCTGGAACGAATAACCGACGAATTGCGGTCGTTCGGATCGGACAATTGATGGAAGGGGAAATCGTCGCCTTTTAAAGTGTAGTTAGGTCCACCTTTAAAGAAGGTAATGTCTTTATTCGACGAAGCGTCCTGATTGGCGCGATTAATACCCGGGCTCAGTTGGTTTTTAGCGCGATTGTCTGCACCCGCGCTGAAATGGCAACTCGCGCACGCTTGAACGCCGTCGCTACCGACCGACATGTCCCAGAACAAGGCCTTACCAAGCTTTATAGCGGCCGCCTTATCTTTAACAAAGTCGCCCAGATTTGTTGGTTCAAGATTCAGCGTTTGAAGATGTTTCGTAAGCGACACACCGGTCGCCGGCAAGCCTGCAAAAGCAGCGGACTGGGCGACCAACACCACGGTAGCCATCGCCAGCATGGGTTTAAAGCGCATTTTTAAAATAGATAACATATTAAAGGATCCCCTTTTTGCTTGAATATTTAGAATTTATTTTCCAGCCTCCACGTATAAGCAAAATTTGAGCCATTTATTAATTATCCAATTAATCAATAAGATATTATTGTTTTAGAAAAAATTCCATTTTTCTTGTAATAAATTTCGACACAAATAGCCTGGAACTTTCATCACTTCGATGAAAGTTCCATTTTATTTTCTGATTTATTAAATATATTTTGGAACCAAATGCACAAATTTGTGTGCCTGCCTTGCATTCACCAACAATCAACAAGTTTTCCGGGCAGTGTAAAAAAATCCGACACTCAGGCAACGAGAATTACGACGGATTAGAAATAAGTTCAATTTATTTACAATGAATATAGTAAATAAATTAATTTCTATAAAATTCAATAAGTTGAAATTTAAAATTTTAAGCTAAATGATTAATTTAAAAAAATTGAACTTTGTCGAAAATCTTTACATCCTCTAAATTTAAAAATCCGCCCTACCATTTCTTAAAGAATAATTTACTTATATATCAATGTGATAATAACAATATATACATTATGGAACAATTTATGCTTTAACTCCTCTCGGTAGATAACGTACCCACCTTCAAACAAGTAATTTTTGATCAAAAATTAATAACAGTAAATTATTGCAAGCCATTATTTTATAAAGGGAAAAACATGAATGATTTCTTTAAGAAGCCCGTACTTATCACTGCGCTCTGCGCTGCTTTCGGCGGCCAAATGGTGTCTAATGCCGCATTCGCTACCGACCACGGCGACACCGCCCTAGTCAACGGCACGGCCCGTAACGACGCACGTTTAAGCGATTATTTCGCGTTGAACAGCGGCAAGATGTTGGCCTTTATACTCAATACCAACCCGACGATCGGCACCCCGGCGCAATTACCCGCGCAATCGCAAACCAATTACATTTTTCCGACCGATGTTAAATTTACGGCCAATGTCGACAACCACAGCAAAGTAAATTTTAACGATGCGCTTCGCAATGCAGCCCTCGGCGGCACGATTGAAGACACCAGCAAAATCCAAGAGAACTTCACCTTCACCTTTACCTTCGACAGTAATAACAAACTCACCACCATCATGAGCAGTCCTGACACCGCACTCGGCATCAGTGGCTTTTACCCCACCGAAGTGAATCAAGGTGACTTGGTGTATGTCTTGGGTTCGGGCTTTAACGGTGCTGAGACCAAGGTCCGCGTCAACGGCCGTTTAGCCGTGTTGTCGCGTGTCCTGAGCGACAATGTGCTGGTGTTCATCGCCCCCATTTTCGGCGGCAAAACCGGCGTTGTTACTATCAGCACCGATGAAGGCGCCAGCGTCAGCAGCACTTCGGAATTGGTGATCAATAAGTTCCAAGGGATTACTCCGGAAACGCTTAAGAACGTCACGACCATCCTCACCAACACCGCTGTCACCGATGCCATTAAGGCCGGTAATGTGATGGCGCTGGCCGATATTGGTTTGCCGGTACACTCTTTCTCCGGTTTGCGCGATGATCCGTTCATTCGTACCGTGCAACAAGGCAAGAACATTGCTGCAATGGCCGTGGAATTACCACAAAGTTTGTTCACCCACGGTCGCCAAAAGGTATTGATTACCTGGGGTACTTCGGCTTTTAACTCGATCACAGGTCCTTCTTCCGACGTGGCCGGACGTTCCTTCGGCTCCATGTTTACGCCGGAGCAATTTATCATCAACACGCTGCACCCAAGCCAGCAAGTCGCAGCCTTGGAAGCTAAAGAAGCGGCTGCTCCGGCTATCGGCGCTGCAACGCAAGCCGTACGGGCCACCTTCTTGATGCCTTGCCAAACGGCGTTCCAACCTTTCAGCACGACCAACCCGGCACAGCAACTTACACTGCTTAGCACCCCCCCGCTGAACATCGACTGCGCCCCTGGCGAGCGCATGTTGAAAGCGCCTGACGTGATGATTTTTGACACCACCAAGCCGCAGCATTTCCCGGACGGCCGCGCTATGGACAACGATCAGATCGACTTGATCGCTCCGTACGATCCACGCGTCGAAAACCTGCGCCGTATGGAAATAAACGCCACTGGCGTTGACATCCACGGCGCGCCAGTCGTTGCATCCCCCGCCGCGAACGACGTACCGCTCTCGCCGACCTTCCCCTATCTGGGTCTGCCGCAGCCTTAATTTTTAAGGTCGCATCGAGTAGCAATAGCGACCGGCGCATGGCATTCCCATGCGCCGGTTTTTTTTCCTGTTTTTTCTATGAAGGTCTCTCCTATGAAAGTGCCAAGCCCCAAATTTTTACGCGCTGCGTGCATTGCATTTGGCCTAGCCCTGATAAGCCAATGTGCAAGCGCGCAAACAGAAACACCCCTAGTTCCGGAACCTAGCATCGATCAACGCATTGAGTTTTATACGCAGAAGCTCGAAAAACACCCAACCTTATTCGTCGTTCATACTCAGCTTGCCACGGCTTATTTGGACAAGGCACGCCAAGATTTAAATCCCAAATGGCTGAAACTGGCGGAACAGCACTTGGAACAATCCTTAAAAATTTACGCCAACTTCGATGCCTACAAAGGTCTGGAAATCTTGAACGCCTATCGCCACCGCTTTGCCGATGCTCGGCGCTGGGGTGAGCAAGCCTACAAAATGGTCGGTGACGATTACGAAGTGCTCGCGGTTTTGGTCGAGGCGGACTTAGGCTTGGGCGAAATCGATACGGCCGTTAAACGTCTGCCGCCCTTTAATTCGGAATCGCAGCAATTTCATATCGTCGTTGCTATGGCCAATGTCTACAAAGCCCGGCATCAATACGCCGAAGCGCGCAAATTTTTCTTGACCGCCGAGCAACTTGCCCTGGCGCAGGGTTATCCCTATTTAGCGCTATGGGCGCGCACCAACGCCGCCGGTATGTTGATCGATTCCGGTCATGCCAAGGAGGCACGCCCCGACCTGGAAGCCGCCACCAAGATTCGCAAGGGCGACCCGATTTTGCGCCTGCACTGGGCCGAATATGACGAAGCGGTGGGCGAACCGGAAAAGGCACTGAGCATTCTGGAGTCCATGCTGGAAGAAGCATCCAATCCAAGTTTTCACTTTCGCGCCTATCGTCTAGCCAAAAAACTCGGCGACGTGAAGAAGGCCAAAGCGCATTACGATGCCACAGAAAAAGGCTATCTTCTGCCCTTGGCGCAAGGCGAAATTTACTCCTTGGGTTCGCTGGCGGAACTGTATTGCGCCGCCGACACCCACCTGGACAAAGCGCTCGAACTGGCGACACGCAACTTAAAATATAAGCGCGACGACGAAGCGCAGACTGCACTGAAGTGTGTCCAAGACAAACTGGCCGCAAAAAACAAAAAGAAAATTTAAATTCAGTATAACCGCTTGGGCATTTTGTAAAAGCCATCCTCCCGACAACCATCAGGAGGATGGCTTTTGCCCTTTTGGGACAACATTTTTACGCTGTACGCGGCGGAAAAATCAAACGAATTGCCGCACCACCCAAGTCACTATGGGTTACTTCAATTTTTCCTCGATACATTTCCACAATGTCGTATACAACGGCCAAACCGATCCCATGCCCCGGTACCGCTTCATCGATACGCATACCGCGTTGTAAAATACGTTCGATCTGCGATGGGTCTATACCGGGCCCATCATCTTCAATCACTAGAACAACCGATCCATTCTCCGATTCTGTGCTGATCCGAATGACTTTGGCACACCACTTGAAAGCATTTTCGAGGACATTACCCAGCAGCTCCATCCAGTCGCCTTCGTCGCCTGCCCAGCAAAAGTCCTGATTCACGCGGTTATCCACCTGCACGGATTTATCCCGATGCACCTTGTGCAAGGCGCGAATAATTTTTTCGACAAGCGGTCCTATTGGAATAAGCGTTACGCTTAATTCATGCATTCGGCTTGTGGAAGCACGGCGTAATTGATAACTCACAATCGTATCCATGCGGACTACCTGCTCATCGACGGTTGCGACGAGCGAGTCTTTGTCGTCGGAGAGCGCACCCCGAATCACGGCGAGCGGTGTCTTAAGACTATGCGCAAGATCCGCCAAGGCATTACGATAACGCAAACGTTGCTCGTGTTCATGCTCCAGCAAGGAATTTAAATTGTCGGTCAAGCGTTGAATTTCTTGGGGATAGATGCCCTGCAATTTTTCTTGTTGGCCGGACTCGATGGCGTTTAATTCAGCGGCCACGCTACGCAACGGGCGCAAACCCCAGCGCAGTACAGCACCTTGCGCCAACAACAAAAGTACGGCCAGCGCCGCTAACCAAGTCCATAGACTTTGTCGGTAACGCCGAATTTGCGCGTTAAACTCCGCGCGATCTTCGCTCACGCTAAAGGTGAACGTGTCGTGCCGCTGCCGAACCGTCCATGTCACACCCAGGCTCAGCACAAAATAATTCGCACCCGCTTCAAATCGCTGTTCACCCGGCGTTAGAAGCGTTTGAAAAGGTACGGACATATTCAGCGCGGAAGCCGAACGCCACAACCGCGTACCGTTCTGGGCGGAAACCGCCGCGTACAAGCCGGAGCCGGGCAAGCTGAAACGCGCCTCGGGTAATGTTACCGGTAAACTGATGTGTCCTTGCCCATCCACTTCGGCGGCGGCAATCAGTAAATAAAGCTGCCCCAGTAAACGCTCCTGACGAGCGGAACGCGCACTTTCAAAAAAAGCCCGATCCAGCGCCAGCGCGGTTAATACGATAAACACAGCGACTACCAAACTGGCGCTCAGTATCATGCGCCGGTTGAGTGACATCATTTCGATTCTGCCAGCGTGAACCGGTAACCGCGTCCGCGCAGTGTTTCAATCGGCAGTAAACGGCCTTCCGGATCCAATTTACGCCGCAAGCGACCGATCAAGACCTCCAACACATTACTATCACGATCTTCATCGTGCGGGTACAAGTAGTCCGCTAATTCACTTTTCGCCACCACGGCACCGCGTTGCTTGACCAGATAGGCTAACAGTCGGTATTCAAAACTGGTGAGTTCAATGGTCGCGCCGTGTAATGTCACGCGCTGGGTATTCAAATCCAACTCGATCGGGCCGCATTGCAAGCGATTATCGGGGGTACCGGCGGCCCGGCGCAGTAGCGCTTTGAGGCGTGCCTTTAACTCTTCCATTTGGAATGGCTTGACCAAATAATCATCCGCACCGGCCTCTAAGCCTTGGACTTTATCCTGCCAGCTACCACGTGCGGTTAAAATTAAAATCGGCAGATTTTTACCCATCGCACGCAGTTGCTTGATCACTTCGATGCCGGGCAAACCCGGCAAGCCCAGGTCGATAATCGCGGCATCCAAAGGGTATTCGCTTGCGCGGTACAAACCTTCCTGGCCATCGCCGCTTACGTCAACGGTATAACCATCCGCCTGTAGTTGTTGTTGGACTTGCGCCCGCAACTGCACTTCATCTTCGATCACGAGAATGCGCATGGATGGATTTACTCCATATGGCCGGTTGCCGCATCCACAAATACAACCCGCACTTCACCCTTTGCGGTCAGAAGTTTAATCCGATAAATTTCCTGCCCTTGCTCGCGCACCGCTTGCGCGGCCAATATGCGCCCACCGCTCTGTTTTTGAACCAAGTCGGCGGCTTCACTCAAATTCAGGCGACTCCGCTGGGCTTCCGCCAACGACCATGCGCCTGGTACTGAGAACGAATCCACCGCATGCGCCGTTGATTGCGCCCCGGCCAATAACAGTACCAGGAAAATTGAATATCGCATCGTAAACCTCCGCCTTTTGTCGAAGTGACAGTGTACCAAGTGCGGGTGCATTTAGTCGCTTATCGATAGGTGCTGCGTGATAGCTGCTCCACGGCGGGTGTTACCGAAACCCGCACGGGTATACGCCGACCCGGATCTTGCGGCAAGATCGACGTATAACTACGACCGGCATATTCGTATACGACGCGATAGCCCGTTAGGCGGTTGTCCCAATTATCCACCACCCGGCAACGACGGACCTCACGACCCGCATCCGCGTAGTCATCCTCGTAACGCCCGCTACGCCCCCGCTCCTGAACCTGATCGCCGATCACTGCACCCGCAATCGCACCCACGGCCGTCGCGGCCCGATTGCCTTTGCCCTTCCCCAAACGACTGCCCAATAGCGCACCCGTAATACCGCCAACAATTGTGCCCGTATAAGAATGCCCCGAATCCGCTTGCGCATTTCGATAAGACGGTGTCGAAATATATTCATTCGAGCACTCTTGACGCGGATTATTCACCCGCTCGTACTCCGGTGCGGCGCTGATCACGCGCGCGTAGTCACCGTACCTGGAGGGGCTATAGTCATCGTCATGGTCGGCCCAGGCGGCTGTTGACGTGATCGCTAATACGCTTAAAAAACTAACGCTCTTTTTAAATTTGGAGATATTCATGTTCGAACTCCTTCATTCAGTGTTGTTAGGAACACCAGGTTTGACCTGATGTTGCACACAGTAGTCCGGACAAGCTGAACGCTAACTGAACCGAATCCTCCAAAATCAAATAATTTAAAGCCCCTTTAGGTTCATTCCTCACAGTTATGGCCCTATTAAAAAAATAGCGCACCCATTAAAGCGGGCACTTAACGAAAATATAATAGCCATAAATGACAATGCGATTTGAATGCCTATACGGAATATTAGATAATCTATGCCTACTTCAGGGTGTACGGCAGCCCTTAGCCCTAACGGAAGTATTTCAATGAATTCATCACTTGCTTGCCCACTATGGTTATATAAACTACTACCGTTTCTGCGATGGTGGCCGATGGTGAACCAATCCACCATCCGTTCAGACGGTCTTGCGGGTGTTACCGGTGCGCTCATCGTCTTGCCGCAAGGTGTAGCATTCGCCACCATAGCCGGGCTACCACCGGAATACGGTTTGTATGCCGCTATGGTGCCGGCCATCATCGCCGCCTTGTTCGGTTCCAGTTGGCATTTAGTGTCCGGCCCGACGACCGCAATTTCAATCGCCTTATTTGCCTCGGTCAGCCCATTCGCGGAACCCGGTAGTCCGCATTTCATTGGTTTAGCATTGACCTTAACTTTTTTAACCGGCGTTTTTCAATTGCTGCTCGGCTTGGCGCGCATGGGCGCATTGGTCAACTTTATCTCCCATACCGTCGTAATTGGCTTCACGGCCGGCGCGGCGCTATTAATTGCAGCAAGTCAGTTTCGTAACTTCTTCGGTATTGATATTCCGCGCGGCACACCGTTCTTCGAAATACTGAAACTGTTCGTTTTACATCTCAACAATATCAATCCCTATGTCGCCGGCGTGGCCGGTTTAACGTTGGGCGTAGGAATACTGTTTAGAAAGTTTTTCCCAAAATTACCTTACATGATCGTCGCCATGATTGTCGGAAGCTTCGTGGCTTTAGGTATGAAAATTTATTTCGGCGGCGCAGAGATCACGGGGATCAAGACCGTCGGTGCCCTGCCATCGCACCTCCCTCCTTTATCGCATCCCGATTTTTCGCTCGATACCGTTCGGCACATGATATTCCCGGCGTTGGTCGTCACGATGCTGGCGCTAACGGAGGCGGTATCGATCGGCCGCTCCATTGCGGTGAGATCGGAACAACGCATCGACGGTAACCAGGAATTTATCGGTCAAGGCTTGTCCAATATTTTCGGCAGTTTTTTCTCCGGCTACGCTGCCAGCGGTTCTTTCAACCGTAGCGGCGTCAACTACGCCTCGGGTGCGCGTACCCCGCTGGCGGCGGTATTCGCTTCGCTTTGTTTACTGCTGGTACTGCTGCTGGTGGCACCGCTGGCAGCTTATCTGCCAAACGCCGCTATGGCGGGTATTTTATTTTTGGTTGCTTGGAGCTTGATCGATTTTCACCACATCGCTTCGATCGCCAAAGCCAGCCGTAGTGAAAGCATCGTGCTGTGGGTGACCCTAGTCGGCACCTTAATCAATTTGGAGAAGGGTATCTTCTTCGGCATTTTATTATCGCTCATGTTTTATCTCTATCGTACTTCGCGCCCGCAGGTACAGGCAGTAATACCCGATCCGGAGCCGGGCAGTTATCATTACATCGATGCCGCCGAGCACAAAGAATGTCCGCAATTTAAAATGCTGCGCATCAACGGCTCGATTTTCTTCGGTGCGGTTGACCACATTCAACAATCTTTGCAGGAAATCGATGCCCAGAATCCCAGCCAAAAACATCTGTTGTTGGTTGCTTCCGGCGTGAATTTTATCGATATCGCCGGTGCTGAAATGTTGACGCAGGAAGCGCGGCGGCGGGAAAAGTTAGGTGGCGGTCTGTATTTTTACCGTGTCAAAGACTCGGTGTGCGGTGTCTTGCGCAAGGGCGCTTACATTACAAAAATCGGGCATGCAAATATCTTCTTGCCCAAATCTCGCCCCATTGAAGCTATCTATCCACGGTTGAACTCTGACCTATGTCGCACCTGTCAATCGCGCATCTTTCCCGAGTGCCACGCCGCGTTACCCAACGGCGAGCCTCGCTTCCAATAACAATAACAAATCTACTTCAGAAAAATAATGAAAAATTTTGCACGTTTTTTCCCCTTCTTAAACTGGTTCCCGTTCCGACTTAGCATTCTAAAAGCGGACTTGATCGCTGGCATTACCGTAGCCTTGGTCTTGATTCCCCAGGCGATGGCTTATGCGCAGCTTGCGGGCTTGCCTCCTTACTATGGTTTGTATGCGGCCTTCTTGCCGGTCATGTTAGGCGCTATGTGGGGCTCCTCGGCGCAACTCGGAACCGGCCCCGCCGCCATTGTGTCCTTAATGACCGGTGCCGCCTTAGCGCCCCTGGCCGCTTCCGGTTCGATGCAATTTATTGCCTTAGCCGTTCTACTGGCTTTGATCGTGGGCGTGATCCAAATCACACTGGGTATATTCAAGCTGGGTGTAATCGTTAACTTGTTGTCGCATCCCGTCATTGTCGGTTTCAGCAATGCGGCCGCTATCATCATTGCACTATCCCAATTTAATAAATTAATCGGCGTTCCGATGAAATTCAGCCAGAATTTTATTTTGGATATCTGGAGGGTCTTGGAGCAGTTGGGGAATACCCATCTACCGACACTCTTCATCGGTCTTTTCGCCATTACTCTAATGTGGAGTTTGAAAAAATTTGCCCCGCGACTACCGAACGTGCTGATCGCCGTAGTGCTGACGACCAGCGTCAGTTGGTACCTCGGCTTTGAGCACAATGGCCGTGCAAAAATCGAGCAAATTGTAAATGCCGAAGCGCAAATTTTAGCCAACGGATTTGCGCAAGAAGCACCGCGCATCAGCGCGCTCAACCAACAACTCACCGCTCAAACTGCGCTTCTAAAACAACGGCAAAAAGCAGCGCACGGCGAAACTTCAGAAACCATCGCTCTGCACTCTGAAATTGAATTGTTAAAACTGAAATTCGCCTCCGCTGAAACCGAAAATCGCTCCCGAATTCGATTGTTGCGTAATTATTTATTCGAGCGTGTCGCCGCACACGATATCGTCGGCGGCGGTCGATCAACCGACAAACTGTATCTCAAGGGACAGGTTCCTTCCGGAGAGAAAGCGGATGGTTATTACTGGCGCATCAAGGGCATCGATTCCGGTGAAATCAAGCTCAGCGGAGGGGGTGAGGTATTGGGTAAGGTGCCCCTCGGCATTCCCCGATTCGGTCTCCCCACCATCAGTTGGGATGCCATTACCGCCCTCATTTCAGCCGCGTTTGTAATCTCATTGGTGGGGTTTATGGAAGGGATTACCATTGCCAAATCCATTGCCGCCACAACCCGTCAACGCATCGATCCGAACCAAGAGTTATTGGGTCAAGGCATCGCCAATATTGTGGGTAGCCTCAATCAATCTTTCCCCGTCAGCGGTTCATTCTCGCGCTCTGCCGTTAACTTCAGGGCCGGTGCCGTTACGGGCATGTCTTCGGTATTCGCCGGGCTGATCGTACTGCTGACGCTGCTCTACCTCACGCCCTTACTGTTTCACTTACCACAGGCAGTGCTGGCCGCCATCATCATGATGGCGGTGGCCGGATTAATCAATTTAAAAGGCATCCAACATGCTTGGCAGGCGCATCACCATGATGGTATCGCTGCTGTGGTGACTTTCTTCGCCACTTTAATTTTTGCGCCGCGCCTGGATTTAGGTATTTTGGTTGGTGCCGGCTTGGCCATTGTTTTGTATTTAAGCCGCACGATGAAACCACGCGTCCTGGTGCTGGGTCGGCATGCAGACGGCACCTTGCGCGATGCCAAGCTCAATAAACTGCCGACCAGCGAAAACATTATCGCGGTTCGTTTCGATGGCTGTTTGTACTTCGGCAACGTTCCCTACTTTGAAGATGCCATCCTGGAAGTTCTTGCCGAAAAACCAAAAGCCAAATACCTACTCCTCCTGGGCGACGGTATCAATCAACTGGATGCTTCCGGCGAAGAACTGATTCACCACTTGGTCAAGCGCCTACGCGAAAATGGTATTACGATGGTGCTATGCGGTATGAAAAAACAGGTGTTGGATATCATGCGCTCCACCGGTTTACACGACTTAATCGGTACCGAAAATTTCTACCGTAACGAGGATATGGCGCTGGAAGCTATCTACGCCAGAATGCATAGTACCGGCCCAACCACGGAATTTACGCTGCTGCGACCCCAGAAAGAGTAGTGTGAAAAAGGTTAATGGCCGTTTCCAGCGGTCATTAATTCCCTGCTGTACAGGATAAAAGAATGTACCGACTCGCGCGCTTTCTTCCCTTTTTACGCTGGTTCCCACTGAACGGCAGTATAGTCAAAGCCGATTTGATCGCGGGAATTACAGTCGCTTTAGTTTTAATTCCGCAATCTATGGCCTACGCACAATTAGCTGGCCTCCCCCCTTACTACGGCCTCTACGCCGCTTTTTTGCCGGTCATCATTGCGGCGTTATGGGGCTCTTCGGCGCAACTGGCCACTGGCCCGGTTGCGGTGGTATCACTCTTAACCGCTTCGGCTCTAACGCCCTTAGCCGCCGCCGGCTCAGCAAACTATATCGCACTAGCCATCCTACTGGCGCTTCTGGTCGGCCTCGTACAACTCACGCTGGGCGCGTTTAAACTCGGTGTGATGGTCAACTTCTTGTCGCATCCGGTGATCGTCGGCTTTACTAACGCCGCCGCACTGATTATCGGCCTCTCGCAATTGAATAAGATTTTTGGCGTATCGATGGGACGTAGCGAGCATTTCATTCACGATATTTGGGGCGTGTTGCTACAAGTAGGTGATATTCATATACCGACGCTGCTCATGGGCGTTTCCGCTTTCGCCATTATGTTGGGGCTACGAAAGTTTGCCCCCAAATTCCCGGGCGTTCTCGTCGCCGTCGCTTGCACCGCTCTTGTCAGTTATTCCATCGGCTTTGAACGCAACCGCCTAGGCCAAGTGGATGAAATTATGGACAGCGAAGTCCGGGAACTCGCTGCGGATTTTTCAGCGACCGAACTAAAGTTAGAAGATACGAATAAAAAGGCAAATGCTAAGTCCATTGAGATTCAATCACTACAAGAAGGCCATCACAGTAACAAGCAGCACATTGCTGCGCTAAATTATGAAGTCGAATTATTGCGGCTTGAACTACGCGATTTAGAAGAAGAAAACCGCAAACGCAACCGCGCCTTGCGCAAATTTATCCTACAACGCGTGGCTGGTCTTGCGGGTTCGGCGGATCGTCTTTATCTGCAGGGCCAAGTACCGCCTAATTTGACAGCAGACGGCCACCGCTGGCGCATTAAAAAAATCGGTAAAGGGGAACTCAGTTTAGTCGGCGGGGGCGAGGTGATCGGCAATATACCCACCGGCTTGCCCCGCTTTTCGATTCCCAAAATTAGTTGGGATTTAATCAGCACCCTCCTCACCAGTGCGCTGGTGATTTCTTTGGTCGGCTTTATGGAAGCCATTTCCATCGCCAAAGCGATGGCGGCCAAAACCAAGCAGCGCATCGATCCAAACCAAGAGTTAATCGGCCAGGGTTTATCCAATATTGTCGGCAGCTTCAGCCAGGCCTATCCAGCCAGTGGCTCCTTCTCGCGCTCGGCAGTCAATCTAAACGCGGGTGCGATCACCGGCATGTCTTCGGTTTTCACCGGTGCCATTGTATTGCTCACGCTGCTATTTCTAACACCCTTGCTGTACCACCTGCCGCAAGCTGTGTTGGCCGCCGTTATTATGATGGCCGTGCTTGGTTTACTCAATTTTAAAGCCATCAAGCACGCTTGGCAGGCGCACAAACATGATGGAATCGCCTCCATCGTAACCTTCGTGGCTACTCTCGGTTTCGCGCCGCATTTGGACAAAGGTATTATGGTGGGTGCCGGTTTAGCGCTCGTCCTCTATCTCTATCGCACCATGAAACCGCGTGTCTCTATTCTGGGGCGCCATGCAGACGGCACCTTGCGCGATATGAAGGTACATAACCTGCAAACCAGCGAATACGTCGTGGCGATTCGCTTCGATGGATCACTTTACTTTGCCAATGTGGCGTATTTTGAAGATGCGATTTTGGAAGCCGCCGCCGGTTACCCCAAAGCGAAACATATACTGGTGGTAGGCGATGGTATTAACCAACTCGATGCATCCGGCGAGGAAGTGATCCGTCATCTGGTTGAGCGCTTACGCGATAACGGCATTACTTTATTGTTCAGTGGCCTGAAAAAACAGGTATCGGACATCATGGAACATACGGGCTTGCGCACCATCATTGGTAATGACAATATTTTTGCCACCGAAGACATGGCGCTCGACGCAATCGCCCACCGCGTTTGCGCCGAAAATCCCGACGCGGAAATTGGTTTGTTGCGCCATTCCAACAACAGCAACTGACCGGGGTTAGTTATAATAACGGGCTTATCGAGGATATAAAAACAAATCGTGGATATCGTACTTTCCTGGCTCCCGCTTGATTTTGCGGGTGGAATCGTCGTGTACTGGTTGATACTCGGCTTACTTTCCCTACTTCTAATGCGTTCCCCGACGCTCATTACGCGCATTATTTTTCCCGCCGGTGCGCTCGGCGCTCTACTCCTTGCTGTAACCGGTTTACTGGCGCTCAGCCAAACACCGAGCATCGCCGTGCTGCCGCTGGGTCTACCCGATCTACCTTTCCATTTGCGCATGGATTCTTTATCCGCATTCTTCCTTATGCTGCTGGGTGCCGCTGGCTTCGCTATTTCGCTGTATAGCGCCGGTTACTTTCGATCAATGGAAGGTCGCACGCTAGCGCTCCTGTCGCTGCACTATCATTTTTTCTTAGCCAGCATGGCCTTGGTATTAATGGCCGACGATGCGTATTTATTCATGGTGGCTTGGGAATCGATGGCTCTCACTTCTTATTTTCTCGTCACGACCGATCACAAAGTGGCCGAGATTCGTAAAGCCGGTTATCTCTATCTACTGATCGCGCACGTGGGCGCCATCAGCATCCTCTTGGCTTTCGGTGTGATGCAAGGCGGCAACGGCAATGCTGCGTACACCTTTACCGCCATGCGCGATGCACATCTGTCACCCTTTTGGGCCTCGATCACCTTCTCACTGGCGTTATTCGGTTTCGGTGCCAAAGCCGGTTTATTACCGGTGCATGTGTGGCTACCGGAAGCGCACCCGGCCGCCCCTTCGCCGGTCTCCGCCATGATGAGCGGCATCATGCTAAAGACCGCCATCTATGGTTTATTGCGCATCACGTTTGATTTTCTGGATGCCTCCATATGGTGGTGGGGGGTACTCGCCCTGGTGCTGGGACTGCTCACCGCCTTATTCGGCGTACTGTTCGCCGCCGTGCAGACGGATATGAAACGTCTACTGGCCTATTCCTCGATCGAAAATATCGGCATTATTTTAGTGGGTATCGGACTGGCTATTCTATTTCACGCCAATGGTAAACAAGCACTGTCCGCTTTGGCTTTAACCGCCACGCTGTACCACGCGATCAATCACGCGTTCTTTAAAAGCCTTTTATTTCTCGGCACTGGCTCCGTACTGCATGCCACGGGCGAGCGTAGCTTAGGGCACCTTGGTGGCCTGATACGCCGCATGCCGTGGGTGGCCGGCTTAGTCTTGGTAGGCACTCTCGCGATGGCCGGGCTACCGCCGCTTAACGGTTTTGTTTCCGAATGGCTACTCCTACAAGCGTTCTTACTCACACCGGATTTACCACAGCCTTATCTCAATATGCTGATTCCCGTAGCGACGGCCGCCATCGCACTGGCGGCGGCATTAGCGGCCTATGTCATGGTTAAATTTTACGGTATCGTTTTTCTGGGCCAACCACGCGATGAAAAACTCAAAGAAGCGCATGATGCCGGTTGGTGGGAGCGTCTCGGCTTAATTTGGCTCGCACTCGGCTGCATCTTGCTGGGTTTATTTCCAGTCCAAGTTATTCTGCAATTAAATCATGTTACGCAAGCTTTGATCGGCGACACGCTGGGGATGAGTGCTGCCAAAACCGGCTGGTTATTCTTAACCCCTATCGCGCCGGAACGAGCGAGCTATAGTCCGCTGTTTTTCCTTCTGGCGATCCTAGTCGCGCTACTAATCACCTTCTTCGCCGTGCGTCGGTTTTATCATGGCCGCTTGCGCCGTAGTTCCGCCTGGGACTGCGGCTATCCGGAGCAAACGGCACGCATGCAGGATTCTGCTGAAGGCTTTGGGCAACCTATTCGACAAATTTTCGAGCCGTTTTTTTTAATCGAGCGCGAAGTACCCAGCCCCTTCGACCGCGAACCACGCTACCACGGACGCACCGAAGATAAGCTGTGGTACGGACTTTATTTGCCCATCGCAAAAGCGACGAACAAACTCTCCGGCCTCATTAGCTTCCTTCAACATGGGCGCATTCATTTATACCTAATGTACAGCTTCGTCACGCTATTGGTGATGCTGGTATTGGTAAGATGGTAAAAAGATGAGCGCACAACTATCCGACATCCTGTTCCAACTCTTCCAATCTTTACTGGTCGTGGCCATCGCACCGCTGCTCTTGGGTTGGGTAAACCAGTGCCGCGCTTGGTTGCAAAATCGCAGTGGCGCTGGCGTACTGCAACCTTATCGCACGCTACGCAAGCTCTTTCACAAAGACGCGGTCATCGCGCATAACGCGTCACCGCTGTTCCGCGCCACGCCGTATATTTTATTTGCTTGTATGTGGTTGGCAGCCGGCGTGGTGCCGGTGCTGGCCACCGATCTACCGTATTCACCCGCTGCCGATGTCATTGCGCTGGTGGGGATTTTCGCTCTGGCGCGGGTGTTTATTGCGCTTGCCGCCATGGACATCGGCACCGCATTCGGTACGCTCGGCGCACGGCGTGAAATGTTGATCGCGTTTTTGGCCGAACCAGCGCTGCTGATGGTATTTTTTACCGCTTCGCTCATCAGCCATTCCACGCAGTTGCCCACCATCGTTGACACTTTGGCGCACAAAGAATTCGCGCTCTACCCCAGTATGGCGTTTGCCGCCGTGGCTTTCGTGATGATTCTGTTGGCGGAAAATGCGCGTATTCCGGTCGACAACCCGACCACCCATCTCGAACTCACGATGATCCACGAAGCGATGATTCTTGAATATTCCGCACGTCATCTCGCCCTCATCGAATGGGCGAGCAGCATTAAACTACTGGCTTACACGACCATCGGTTTCGCGCTGTTTATTCCCTATGGTATTGCTGAGGCGGGTCATTGGATAGCCTTGCCGCTGGCCCTGGTCGCACTCGGTTTGAAATTAATTACAGCGGGTGCCGGTCTCGCGCTGCTGGAAACAATTTCAGCCAAGATGCGCATCTTCCGTGCACCGGAATTTCTGGGCACCGCTTTCCTGTTCGCGGTATTAGGCATGCTCATCCATTTTCTGCTGGGGGCCTGAGATGTCGATTTCGCTGAGCGGACAATTGATTAATTTGCTGGCGGCACTCCTGCTATTGATCGCGTTCGCTATGCTGTCGCAGCGGCGTGTGTTGTCCTTGATCAACTTGTTTGCCTGGCAGGGCCTGGTGCTATCGATCAGTACGCTGGTCGTCGCCATCAGCACACAGCAGCAGCATTTGTATTACTCCGCCGCACTGACCTTGGTATTAAAAGTCATTATCCTGCCGTGGATTTTGCATCGCCTGATTCGTAAACTCAACGTGAAATGGGATGTGGAAACGTTGATCAACATCCCCACCACCATGTTAGTCGGCATCATGCTGGTAATCTTCGCCTTCAATCTCGCGCTGCCAATCACGCAATTGGCCGGCACAATCACGCGCAGTACACTCGGTATCGCCATCGCCATCGTGCTGCTGTCCTTCCTAATGATGCTGACGCGGCGCAAGGCTATCCCGCAAGTGATTGGTTTTCTAGCGATGGAGAACGGTTTATTCTTTGCCGCGACCAGCGCCACCTACGGTATGCCGCTGGTGGTGGAGCTCGGCATCGCACTGGATGTATTGGTAGGGATGTTTATTCTCGGCATCTTTTTCTTCCAGATTCGTGAGGCCTTCGACAGCTTGGACTTGAAACACATGGAAAAACTCAAGGACGAATGACGTGGAAATTCTCTGGCTCTTAGGCATTCCTTTATTCGGCGGTGTATTTCTCGCCGTTATGGGCAACCACCGCTCCGCCCCTGAAGTGAACTCCATTTTCAGCTTCGGCACCTTTGTAGCGGCGGTGATCTTGACTACGCGCATCGTTGAGGATGGCCCAATCACGGTACTTAACGAACAATTTTTTATCGATTCGTTTAATGTGTTTTTAGTGGCGTTAACGGCCTTTGTCGGCTTCACCACTTCGCTGTTCTCGCGTCCGTATATGCGCATCGAACAACATCACGGCAAGCTGACCGCCAACATGCTGCGGCTATACCACAGCATGTATCAATTATTTAACTTCACCATGCTGCTCGCGCTGACCACCAACAATATGGGAATCTTGTGGGTGGCGATGGAAGCCGCCACTTTAACCACCGTGTTATTGGTGAGCTTGTATCGCACCCCCGCCAGTCTGGAAGCGGCTTGGAAATATTTCATCCTGTGCGGTGTCGGCATTGCGCAGGCGTTGTTCGGCACCATTCTGCTCTACTTCGCGGCGGAAAAAATATTAGGCCCGGGAGGCAATGCGCTACTCTGGACACACTTAAATACCGTAAAAACACAACTGGAGCCCACCGTACTTTCCTTGGCCTTCGTATTTCTATTGGTTGGTTACGGTACCAAAGTCGGCTTGGCACCACTGCATAATTGGCTACCCGACGCGCATGCCGAAGGCCCGACTCCGGTCTCTGCCGTGCTCTCGGGTCTGTTGTTGAATGTGGCTTTATACGCCGTCGTGCGCAGCAAAGTACTGGCCGACGGCGCGCTGGGTACGAATTTTGCCGGCAATCTGATGATGGGTTTTGGCCTGCTGTCCGTGGTCGTAGCGGCCTTCTTCCTGTCGCGACAAAAAGACGTAAAGCGCTTGTTCGCTTATTCGTCCATCGAGCACATGGGCTTGATTACTTTTGCCTTCGGCATGGGCGGCGCGGTGGCCACGTTTGCAGGCTTACTGCACATGACAGTGCATTCACTGACCAAATCCGCGATTTTTTTCGTCGTCGGTCGTGCCACGCAAAAAACCGGTACCCAGTTGATGGAAAATATTCGTGGCTTAATCCAACAAAGTCCGGGCATCGGTTGGGGACTAATGTTGGGTACGCTGGCTATTTTAGGGATGCCGCCGTTCGGCGTATTCGCTAGCGAATTTTTAATTCTAACCACAGCGATGCATAGCCACCCGTGGGCGGCGCCCATTTTATTATTGGCGCTCGGCGTAGCCTTTGCTTCGATCTTTGCCAAAGTACAGCCGATGGTGTTCGGCGAAACAACGGTGCAGCGTTTACCGTACCCGCCGGCATTGATTCCGGTGTTCGTACACTTAGCGCTCGTCTTAATGTTAGGACTCTACATCCCCCCCTATCTAGCCGACTGGTATCAACAAGCAGCGGCATTGCTCGGGAAATGAGGTCGATCCATGCAACTTGAAGATTTGAATCTCGAAATAGCGCCCCTACCCGGTGCCATTCCCGCATGGTGCGCGCAAATTCGCACGGAGCAACTCGTCCCCGCATGCCAACAAATCCGTACCGGCGGTGGACGTTTACTAGCACTGTGGGGTAGCGACGAACGCGCCAGAAAGCAGACCTATACCCTGCACATCGCCTTGGCTACGCATCCCGGTTTGTTATTGCTGACCCTATCCTTAGACGCGAGCAAACCGGTCTATCCCGATATCAGTCCGATTTTTCCTTCTGCGGAGCGCATGCAGCGCGCTGCTTATGATCTACTCGGCTTGTTTGCGCAAGAAGCCATCGATCACCGCAAATGGCTGAGTCACAATTGTTGGCCCGCGGGCCACCCCCTGCGTAAAGAATTCGACTTCCAACGGCAAGTTACGCCGAACATCAACGGCTACCCTTTCATTCCTGTCATCGGCGACGGCGTGCATGAAATTCCCGTGGGCCCGGTGCATGCGGGCACCATCGAACCCGGTCACTTTCGTTTTTCCATCGTGGGCGAACGCATTCTGCGTTTAGAAGAACGTCTGGGTTACAAACACAAAGGCATTGAAAAACTGGCCGAGACCATGAGTCTTGCACAAGGTGCAAAACTGGCCGGACGCATCTCCGGCGACTCGACTTGCGCCTACGCCTGGGCCTATGCCATGGCGCTGGAAAGCATGACCGATGTAACGCCGCCGCCGCGCGCCCTGTGGTTGCGCGCCTTGCTGCTGGAGCGCGAGCGCATTCATAATCATCTCGGCGACTTGGGCTATCTGGGTAACGATGTGGCATTGTCTTTCGGATTCGCGCAATTTTGGATTTTAAAAGAAGATGTCTTACGCGCTAACGGTGCACTCTTCGGCCACCGCTATCTAATGGATTGCATTGTACCCGGCGGCGTTGCTTGCGATCTACCACCTCAAGGCAAAGCGCATTTATTGGCTGAAGCTAAACAGTTGGAACAGGAAATCGGTGCGCTACGTGCTGTTTATGAAGAACACGCCGGCCTGCAAGACCGTTTCTTAACCACGGGTCGCGTCACACCCGACTTGGCTGCACAGCTCGGCCTGACGGGTATGCCGGGACGTGCCAGCGGCCAAGCCTGGGACTTACGCGCGCAATATCCGTGTGCGCCTTACGATGTACTGGATGTTCGGATGGCCACCCATCGCAACGGCGACGTAGCCGCGCGCGCCATCGTGCGCATCGAAGAAATTTTAGAATCGTTACGCTTGACGCGGCTCATTTTGGAGCAACTACCCGCCGGAGCGCTCACCGTACCCATTCCTTTTGCACCGGTCGATAGCTTCGGCATCGGCATGGTAGAAGGTTGGCGTGGTGAGGTATTAGTAGGATTACAAGCGGCAGCCGACAACCGTATCGAGCGGATGCATCCGCATGACCCTTCGTGGCAAAACTGGCCGATACTCGAACACGCGGTCATCGGTAACATCGTGCCCGACTTTCCGCTGATCAATAAATCCTTCAACTTGAGCTACGCCGGACAGGATTTATAACGATGTACCGCATTTTAAAACAGATTTTAAAAACCGGCATCAAAACCGAGCCGCATCCCATTGCCGATAACACGCTGCGCACCACAGCCCAAGATCTGCAAGCCGAAATCCTCAGCGTGTTCGGCCAAGCGCTCTCCATCCGCCACATCGATGCCGGTTCGTGTAACGGCTGCGAACTGGAGATTCATGCACTGAATAATCCCTACTACAACATCGAAGGGCTGGGCATAAAATTCACGGCCAGCCCGCGCCACGCCGACTTATTGTTGGTCACCGGCCCGGTGTCTAAACACATGGAAATTGCGCTCAAGCGCACTTACGATGCGACTCCCGAACCCAAATTTGTGGTCGCTATCGGCGACTGCGGCTGCACCGGAGGAATCTTCGGTGAAAGCTATGCCAGTTGTGGCCGTGTGTCGAATGTGATCCCCGTAAATGTCGCCGTACCCGGCTGCCCACCGAGCCCGATTGCCATCATGCAAGGCATTTTGGCCGCAATCAGCAAGCCTTAGCGCTCAAGGCCGCCCCATTCGGGGCTGGTAGCTTCTAACCATCGACACTCCTTTGAGCTTCCTTCCGCAGAGCCAAAATTTGTTGCCGACACTCCGTAGCGAAATTGTAATATCGGTCATTCATAAAAACATTACGATGGTAAACAGCGCGGATGAGTGCGGCTAAGACCCCAGACCCAGATACGCGTTTTTGACCCGGTGAAAAGCAGATATCAAGCCACTTGTATGAATGGATAAATGCGTTAGAATCCACTCACCCCGTTAGGAGATACCTATGCTGCAGATCGGCCATGCCGCCCCGAACTTTAATTTACCCGATGCCGATATGGCGAGTGTCAAACTGGTTGATTACAAAGGACGGCAAAACGTTATCCTGTATTTTTATCCACGTGACGACACGCCGGGATGCACGATCGAAGCCGCTGAATTCAGCGATATCGACGACGAATTCAGCAAGCTCGATACGGTAGTGCTCGGTGTATCGCGTGACGATTGTATGAGTCACGCTGCGTTTCGCGATAAACACGGTCTAGCGGTGCGCTTATTGGCCGATACCGAAGGTGCTGTGTGCCATAAATACGATGTTTGGCAGGAAAAAGAAAAAGATGGCGTAAAGAAAATGGGGATTGTCCGTTCCACTTTTATCATCGATAAAAACGGCACTTTACGCCATGCCCTGTACGGTGTCACCGCGAAAGGCCATGCCGCCGAGGTACTTAAACTCATCCAAGCTATTGTAGAATAGCGTCTTTACACACCGCATTGAACTTCCATTAACCTGATCGCAATCACTGCGAACTTTATTCTGAGATACCTTTATGCAAATTATTAAAAACTCCGTAGTTTCTATTACCTATCAATTAGCCAACAGCGATGGTGAAGTATTGGAAAGTACCGATGAACCGATCAGCTATTTGCACGGTGGATACGACAATATTTTCCCCACCGTTGAAGAGCAATTACAAGGCAAAAATGTCGGCGATGCACTGACGGTAATTTTAGAACCGGAATTTGCGTTCGGCGAATACGATGCCGAATTGGTGCGCGTCGAAGATAAAGAGCGTTTTCCAGTACCGGATGTCAGCGTGGGTATGCAGTTCGAAGGCGAATCCGACGATGGCGAAGAAATGTTGCTCTACACGGTGACTGAAATTACCGATGACAGCATCGTGGTCGACGGCAACCACCCCCTGGCGGGACAGACTTTAAAATTTACGTGTATCGTGACCGAAGTCCGCCCCGCTTCCGAGGAAGAAATTTCGCATGGCCATGTGCATGGCGAGCACGGGCATCACCATTAAATCTTGACTCCCGTTTGGCGGAGTGGAAACTCAATCCCGCCACTACACTTTGAAACGGATTACCGAATCCTTAAGTGCGCCGGACAGCTTATCGAGTTGCTCTGCCGTATCGTTGCTCGACGCGGCTGCGGTGCTATTCTCTTCGGCCATCTGGGCAATTTTTTCGATGTTTGCCGCAACCTGATGAATGGCGGAGTCTTGCTCACGTATCGCATCAATAATACTTTCGACATTACTCGCCACTTCGCGTGAATCGTCACCTATACGGTGCAGCGCGGCCTCCGATTTTCCGACCAGTACAAGGCTTTCCGCAACTTGAGTATTGGCCTGCTGCATTCCGGAGACCGTCTCGCCGATATGATTCTGAATATCGCCAATAAGCGTAGCAATTTCCGTGGTTGCTTTTGAGGTGCGCTCGGCAAGTTTGCGTACTTCGTCCGCCACTACCGCAAACCCCCTTCCCTGCTCACCGGCGCGCGCCGCTTCGATTGCAGCATTTAACGCCAGGAGGTTGGTCTGATCGGCGACATCTCTGATGACCTGAATGATGCCACCGATCTTTTTTGATCTCTCGTCAAGCCGTTCCACGTTGACGCCCGATTCCCGGATCAACGCCGCGATGCCATTCACGTTTTGCACCGTTTCGGTCATGACCGTAAGCGCCTTTTCGGTTCCAGCACGAGATTTCTCGACAATCTCGCCCGCACTGCTGGCATTGGTAGCAGTTTCGCTGATGCTTACGGAAACTTCCTCAACGGCCGCAGCAACGGTAGCGGCGGCATCCGCCTGTGCAGAAGAACTCTTGTTAACTTGGCGGCTTGAAGTGGCGAGTGCGTTGGAGGCATCCGCGATGCTTCCACTGGAGCGCGTAGCGTCCAAAATAATACTGCGAAATTTTTCCATCAGACGATTGATCGCTTGCCCCACGCGCGCCGTTTCCTGCGTGCCATCCTCGGGGGCAGTCCGGGTAAAATCGTCGTGCATAACGGCATACTCCGCTGCCTCCACGACGGCCTTCAAAGGCCGGTTTACGCTGCGCGCCACCCATACCGATATGGCTATGGAAAACGCAATCGCCAGCAGCGCTAATATCAACTGCGATATAAGGTGCGTGCGGCTGGCTGCCAACAAATGATTAACATCGGAATTAATATTTTTCGTAATCAGTTGTTCCACTTCATACAGACCGTTGATCTTGTCGGTGATACGCTTGAACCACACCGTTGCATCCACATCGAACCCGCCCTGCGTAGCGCGCTCGGCCATGACATTACGCATGCGCTGCACCTCTTGTGCTGCATCGCCGTTCAGCACCACTTTTAGCGCCGCTGCTTCCTGTTCGGCTGCGGAACCGAGGAATGCACTGATATAGGCTTCTTGTTTATAGATCTTACTCAGAATAGCGCGGTACTGGGCGGGCTCGACCTTGCCGGTGACAAATACCGGCATGGATAGCGCCCGCTCCTGCCCAGCGTTTTCCTTGGCATTTTCAAAAGCATGATAAGTCAAAATTCGCTTCGCGATTGCCGGGTCACTGTTGTACTTGGCTGCCGTGCTCATCACTTCCAAAAGTTTACCGATGGTCACCGTAAAAAAAGCCGATACTTCTCCCGCAGAAATGGAAAATTGATTGGCTTGTTCGCGTGTCCTGCTAAGCTCGTCGAGTCCACGCCGGGCATCCTCGACAGCCATTCTTAGGCCCGGCATTGAATCCGTGCTAATGCCTTCGAGAATTTTTTTATAGCCTGTCAGCTTTGCATCAGTTTTGGCGCGAATGTCCGGCAATATATCTGCAAATTTCTGCCCCTTCGACTGGACAAATCCAGCCGAAGCACCACGCTCGATCTGAATGGGGTGAATCAGATCACCCGCCGCCACCGCCACTTCCATAATACTGTGTGCCTGAATTGCGCTTTGGTAACGATTAAAGCTCTCCCAGATCAATATTCCAGAAGACAAAACCAGCGCTATTACAGGCACTGCCGTTAACAGTGTAAGGCGTTGCACGAGCGTTGTGCGTTTCACAATATATCTCCAGATCTACATTTAATGGATTCGAACTCAAAGTCCAGCAGCATAGGAACTTCGTCCGTGCGTTTCTTAGTTATTAACTATAACGGCACCAAGGTTAATAGCTTTAGCGGTGGGCTTGGAGCGGGTACTTGTAACGGCGGTAGGGCGAAAAGTAGGAGAAGATGGTGAAGTAAAAATCTAAAACTGCATCACGGAGATACCGAGCCATAAAAAGGAAAAGAGCCCACGTCTTCGTCACAAAGAGAATTTAACGGCTTATAAAAGACCATCAAGTCAACGCCAAAAAACGGCGTAGCTTATGGACAACGTTGAGACTATCAAATAACCCGAATTTCCCTTATTCCTGAGCCGTCGACCTCCACGCCCAGGTCAAACCCCGGGGTCTTCACAGCACCAAGATCACTCGCGCACCCCACGCGTACCATGCAGGGCCGGAAACCCGCCCGGCTCGGCATCCGATGCATGCCGCAGGACTTCCAAGCGCGCGCGCATCGCGGCGATCTCGGTGTTTTGCGAGGCGATGATTTCTTCTGCCAGCTTGCGTGCCAGCGGGTCTTTGCCGTGGATCAGCACTAGGCGTGCCATATCCACCGCGCCTTGATGATGCGGAATCATCATGGCGAGGAAGTCGACATCCGCATCCCCGGTGTAACCGGGGTCATGCATATCGACCATCATTTTCTGCATGTCGCGATCCATTTCGCGGATGTAGCGTTGAAATTCGGCGGGATAACGCGACACTTCGACTTCCGGCGTGGTCATGTCGTGATGGGCGTGACCCGCCGCCACCTCACCCTCGGCCCTGACGCTCGTGGCGAGTGTCAGGGTGCATGCTGCAAGCAATATCAGACTTTTCATACTATCCGCCTTAGCCTGCTTGGCTGCGTGCGCCGGGTCGCACGTAGACCAAGTTGATGCTTTTCTTGTTGCGCAGTTTGCCGGAGGGCAGGTCCAGACTGCCGATGGGAATTTGCGCGATGAAGCCAGGCTTCAGCGGATCGCTGACGTCGAACACACTACACACGGTCTGGCCTTCTGCGGGTGTGCCCGGCAGTTCATCCTGCTCGTGCGCGACATAGAGCCGGGTGCCTTCGGGGTTGCTCCACAGTCCGTGGGCTTCTCGCCCGTGGCTGATAAAACGGCCCACGACTTGACGGCTGCCGGTCGTAGCGGAGCGATCAATGATGGCGATCTGGCTCGATGAAACGCTGCCGAGAGTGCCGTCATCCACTCGCCCAAGGCTCGCGTAGACAGCGCGGCCATTGGCGTTTTCGACGAACTCCACGTGATTGGGGCGGGCCTTGTCACCCAGCTTGACGTGGTCGAGTACGCGATGCTCACCCGTGGTTTCCCATACGGAGAGGCTATCGGCCAGCTTGTGTGAAAACCACACTTCCTTGCCGTCCGGCGTAATTTTTTGGAACGGCGTAAAACCGAAAGGATCCTGCGCTTTAAGATCGAGCGTGGTTTTACGTTGCGGGCGGCTATAACCATGTCGATCAGCGTTCAGCGCAAACACATCCACTTTCGACACTTTTTGTGAGATCACAAAGGCTAGCTTGCCATCGACGCTGAACCACACTTGCGCCGGGCCGTTGAGCGTATTGATATATTGGCGCACCGCGCCGATGCCCTTACCGCCAAGCTGTTTACGTGTGCGCTCCACATCGAGAATTACAATGCGGTCTTCGCCGCGCAGCGTAACCCAGAGTTCCTTACCATTACGGGTAAAAGTTGGTTCGTGCGGCTCGCGACCAACGAGAATGCCACTGCATAACCGGTGAGCGTTGGTCGTGTTGCTGGCTTGCGGGTTTGGCGTGCTGCCGATCACGGATTGGGTGCGGGTGTCGATAAGATAGACATTGCTACTGCCGCGACCAGTAGTGGCAATGAGTTGCGAGTCGGGCGACGGTGCTGCACCGTGAATTGAAATCGCGCCGTGGTACAGCGGCTTTTGGATCATCGCCGCATGGGTCGGCATCACGCCACCGGTAACAAAACGAAACGGCGGGCGCGGATCTTCGTCAAAGCTGGTGAGATTGATAGTGCTCTCAACGGTATTGTTGTAGGGGTTGATCACCGTCAAGGTGTTGGAATCTTCGTTACAGATGAATACACGGTCGGCACCGGTGTCAGCGACCCCCTTCAGCACGGAACCAGCCAGCGCAGGGCGCACGCCGGCGACACTACTCAAGGCACTCGCGGCAGCCAATTTAAGGAGTTCTCTGCGGGTAACACTCATATCCACTCCCTTTTCTAAAAAACTCGGAGCGGCTGTATTACCGCTCCGAATTTGATTGGGTTTATCAGAATCCGTTCACTACGAAGTCCACCTTCGGCGTGTTGGAGATGACTTTGTAACCCATCAGCACTAAGTCTTTCTTGTTGATAACACCGTTTTTGTCCATGTCGATGACGACATCCGGTGCGACACCTTCCACCACGGCGATGAACAAGTGCGACGGTGTGTTTTCGCCCACTTTGCCGAATGCATTAGGCGCTCCGGCAATCCAGGTGGACCAGATTTCCGTGCCGCTCGCATCGCGATTGGTGACGGTGTTGATGTTGAACAGATTGGCTATGTTCTGCCCAGCACCGGCACCGACCACGGTGGAGCTGAGCAACACCACCAAGCTGGGGAAGTGATCTTTGTTAGCACCTAGGCTGAAACTACCGGGAAAGGGCCCCGCATTCTGCAAGGGGCCGGGGCCGGTCAACTCAATCGTGGCACCAGTGGAGGCCAGATCGCCGTCGAATTGCAACGCCATGTCGACCAGAAAGGCGCGGCTGCCGACACCCGCAACGTCGCCCTTGCCGGGTGCAAAGACGGTGATAAACACGGATTTGTCATCGTCATCATCTCGATCTCGACCCGCGACGGCCAGATTCATCAGGGTGAATAGGGCCAGCAGGGCAAGTGGAATGGCGGACAGTCGTTTGAAGCGGGAAGCAATCATCGTCGAACTCCTTAATAGATTGAGAATGGGCGTACCGGAAGATTTACGTGACGATGAGTGCGCCTGGGAAGGAATCAGCAAGCACCGCACATCGTTATATGTATAAACAGCGGGAGCCTGGATTCGTTCCGGGAGTACATAAGTTTAATGCGCGGCCTGCAGGCGTTTGTTAATTCGTACGCCAGGAATGAAGCTTGAAGATGTGGCGCGCACGACTTTCCAATTACCGCCATTTACTTGAAGACAAAGTCTTATAGAGCGTATAGAACGGCAACCATGTTTTGTACTTTCTATTAACTACTTAATTTTTTTAAAGCGTACAGACACTCTAAAGCTTGTTTCGGCGTCAGCTCATCTGGTTGAATTTGCGTCAACTGCTCCAACGCTGGATGTGTCTGCGGCTCCGCCGCTTGCGTAAATAAATCGCCCTGCCCGGCTTGTGCCACGCTTTGATTTTCCAAGTTAACCAAATAGCGCCGCGCTTGTTGAATCACCGTGCTGGGTACACCGGCCAAGGCCGCGACTTCCAAGCCATAACTTTGGCTAGCGGGACCGTCTTCCACCGCATGTAAAAATACGATGCTGTCTTTGTGTTTCACTGCCGATAAATGCACATTGGCGATTTGCTTCAGCTCTTGGTTCAAGCGCGTCAGCTCGAAATAGTGCGTGGCAAACAAGGTATAGCAGCCGGTTTTCTCCGCCAGTTGGCGCGCCACGGCATAGGCTAACGCCAAGCCGTCGAAGGTCGAAGTACCGCGGCCAATTTCATCCAGCAACACCAAACTCTCGGGCGTGGCATTGTGCAGAATGTTTGCCGTCTCGGTCATTTCCACCATGAAGGTGGAGCGACCGGAAGCCAGATCGTCAGCCGCGCCGATGCGCGTAAATATCTGATCCACCGGCCCCAGCAACGCGCGGCTGGCCGGAACGAAACAACCGCAATGCGCGAGTAATACAATGAGCGCGGTTTGGCGCATGTAGGTGGATTTACCACCCATGTTCGGCCCAGTAATGAGCAACATCTGGCGCGTGCGTGTAAACAGTGTGTCGTTGGCGATAAATTGATCGACCTGCCGCTCCACCACGGGATGACGGCCAGCGATAATTTCCAACTTGGGGGTCGTTGTAAATTCCGGCATCACAAAATCCAAGGCTTGGGCACGCTCGGCAAAAGCCGCCAGCACATCCAGCTCGGCAATCGCCCCGGCGATCTGATGCAAGCACGCGATATGCGCTTGCAAGCTATCCAGCACTTGCTCGTACAGCCATTTCTCACGCGCCAGTGCGCGCTCCGCGGCGGACAGCGCTTTGTCTTCGAAGGTTTTCAACTCCGGTGTGATGTAGCGCTCGGCGTTTTTCAGGGTTTGGCGCCGACGGTAATCGTCCGGCACTTTGTCAGCTTGCGCACGCCCGACTTCGATGTAAAAACCGTGCACGCGGTTGTATTCGACCTTGAGCGTGGCAATGCCGCTACGCTCGCGTTCGCGCGCTTCGAGCTGCAATAAAAATTCACCGCAATTGTTTTGAATCGCGCGCAGCTCGTCGAGCTCAGCATCAAAGCCGTCGGCAATCACCCCGCCTTCACGCAACACCACCGACGGTTCTGCTTTGATCGCGCGCGCCAATTCTTGCTCGACCGCTTGCTGCGGCTTCGCGATGTCTAGGATTTGCGCAAGACGTGCACTCGGTAGCGCTTGCAACAGTGACGGTAACTCCGGCAACAAAGCCAAACCAGCGCGTAAAGCTGCCAAGTCGCGCGGCCGTGCCGTGCGCAACGCCACGCGCGCCACAATGCGTTCGATATCTGACATGCCGCGCAACAATTGCAGCAGGCTTGCATAGCACGGCGTTGGGCGACCCTGTTGTAACGCGGCCACCGCTTCCAAGCGCGCTGCAATCAGCGCTCGATCGCGTAAGGGATGGTGCAGCCAATGCCGCAGCATACGCGTGCCCATCGCCGTGGACGTGGTGTCGAGCAGGGACAGCAGTGTCGGCGCAGCTTCGCCGCGGATGGTTTCGGTCAACTCCAAATTGCGGCGCGTGACGGCATCCAGCAACACATATTCGCTTTGACGCTCGGGCTGAATACTGACGATATGCGGCAACGCCGCACGCTGGGTTTGCTTCACATAGGCCAACAAGGCACCGGCGGCGGCCAGCGCCACCGGCATTTCGGCAACACCGAAGCCACCTAAATCGTGCGTGCCTAATTGTTGCGTAAGCGTGCGCTGTGCAGCGTCGAAATCGAATTGCCATTGCGGTAAGCGCTTCGCCACCAGCTTGCCGGTATCGATTGTTGCAGCCGTATCCTCCGGCAACAACAATTCGGCTGGCTGGATACGCTCAATGAAGGAGGCCAATTCCTGCGGCAATATCTCAGCCACGCAAAAACGCCCACCGGCCAAACTTAACCAAGCCAAGCCGATACGATCTTGCTGCGGCAAAGCCGCCATCACATACGCTTCGCGCCGCTCGTCAAGCAAGGCGCTATCGGTCACAGTACCCGGCGTAATAATGCGTGCAACTTTGCGCTCCACCGGGCCTTTGCTCGTCGCTGGATCACCGACCTGCTCGCAAATCACCACCGACAAACCGAGCTTCACCAGCTTAGCGAGATATTGCTCCACCGCGTGATACGGCACACCCGCCATCTTGATCGGTTGCCCGGCGCTCGATCCGCGCGTCGTCAGCGTAATGTCCAGCAAACGCGATGCTTCCTGTGCATCCTCAAAAAACAACTCATAAAAATCCCCCATGCGGTACAGCAACAGCATGTCCGGATGCTCCGCCTTGATGCGCAAGTATTGCTGCATCATCGGCGTGTGTTGTTCAAGGGGCGTGGTAGGGAGCGATTGATCCATCATCGGGCGCATGTGGGCATGCACGGCTATTTAATTTATGGGAGCGGAAATTATACCGCTGATACGGCCCGGAGGTTGGTCACCCATGTTCTCGATAACTGAAAATTACAAGTCATGGCCAAACGCAGATGCTGTGAATTCCATTGCTTCCGGCTACCAAACAAAGCCTCCAGCAACTTAACATCGATTTTTATTATTACCTGCCATACCTCAGCCGCGGTGAATATTCACCGCATACGAAAACGATTGCGCAACGCAAGGCCGAGAAGAAAGAGCAACAGCGTGCCAATAAATGACTCCATCACGACGATGATCTTCGCTGGATTCGACAAACTAGCAAACACATGAGGGGTCATGATTTCGTTGTGAATCGGAAAAATCAGAGAAATACTCGCGAAACTGAGGCTTGCCGTGTGCAGTATCGTCCAGGGTGTTCCTGCGTTGTTAAACAACCACGCGAAACCAGCGCTCCCTAATATAAATAACCCGCACAGCCAAAGTAGCGGCTTATTTGTGCTCTGGCCATAGCCGCTCAATGCTTCATAGAGATAATTAAGAAGCCGCGCCGCAGACCATAACGGCATCAGTTTGCGCCGCGCGCGTAACTCTTTACAAAAAAAGAACAGCTCATCCTCGTGTTTCTTTAGACGCTCCATCTCCTGCTTGAGACGTTCGTAGGCGTAAACCTGCTTTTGAGCGCCCTTTTCGTCAGTCGGCACTAAAGGCCAGCGTACTCCATGCCATTCCGTCGCTTCATGCATTTTTGCACCACGAAAGTCCGGAACTCCAAAATTAAAGTGTGCATTGGCAAAGATTGTTTGTGCAGTAAATTTAGAATTTATGAAATTGATCCGCGAAGAGAACGTCGCCGATCCGAAGTGGGCATTCTCAGAGAACGTCGCCGATCTGAAGTGGGCAATCCCAGAGAACGTCGCCGATCCGAAGTTGGCATTCTCAGAGAACGTCGCCGATCCGAAGTCGACGTAGTTAGGCAAATTAAATCCACTCAAAGAAACGTGTCTATCAAAAACGGTAAGCGAGAAATCGATTTCTGCAGTTGGGTCAGGTAGCGCTTAATCCGTCCTCCCGGATCGGGTTGTGAAGGCGACGACTAGCTCCGCTTCTTCCTTTGGGGTCAACGGTGTAAGCTCCTCGGGCGAAAATTCTTTCTTAAGAAGTTTATCGCGCTGCTCTACGCTCAAAGCTTTGGCAAACCAGCGGTTCCACGCCATACGGTTTTTTCGTGCAATGGCAGCATTTATTTCACCATCATTGCCCATCTCGCCGTAGAGTGTCGCAAGCCAATACCAAGGGTTGTCATTGGCGGGCTTAAGTTCTGGTGTCTTTGCTTCGTTCATTTGGGTGTCCGTTTTTGTCGGGATACGCCACTCCATTTCGAGCCAGCTTCAAATGAAATGGTAACGTAATGGTTTGTAAAAATGTATCTGGTCGCGCGTAGCGTTGGTAACTATAGATGCGCTACCGGCGCTAAAACAAACCGCGCTTAGTGCGACTTATCTCAGCGCTTCGGCGCCGGTATCAAAAACATCCTAGGCCAGTATTTCCCCGTCACCATCAGCACTTGACGCTCTGCGTCATAAGCGATCCCGTTCAACACCGCACTCTCTACCCCACGTAATTCTTCTGGGTGAAGAGATGATAAATCCAGCCAGCCGATTACTTTGCCACTCGTCGGTGATATCCGCGCAATACGATCAACCCCATACACATTGGCAAGAATTTCACCCTGCACATATTCCAATTCATTCAAGAGCGTAATCGGTTGATCACCATCAAAAACCGTCACCTGCCGCATTTCCTTGAAGCCCACTGGATCAAGAAAACGCAACACGGCAGAACCGTCGCTGACAATCAGATGCCGCCCATCGTAAGCAGCACCCCAACCTTCCCAAGCGTAGGGTAGATTGCGCTTAAGCTTCAGCGTGGCTCTATCGTAGACAAATATCCGATGCTCTTTCCAACTCAATTGCACCAGCTCTTCGCCAACTAACGCCAAGCCTTCGCCAAAAATATTGGGGGCGAGCTTTACACTCCAGCGCGCGCGGCCGGTTTCTAATTCGCGCACACTGAGCGTTGAATGTCCGTAGAGTCCGGTGCTTTCGTAAAGCAAACCTTTGTGCCACAACAAACCTTGGGTAAAACTTTTGGGGTCGTGCGGATAGCTGGCGATAACCGGCGGCACCTGCACCGGCGCGCCGCCTTCGGCCCAAGCGGTGCCTGCGAAAAACCAAATTAAGAAAATCAGTGATAAGCGTGTCATGCGCGTACCGGTTTTTTAATTAGTTTGCGTTGCAGGGTACGGCGATGCATTTTTAAAGCACGGGCGGTGGCGGAAATATTCCCTTCGTTTTCTGCTAAGACTTTTTGAATGTGCTCCCATTCCAAACGTTCCACCGAAAGCGGATCGGTATTAATCGCTACATCCGGGTTGCCTGCGTTTTGCAGCAAGGCGCTGACGATTTCATCAGCATCGGCGGGCTTGGCTAAATAATGCGTGGCACCCAGCTTGATGGCTTCCACGGCGGTGGCAATACTCGCATAGCCGGTTAATACAACAATGCGCGTTTCAGCGTCCAACGCCTTCAATCGTCGCACCAACACTAAACCCGAAGCGCCGGGCATTTTTAGATCAATCACGGCATATTCGGGTGGATTGGCCTGCGCCAATAAGCTAGCCGCCTCAACATCTGCGGCGGTGCTGACCGCGTAACCGCGCTTTTCCAAGGCGCGACCCAAGACGCATCGAAACGCTTCATCGTCGTCGACCAATAGCAAACTCGGGCGTTCTTGGTCCATCCGTATTACCGCAGTAAGGGCAGCGTGACGCGCACGCATGCGCCACCGCCGTCACGGTTGAATAAACTGACCGTTCCGCCAGCGCGTTCGATGCTGGCATTGGCTAAAAATAAACCGATTCCCAAGCCGCGTTCGGGACCTTTGGTGGTAAAAAATGCTTCACCGGCGTGCGATGCTACTTCGGCGCTGATGCCGGGGCCACGGTCGCGGATTTTAATTTGCAATTGCACGGTGTCCCAGCGCGCCTCTATTTCGACCTGCGCCGGGGAGACATCAACGGCGTTGTTGATTAAATTAATCAAGGCTTGATCCAAGGTGCGCTCCACTGCGATTTGCGGCGCGGGCGGCACTCCTGAAAACTGGAAAGCCAGTGTTACTTGTGGTCGTAGTAGTTGCCATTGCGCTAACAACTGCCGTAAATATTGTGCGCAATCCACGGCGGACGCTTGTTCCGCGCGCGCCGCACCGGCATCGACCGTCAACTGCGTAAGGATGCGTTTGCACTGATCGGCTTGTGCCCGCAGTAATTGTAAATCTTGCCGTATCGGGCCTGCAGTCTGTTCGCGTTCCAACTCTGCGGCAATCATCTGCATGGTGGCCAGTGGTGTGGAGAGTTCATGCGCCGCACCTGCCGCCAGGGTTCCCAGTGCCACTAACTGTTCGCTGCGCAAGGCCAGCTCACGCGCTGCTGCTAAGCGTTGATCGCGCTCGCGGATGGATTGCGCCATACGTGCCAAAAACCAAGCGATGAGTATCGCGCTCAAGGCAAAATTAAACCACATACCGAGCACGTGCAGTCTGAAATCCACGTGTGCGCCATGTGCGCTATATAAGCTCTGCGGCAGGAACGCCGCCAACGGCGCAAAACTCGCGAGGCCTTGCGGCAGCGGTTGATAGGCGAAAAGCAGGACTGAATAGCATCCCAGGGTCACCCCAGCGATCACCCAAGTTAGTCGCGCTGGAAGCAAAGCGGCGGCAATCGATAAGGGCATTAAATATAAAGTAACGAAAGGATTCGTCGAACCGCCCGCAAAGTACAGCAAGGCAGTTAGCATGCCAATGTCAAATAATAAATGCGCGGCCAATTCCAGCGATGTTACCGGCCAAGACTGCGTCGTGCGCCACCACGTCGCTAGATTCATGAGCGCTAAGCTTGCCGAAATACCCAACAAAATTGTGATCGGAATGGCCATCCCGATGACATGGCTGGCGAACAAAATGACTGCCGCTTGGCACGCAACTTCAATCGCACGTAGGGCGATCAATCGTTTCAGATTGCGCAATTGCGCTGAGATGAGGGTGGTATCCGACATGTGCAGGCCGTGGCAAAAAACGCATTGTAACGACTTCGTCCGTTCGATAACACGATTGTTGCTGCGACACTGTGTCGCATTCCGACCTGCCGATATTGCCGCTAGACTCACGCTTCGCTATAACCACCCACAAAGGAGGAGGCATGTTTCGTTTTTCGCACACGCTGTTACTCATTTTATTTGTACTGTTCACCGGCCCGACTGTCGCCTCTTGTGGTGCGACGTTTTGTACTCTAAATAACGATTGGCGTTCGCTCGGTGCTTGGGCTGAACCGGGAGTGCAGGCCGATTTGCGTTATGAATTCATCGATCAAGATCGTCCATTTGCGGGTTCACAGCGCGTCTCCGTGGGGCAGGTGCCGCGTCTCGATGACGAAGTTCGAACCATCAACCGCAACGTCATTCTTGGCCTGGATTATAACTTCGCCGAAGGTTGGGGCTTAGGCTTGCAGTTGCCGTGGGCGGCGCGTGACCACACACACATTCATAACGACAATGGCGGGCCGGAAAACGAACAATGGGATATCAAAAAATTCGGCGATGCACGCATCACCTTACGTCTACCTTTGGTCAAAGATAGTGGCTTTGGCTTAAATCTAGGACTCAAGCTTCCGACGGGGCGAATTGCGGTGACCAACAGCGCCGGCATAGTCGCAGAGCGAACGTTACAGCCGGGCAGCGGCAGCACGGATACCGTGCTGGGTGTTACTTATCATTCGCCGCCTGGTACCGGTGACTTCAGTTGGTTTAGCCAGACTTCATGGCAACACGCCGTAACTATCCGCGACCAGTACAAACCGGGCGACCGCTTAACGGTGGATTGGGGTGGGCGCTATGCGTTTACAGCGGATATCAGCGGAATTGTGCAAGTCAACTTTCAGGTTCGTGCGCACGATAAAGGCAATAACGCCGAACCCGATGATACCGGTGGACGTTTTCTTTATCTCAGTCCCGGTATCGCCTACGCCGCCGGTCCAAATACACAGGTCTATGCGTTCGTTCAGCTACCGGTTTATACCTATGTCAGAGGGGTACAACTGGCCACGGGGAAAAGTCTTTCCATCGGTGTGAGCCGACGATTTTAATTCCCTCAAATCGTTTCACGCAACAATCGGCGCAAAATTGTTTGCTCTGTATAAACGTCGGTTGCAACGACAAATCTAAGTTTTTTATTTAGATAACGTACAGTGCTTCATAACCAGCGCCGCACACTCTTACAGTACGCGGTATATGCCGCTCCGAATTTCGCTTGTAAATGCGCTTCCTCATGCCGAATAACTTGGTAACGCATTAAAACCCAAACCAGTGGTGCCAGCCATAACGCCCACCATGTCTGCAGTAAAAACATAACGCCCGCATAAACCAACCAATCGGACACGTAAATCGGATTGCGGGAAAAGCGGAATGGCCCACTCGTTACCAAGGTACTCGCGGCTTTGTAGGGGTTCACCGTCGTCCGCTGGGGCCAGATTGCGCTCATCGCCCAGGCGAATCCGACTACACCCAAACCCACTAGACTCCAGCCGATTCCGGAGCCCATCGGGCCACTATCCATGTGCAAGGATATTGACCGGTTTAAAGCCCATGCTACTGCCAAATTTGCGAAATAAATCAAAGGTGGCGGTAAAATAGTAGCCGGTCGAAGTATGGCTGGTTTCATGATGGTTACTCTGCTTGTTAAAGTGCTTACTTGATTAATAATTAAGGATACTCTAATATTAATAGCCTTATCAGAAAAAAAGAAAACGTAATATGCCGACTAAAACCGGAGTCGTTATCAACTTAGATTATGAACATTCGCCGCACGATCAGTGTGAGGCTTTGTGGGACAAAATTTGTCGCATATTACAGGCCAACGGCTTTGTTTACAGTGGCCGTCTGTTTTTGCACCAAAATGCGCCGGAATACGCCTTGCCGCTCGCGCGTTCTTTAGTGGAGTCCCTGGAAAGACATCTCGAATTCCATGATCGGCAATTCCACCGCCACATTAAAGAATTTTACGGCTTTGGCCATAACGGCATCACCAGCCTGCTCACACCCTGCGTTCACGATATTGAGGTCAGCTATAGCTACTAAAAAGCGCTCAGGCGCTTGGGGCTGTTGTATGCATTTGTATAATGTTCAACAACTGCCCGAAAATTTTCGGGCTGCCACCCACGATGTTGCCGCTCTCTAGCACATTTTCTCCACCCGCAAAATCAGTAACTAAGCCACCGGCTTCCTGAATCAGTAACATCCCTGCCGCTATATCCCACGGTTTTAAACCCGCCTCCCAAAAACCATCGTAACGCCCGGCGGCAACATACGCGAGATCGAGCGAAGCCGCTCCCGGCCGGCGTACTCCGGCCACCTTGCGCACCAAATCCTGAAAGATTTTCAGGTAGGATTCGAGAAAACTGTAATCGTTGTAAGGAAACCCGGTGCCGATTAAAGCGTCTTCCATGCGCGTTTGTTTGCTGACGCGCAGCCGTCGATCATTAAGATAAGCACCGCGTCCGCGGGTCGCCGTATAGAGCTCGTTGCGCGTAGGATCATAAACCACCGCTTGGCTTAACAAGCCTTTGTGCTGCAAGGCGATGGAAACGGCAAACTGCGGCAATCCATGCAGAAAATTGGTCGTGCCGTCGAGCGGATCGATTATCCACACATACTCTGAATTGCCTTGAGCGCCGCCCTCTTCTGCTAGAATCGCATGGTCGGGATAGGCCTCCAACAGCGTTTCAACAATGGCCTGCTCCGCCATCTTATCCACTTCGCTCACATAATCATGCTGGCCTTTATGCTGCACGGTGAGTAAATCCAAATCTTGTGTTGCACGATTAATAATAGCGCCAGCGCGGCGCGCAGCCTTAACCGCAATATTGAGCATGGGGTGCATGTGTGAAACCTTCGAAGACGGTTAAAGAGCAAAGACGCTATTTTAAATGAAAAACGACCTTAATCCTCTATCCAATATCCGCATTGTGCTGAACCGTACCAGCCACCCCGGTAATATCGGCTCTGCCGCGCGCGCCATGAAAACGATGGGACTTACTCGCCTGTACTTGGTTGAGCCGCAACGTTTTCCACATGCCGATGCCGATGCGCTGGCTTGTGACGCACGTGATCTTTTGGAAAATGCACAGGTCAACGCCACCTTAGATGAAGCGCTTTCCGGAAGCGTCCTCGCCGCCGGTTTGACGGCACGCCGACGCGATTTACAGCATCCTTGTTTGGATGTACGCGAAGCGGCACGACGCTTAGTGGAAATCGCCGCGAGCCAAGAGGTCGCGCTGCTGTTCGGCAATGAAGCGCATGGTCTCTCGAACGCAGAATTAAACCGCTGCCAATATGTAATCTCCATTCCCACCGACAACGCCTACACCTCGCTGAATGTGGCGAGCGCCGTACAAATCATGGCCTATGAACTGCGCATGGCCAGCTTAAATGCCGTGTCCGCCGTGCTGGACATGCCGCCGTTGGCATCTTTAGAAAACATTGAATTTTTTTACCGGCGCCTGGAAGAAACGCTCACGCGCATCCAATTTCTAGATCCGGATCACCCGAAGCGCCTGATGCCGAGAATCCGCCGTCTATTTGCCCGCACACAATTGGAGAAAGAGGAGTTCAGTATCCTCATGGGAATCCTTAAGCAGATCAATTTACTCGTAAAACCAAAGCTAGACTGATTTAGTCGGCTTTAATATAATAAATTGCTAACCTTGGTGTCTGCCTATGTTTAAACACTTACGCGAAGATATTGCCGTCGTTTTTGAACGCGACCCCGCAGCGCGCTCCTCCTTTGAGGTACTAACCACCTACCCTGGTGTGCATGCCATTCTGTTTCACCGGCTGTCCAATTGGTTATGGCGGCATGAATTGCGCTGGTTAGCGCGTTTTCTTGCGCATTGCGCGCGTTGGTTTACCGGCATCGAGATACACCCGGGCGCAACGATTGGGCGGCGCGTATTTATCGACCACGGCATGGGCGTTGTTATCGGCGAAACCGCAGAAATTGGCGACGAATGCACGCTGTATCACGGCGTTACACTCGGCGGCACCTCCTGGAATAAGGGCAAGCGCCACCCCACCCTAGAGCGAGGTGTGGTTATCGGTGCCGGTGCTAAAATTTTGGGGCCAATCACCTTGGGTGCAGGCGCTAAAATAGGCTCTAACGCGGTGGTCGTGAAAGATGTACCGGCCGGTGCCACCGCAGTGGGCATCCCGGCTCGTATACTGGATACAGAACAAGCCAAAATACGCGCGGAAACTGCTGAAAAAATTGGATTTTCTGCTTACGCCATCAGCCAGGACATGAATGACCCCATCGTCCAAGCAATACACGCTCTGCTCGACCATGTGGCCGCCAACGATCAACGTATGCATTTGATCTTAAAAGCCTTACAAAAGCTAGGCGTTGATGAGGATAGTGTCAGCGTGGCTGAAGACAAGTTCGATGTGAGCTATCTGAACAAAATAGTTGACTAATTTAGTATGGTAAACTAAAATTTTACTATCCATACAACAGGGGATGAACCATGAGGCTGACCACAAAAGGACGATTTGCCGTTACGGCGATGTTGGATCTGGCTATGCGCAACGGCAATGGCCCGGTGACTTTGGCCGGAATCAGTGATCGCCAGAAAATCTCTCTTTCTTACTTGGAACAATTATTCGGCAAGCTGCGTCGCAGCGCCCTAGTTGAAAGTGTACGCGGGCCCGGCGGTGGCTATTGCTTAGCCAAAGACACCGGCGCTATTTCCGTGGCCGATATCATTCGCGCGGTAGACGAACCTATTGATGCCACCAAATGCGGCGGCTTAGGCAATTGTTTGGACGATCACCGCTGCATGACGCATGAGCTATGGACAGGCCTGAATCATCATATTTACGAATACCTGGAGGCTGTTTCCCTGGCTGAATTGGTGCTGCAACAACGCGCTACTCCTGATGACAAGATTTTGATTATGAAAGACAAGCGCGTAGCAAATACTGCTACCGCCTAAGTAGGCATACAGAAGGATTAGTAATTATGGTAAAAACTCCGATTTATCTCGATTATTCGGCAACCACACCGGTTGATCCGCGCGTGGCGCAGAAGATGATTCCACTACTGACCGAGCAATTCGGCAATCCCGCGTCACGTTCGCACCCGTTTGGTTGGGTTGCGGAAAAAGCGGTTGAAGATGCGCGTGCGCAAATCGCACAACTAGTGAATGCGGATCCAAAAGAAATCGTCTGGACCTCGGGTGCTACCGAATCCAACAATCTGGCCATCAAAGGTGCGGCGCACTTTTACCAAGGCAAAGGCAAACACCTCGTCACGGTGAAGACCGAACACAAAGCCGTGCTCGATACCTGTCGCGAATTGGAGCGCCAAGGCTTCGAAGTCACCTACCTATCGGTGCAGAGTAATGGTTTACTCGATATCGAACAATTCAAAGCGGCCTTGCGCCCAGACACGATTTTGGCATCGGTAATGTACGTCAACAACGAAATCGGTGTGATTCAAGACATTCCGGCACTGGGTGAGATTTGCCGCGAAAAAGGTATTTTATTCCACGTTGACGCAGCACAAGCAACGGGTAAAGTGATTATCGATTTGCAGAAACTCAAAGTCGATTTGATGTCGTTCTCGGCGCATAAAACCTACGGCCCGAAAGGCGTAGGTGCCCTGTACGTGCGGCGCAAACCGCGCGTACGTTTGGAAGCGCAAATGCACGGTGGCGGTCACGAGCGCGGCATGCGCTCCGGTACTTTGGCGCCGCATCAATGTGTGGGTATGGGCGAAGCCTTCCGCATTGCGCGCGAAGAAATGGCGACTGAAAATGATCGTGTGCGCATGTTGCGCGACAAGCTGTTAAAAGGTTTTCAGGAAATGGAAGAAGTCTATGTCAACGGCGACATGGACGACCGTGTACCGCACAACCTCAATATCAGCTTCAATTTTGTCGAAGGCGAATCGCTGATTATGGCGATTAAAGATGTCGCAGTTTCCAGCGGTTCGGCTTGTACTTCCGCCAGTCTGGAACCATCTTATGTATTGAAGACACTGGGACGCTCAGATGAATTGGCGCATAGCTCGATTCGCTTTACGATTGGCCGTTTTACAACTGAAGAAGAGATTAACTTCACCATCGATTTACTGAAAAGCAAAATTGCCAGGCTACGCGAATTATCGCCGCTTTGGGAAATGTACCAAGATGGGATCGACCTCAATTCCATTCAGTGGGCCGCACATTAATTTCATCATTTAGCAGGAGAAGATCATGGCATACAGCGATAAAGTTTTAGACCACTACGAAAACCCCCGTAACGTTGGCTCCTTTGGTAAGGAAGACAGCGATGTCGGCACCGGTATGGTCGGTGCGCCTGCTTGCGGTGACGTGATGAAGCTTCAAATTAAAGTCGGTAAAGATGGCTTGATCGAAGACGCTAAATTTAAGACTTATGGTTGCGGCTCAGCCATTGCTTCCAGCTCGCTCGTCACCGAGTGGGTCAAAGGTAAAAC
>JAYVZN010000078.1:0-10567 GCA_043783305.1 Betaproteobacteria bacterium
ACTTCCCGTTTGGCCCAATAGCCGCATTGATGAACTGTTGCCGTTGCGGCTTAGCCGCTAACGCGCAAAGTGGGTAGGTGGGGCGGTTGGACGCTTACACTGCTCGCGCACGTGGACGATGTAGCGATTGATCTTCTGATGGCGAACACTGCGTCACGTGGCAAAAAAGTGCGCCTAATTTGGGCTCACACCGGCATTAGCGGTGTACTGATTGCACGGGTGGAAGAGTTATTAGTCAAGTACCCCTTGCTTATGGGAGAGCTGTCCTACCGGCCGGGCTTGATTTGTGGAGACGGCAAGTTGTGCCCGGAGTGGCGCGCCTTGTTCCTCAAATATCCCAGCCGTTTCATGATCGGTTCCGACACTCGTATTTTGCTGGCGGATTTACCTGCGGATGTTGCGCGACGTATCGGATGGGTGAATGGTAAGGCATTGTTTGGACTGACGGAGCCTTGAGCTTCATGCGGCACCGTGTTGATTTATTATTTTCAAAATTGTGCTGGCAGGGATGATGCCAGCGCTACGATAATTTTTCAGTCTTTGAGCGGCGCTGCGACCAGTTTATCTTTTGAGTCCTTGGGATTAAACCACTTCAGTTTGTGATGCAACGAGACGACACTGCCGACGATGATCAGTGTCGGCGGTTGAAGTTCAGCTTCAACGGCAAGATTCGGTAATGTGGCTAAAGTACCGGTGAGTACGCGCTGCTTTGAGGTTGTACCTTGCTGGATAATGGCGGCGGGTGTCTCGGCATCGAGACCATGCGAGATCAGTTGCTGACACAGCGTCGGCAAGCCGTGTAGGCCCATATAAATCACAACGGTTTGATTGGGACGTGCGAGCATGTCCCAATCTAAGTTCATGGTTCCATCTTTGAGGTGACCCGTTACAAAAATACAGGCTTGCGCGTGATCGCGGTGCGTGAGCGGGATACCCGCGTAAGAAGCGACACCAGAAGCCGCTGTAATACCCGGTACGACCTGAAACGGTATGCCATGTTGTGCTAAGGTTTCAATTTCTTCGCCACCACGGCCAAAAATAAACGGGTCACCGCCTTTGAGCCGTAGCACTCGCTTGCCTTCTTTAGCGAGGCGTACCAGTAGTTCATTGATGCCTTCTTGGGGTAAGGCGTGATTGTCGCGTTGCTTGCCAACGTAGATGCGCTCGGCGTCGCGTCGCGCCATATCGAGTACCGCAGGCGTTACTAAATTGTCGTGCAGGATGACATCTGCCTGCTGCATTAAACGCAATGCGCGAAAGGTTAGTAAATCGGGGTTGCCGGGGCCACCGCCGACCAAATAGACTTCGCCCATAGGGTGCTCGGATTCGGTTTCCTGCGCCAGCATTTTATCCAAGGCCATCTTAGCGGCTTGATCCTGCCCGGCAAATACCATTTCTGCGATGGGTCCTTGGAACACTTTTTCCCAAAAAATACGGCGGTTTTCTGCGCGTACAAAGCGTTTTTTAACCGCTTCGCGAAATTGTCCGGCCAGTGTAGCTAAACGACCATAGGCATTCGGAATGAGCGTCTCTAAACGCGCACGCAGCATGCGCGCCAAAACGGGCGATGCACCACCGGATGACACCGCAACCAAAATCGGCGAACGATCAATGATGGAAGGCAAAATAAAAGAACACAGTTCGGGGGTATCTACCACATTCACAGGAATATTTAATGCTTTAGCCGCTTCGGAAACGGTGCCATTGATCGTATGGTCTTCATGCGCAGAAATGACCAAGCTCATGCCTTGGAGTAAACGCGTATCGAATACGGTTGGATGATGTATTAATCTATCTTGTGGCACCAAATGGGCGAAAGCGGGCACTAGGGAAGGGGCTAACACGGTTACTTTTGCACCGGCGCTCAATAGTAGGGCGGCTTTACGCGCGGCGATCTCATTGCCACCGACTACTAAACAGGCTCGGCCTTGGAGATTAAAAAAAATCGGTAAAAATTGCATGGGCTCAATCGCTCTCAAGAAGTGGGGCATTACTCGCCAGCATAAATTCCTGGCCTAAAAAGCTCTTTCTCGGATTTTGAAAAAGCGGTGGTGAATGGCTCAATCGCTGTTTCAAATTCTTCACACCAAGAAGGGTGGCTATACGACAATTCTTTGAAGAACCATAAGCCGCGGTCGGATTGACAAGCGGCGGTCATCATTTGAATTTGTTCACCTGCTTCCGATCCGATCACACAACCGCCCAGTAGTTGTCCGGTTTCAGAATCATGAATGACTTCGACAAAACCTTCGGTATCGTGATAAGCGCGCGCTTTGCCTGAGCCGCCAAAACTGGTACGCGCAGAATCCGGCGTGAAGCCAGCGGCTTCTGCTTGTTCTTCGGTTAAACCCACGGCAGCGATTTCAATGGCAGAGTGAATAACCATCGGAACTTTAAAATAATTAAAGACTTCTTGGTTACCTTCAAAAATATTGGCGGCGGCCACTTTAGCATCGTGCAGTGCCGCATTTGCCGTCATTGGGCCGGGTTTAACATCGCCAATAGCGTAAATACCGGCCACGTTTGTTTCTAGATATTCCGAAGTGGCGATATAACCTTGTTCATTGAGTTTGATACCGGCCTTTTCAATATCCAATCCACTGACGACAGGACTGCGTCCAACGGCGACCAAAACTTTGTCGTAGCTGGCCTGGCTACCATCGCTAAAAGTAATATGCGCTTTAGCATTCTCGACGCGCGTTTGGGTAACACTTAAATTTAAACGGAAGTCGAGGCCGATGCGTTTAAATTTTCGCTCTAGGCTGGAACACGCATGTTCCGGAATACGCGCGGTAGGCAGCAATTGATCTTCCCGTTCGACTAAATGAACTTTGGTGCCAAACTGATGCATGAGATAGGCTAACTCTACGCCGATTGTTCCACCACCGACAAACAACATGGATTCAGGTTGTTCGTTTAGTTCGAACATAAACTCGTGTGAGCTAATGACTGTATGCCCGTCAAACGGGCAAGCGGCAAGTCCACGCGGCATGGACCCGGTTGCGATGATGATATTTTTTGCCGTTAAATGTTGGTGGTGGTGATGCGCATGTTCGATGGTCGGATTGGACTCGATGGGCTCGACCTCAATCTCATAGGGACTAACAAAACGTGCTTGGCCGTTAAAAATCTGCACACCAAGGCGTCGCAGCCAAATGGGAAAGTTGTTCCGAATACCGCTGACAACTTCGTTTTTATGGCGCATTGCCGCAGGAAAATCACCCTTCACTTGGCCGACCAAACCGCGCCCTTGCAAATGCAATATATCTTCGATAAGTGAAGCCAGATGCAGTAATGTTTTCTTTGGGATGCACCCCTGGTTTAAGCAATTTCCACCCGGCATGGATTTTTCAATGAGCGCAACTTTGGCGCCGCGTTGTGCGGCGTTTAAAGCGGCTTTGTAGCCTCCCGGGCCACTGCCGATAACGATTAAGTCGAAAGTTTGCATGATGGGCTCCACAAAAACGTCGCTTTAAACACCAGTCTCGGTATTTTTTTTAACGTTTTCGGTTGGTGGCGGGATGAAGATAAAGTGAAATTGGCCGGGTTCGAGTTCGACGAAGTCCAGGGTATAGCCTTCCAGTAAATCGCGGCTACTGGGCCCAATTAAAATATTAATACCCATAAAGGCAATTTCTAAATCAAGTGCGCGTTGTTCGTCAAAGCCCATACCGTAATCCATTTCACCGTCTGGTAATTGGCGTGCAGCGACGCGCAATGCCAGCGCCTCGCCTGCGCTGGGTATTGGCGTGGATTTTTTTATTTGTTCCGCGGCTTGCGGCGTTACATTAAACATAAGTTCTCCTAGGGCAATGTATTATGCGACGCTATCAGTGCGCCGCGATTTTCTGCTGAGGCACCGCACTTGATCGACAAAGCGCGCCGCCCAGTTATAGTTTTCGAGACTACGCAGGTGTGTGTAAGTGGCCAGTAAATTTTTATATACAATTCCATCTTGTGAGCCATTGATACCGTAACCACGTTCGACCGTGTAGGCGTAAATAAGATCGGGTGGCAGATTCTCCAAGCTGGAATAATGAAATTCGTGCGCGCGTACTATTTGCGGTGGTCGATTGCTTGGCCAAGGAAATTGTTCCGTTTCTTTGAGCCGTACATAGCCGCGTCCCACGGGCTTTTCGTGCATCACGACATCACCCGGTATTACGCTGGCCATAGCGTGCTTTTCTCCATGCCAGGAAATCGAGCGGGCGAGATACATTAGCCCGCCGCATTCCGCATAGGTGGGTAGACCAGCTTCAATCCGCACGCGAATTTCGTTGCGTAAAATTTTATTGGCCGCCAGTTCACGCGCAAATACTTCGGGAAAACCGCCTCCCAGAAAAAGGGCATCAACCATTGGTAATTGAGTATCGCGCAACGGGCTGAATGCAATTAAATCCGCGCCCGCCGCACGTAATGCATCCAGATCATCGGCATAATAAAAACCAAAGGCGGCATCTTGTGCGATACCGATGCGAATGTTGGGTACCGGGTTTACAACGGGAACGGTTCGGGCTGGTATGTCGAATGCCGCAGATTGCGCAATCGCCAGCACTTTATCGAGATCGACTTGCGCACCGATAATACGGCCCATTTCAACGATCTGTTGGTTTGCTTTTTGTGCTTCGTTCGCCGGTAATAAACCCAAGTGGCGCTCGTCGATGTTGAGTGCTTTGTTATGCTGTACCATGCCCAACACGGGGATGTCCGTGTAATGCTCGACGACTGCGCGCAGTTTTGCTTCGTGGCGGCTACCGCCGACATGATTGAGAATGACACCGGCAATTTGAACATGGGGGTCAAATGCTTGGTAGCCCAATAGTAACGGGGCTACACCGCGAATCACACCGCGCGTATCCAAAACCAGTACAACCGGCATGCCTAGTAATTTAGCAAGGGCCGCATTGCTGTTACTGCCATCTAGTTCTAAACCGTCATACAAACCTTTATTGCCTTCGACAATACTAAGGTCGGCATCTTGCGCGTGTTGCGCAAACAAATTTCGAATTTCTTCGGCTTGCATTAGGTAAAAATCTAAATTGCGGCAAGCGCGCCCCGTTGCGGCGGAAAGCCACATGGGGTCGATATAATCCGGACCTTTTTTGAATGTTTGAACTTTTTGGCCACGTGCGCTCAGGGCTTGCGCTAGTCCAATGCTGATCGTGGTTTTGCCCGACGATTTGTGTGCAGCAGAGATAAGGAGACGGTTCATAAGGCACTCGATAGCCGGTTTTCGCCCCGCACCGTAGAAGACGTTAAGCCGATCTCCTCTAATCGCGTAGGTGAGGAGTGCGGCACCGAATAAACCTGCCGCTTAGATGTGTGGAAGCGGCTACGCCTTCGTGTGCGGATCGACTTCAGAATCAGCCAAGCTGGTGGGTAAAAAGCGTAGCACTTTTATACCCAACGTCACGATGAGCAGTGCAATGGCCAGTCCACCGATGCCAAGCAAGGTTTCCGGCAAGCTCGGGGCGTACTGATGTACGACACCGTCAAAAAAGGGACTACTTTCTTGCCAGCCCGGAAAAATATCGAGAGGGTAAGCTTGTCCACCAATAATGGTGACGTACATTTGCGCTAATCCACCGACAACAATCATTAAACAGGCGGACACTAAGAGGGCGCGTGAAGCGCGTAATTTAGCGTTGAATAAAATGATCATGGGCAAAATGCCGCCGATAATAATTTGGCCTAGCCAAAACATCAGCGTGTAAATACCGCCGTCCAGCAGAATGAACTTCTCAACGGCGTGCTGTTTGGTGAAGTACAAATTGGTGAGATGATAGGCGAAGGAAAAATACAGCGATGCGGCAACAAATACACCCGTTAAGCGGCCCAGTCGATGCAAAATGGCATCGCCCAGCGGACGCCCAGTTCCGGTATACGCTGAAATCAGCACTAATAAATAAAGCGCCATGCCGTATGCAAACGACAAAATAATAAACATCGGTGCCAGCAGTGCAGTACTGTAGGGCTCACGCGCGACCAGGAAGCCGAAGATTGAACCGGTACCGGTGGTGAGTACCAGACGCCAGATAAACGCCGCCATACCGGCTGTCTTGGTATAGGCAGTTTTGGTTTTATCCATCATGGTCCAAAGGTAAGCGGCAACAAAGGTAAAAAATCCGGTGTAGAGCACGACGTTCCAAGCGAACACCGATTTCAGATTAAGGTGCGTCATGGCCACGATCAAACGATCGGGGCGACCTAGGTCCAGCATCAACACGGTCAAGCCACCCGCCAGTAAACCTATCGCCAGCAAACCGGATAAGGGTGCTAAAGGTTTGTAGGCCATTTTGCCGAAGACGGAAGCAATCGACGCGGTATTTAGCGCACCGGAGGCCGCAACAATTAAAAATACAGCGAACACGTGCGGCATACCCCACACAATGGAGTTGTTCATGCCCGTGACGATGTGGCCATGATGTTCCATGTAGTAGGCTGAGCCTAAACCCAGTGCGGCAAATAATCCGATCAGGCCCGCTAAGAACCAGAAACGTGATGAGTTACCTTTGACTTCACTAAAGGTGAAAGAGGCCATGCTTAAAATCCTTCGTAACGAACGCCGGGGTTGAGCGCTAGATCTGCGCGTAACTGAACCGAGGGCTTAGTCGCAATGCGTTTCGCTATTTCGCTATTGGGATCATTTAAGTCGCCGAATAGAATGGCTTCATGGCCCGCCTTGGTACAGGCTTCGACACAAGCTGGTTTTTCACCCTTATCCACGCGATGCACACACAGGGTACAGGATTCAACGGTGCCTTTACCACGCGGTACATCCGGGTTCTGGTCGGTTAATTCTTCATGAATAAAGGAACGCGCTTTATAGGGGCAGGCCATGACGCAATAACGGCAGCCAATGCAAATATGTTTGTCGACCAAGACGATGCCGTCGGCGCGTTTGAACGAAGCACCGGTGGGGCAGACATCGACGCAGGGCGGCTCTTCGCAATGCTGGCATAGGACTGGTAAGGACTGTTCCCGTCCGGTACGCGTGTCTTTTAATTCGACTTTACGAATCCACTGCGTATCGGTCTCTTTGGGCGGCACGGAGGGAAGCGCGATACCATTTTCAGTGAAACAAGCGGAGACACAATCAGTGCAGCCATCGGCACACTTGCTGGCATCGATGAGCATACCCCAGCGCACTTTATTCGTTACGGGTTCTGCTTCCGGTTTGCTATGCGCAAGACCATAAACCATAACGCCCGGGGTAATCGACAATCCGGCGATGGCCGCCGATGAGCCGATAAAACTGCGACGATGCTCATTGACGGTTTCTGTTGCCTGCTCTTGCGTATTTTGGGTCTGGTTCATTTGATTTCTCCTCCAACGCTGGGCACGATGGCCCGAAGCGTTGCAGCGACTGCAGCCGTCCTTGGTCTGGCTTTGGTGGTGTGACATTCCCAACAATCCAATTTGACAGCCGCATAGGTATGACAGCCCTGACAAAAATGTTCGTCGGTGCCAACCACGCGCTCATCTTTGGCGCTGGCATGGCAGGAGACGCAATTTTTTAAACTGTATTTTGGTGTGCGTATGCCTTCGTGCACGGTTTCATCACGCTGGTGCAGCAGCAGCTTCATGTGGTTTTTACGCATATACGCCGTGTCTTCGACACAACTTTCGCCACTTCTTGCCTTATCGATGACGATTTTGGGTCCGACTTTCGGCGTCGTGCTGGACGCGGCATAAGCAATGCTTAAAAACAGCACTGCAAGTATGCCGACGGCCCATTTCCACTTAGGATGAGAAACCAACCAAGACATATTTAATCACCCATACCCATTTTGATGTATCCGGTAGGGCACACATCGGCGCAGATATGGCAACCAATACATTTATCATAGTCGGTGTCTACATAGCGTCCCGTGGCTTGTTTATCGCGTTTTACTTTAAACACAGCCACCTGTGGACAGTAAATAACACAGTTATCGCATTCAAAGCAAAGGCCACAACTCATGCAACGCTTGGCTTCTGCGATCGTGTCTTTCTCGGACAATGTCATTAAACGTTCTTCGAAGTTGCCCAGCGCTTCGGCAGCGGTGAAGTTAAGTTCGCCGCGTTTAGAGCGTGCTGACTCCATAAAGTGCCCGAGGAACAGCTCGTTCGAGGGGATCACATGCTTGGAGGAGCGATCTTCAAAGTTGTGTACGGCAAAGTTGGAACTGTCGGTGCCCGTTGTTTGCACATGGTCGTATGCTTCAACGGCGAGTCCTTTTTCCACCAATTTGCGCGTTACGTCAAAGAAGTGCACGTCAACTTTCGGACGTTTGTCGAGATCGTTGCCTTTGAGGTAATGGTGGATGCTATCGGCGGCAATCGAACCGTGGCCAATGGCGGTGGTCAAGAGGTGCGGCATGAGCACGTCGCCACCCACAAAGAAACCGGGGCGATTCGGCACTTGGTAGTTCTTGTCGGCTTTCATCAAGCCTTTGCCGTTGTCGAAACCATCCAGACCGGTAAAGTCAACTGCCTGGCCGATCGCAGATACGATCAAGTCAGCGGGGATGTCGAATTCGGTGCCGGGTCTAATCACGGTATCGTTTTTGACCATATCGAATTCAGCAACGCGCAAAGCGGTTGCTCGGCCATCAGCGCCTTTGATCACGGCGACTGGTGTAAGGTTGCCGCGGATTTCGATGCCTTCGGACAAGGCATGCTCTACTTCCGATTTAGCTGCGTTCATTTTTTCAATTGACGCACGCGTAATCAGGGTTACTTCCGCGCCTTGACGCGCAGAAACAGCGGCTACATCGTGTGCAACGTGTCCGGCAATTACATGCTCAGGACGATCGCTTTCGTTGATTTTTGTGATGTTGCCCAGACGACGCGCAACCGTAGCCACGTCGATCGAGGTATCACCACCGCCGATAACAACAACGTGGCTGCCGACGTGTTGTAAACGACCATCGTTAAACGCTTTCAGAAACGCCATTGCGGTTACGCAATTGGGGGCTTCTGCGCCATCAATCGGCAAAGGACGGCCACTTTGTGCACCCATGCCCATGAAGATCGCATCGTAATCTTTTTCAAGTTGTTCGAGACTGATGTCAGTACCAATGCGGGTTTTTAATTTCACATCAACACCAAGATCGGTGATGCGCTTAATTTCCGCATCCAACACGCTACGTGGCGTACGGAAACCTGGAATACCGTAACGCATCATGCCACCTAGTTCTGCATGTTCATCAAAAACGGTACAGGCGTGACCTTTGAGACGTAATTGATAGGCAACGGATAAACCGGCTGGGCCGCCGCCGATAATGGCGACTTTCTTACCTGTTTCTTCAGCCGTGGACGTAAAGGTCATATTGTTGGCAATACCCCATTCGCCGATAAAGTGCTCAACGGCATTGATGCCGACGTTGTCTTCAACTTGATTGCGGTTACAACCTTTCTCGCAAGGTGCTGGGCAAACACGGCCCATCACGGAAGGGAAGGGGTTTGCTGCAGTCAAGCGACGGAAAGCGTATTCCTGCCAAGTCACACCGCCGACTGGCTTCTCGATGCCACGCACAATGTTCAACCAGCCACGAATGTCTTCGCCAGATGGGCAGCTACCTTGGCAGGGTGGGGTGGTTAATACATATTCCGGGCATTTATAAGACTCATCGCCTTCGAAGATCCAATCCGGCATGGAACGATTCGTAGTGGAATCATGTTCTTTGTAGCGCCGGTAGATTTTGCCATCGGTTTTCGGTTGATTTGGGGCTGCCATTTTTACTTCTCCTTAAACAGTCGCACTTGTTTAGTTTAAAACGTTATTGTTTCTGGTCTAATAGGATTGCTGTGCTGACCAGTTGATGCACACCACCCACCATGCTCATATCAAAGCCGTAGTAGGGTATTACTTTATTAAATTGAGCTTTGCAAATAGCGCAGATCATCGCCATAAAATTGACTTTATGATCGTTTACGACGTGATTCAATGCTTCCATGCGTGGGAGCGCGCCTTTGATGCGCACTTCTATCAGGTCGTCGGTCAAGATGCCACCGCCGCCGCCGCAACAAAAGGTACTTTCGCCGATGGTATCGGCTGACATGTCATGGAAGTTATTCGCCACCATTTTGATAATCTCGCGCGGAATCACGAACTGCCCACCCGGCATATCGCCCATGCGCGAGCCGCGCGACACGTTGCAAGAATCGTGGAAGGTGATAATACGGTGATCGTTAGCCGATTTGTCGATAGTTAGTACGCCACGCTGCAGTAAATCGTAAGTAAACTCACAAATATGTTGTGGTGCGGGGTAGCGTGGATCGAGTTGCTGCTGTAATTTTTTGGCGAAAGCGTCATCGTCGGCCGCGCCTGCGCCAATCCCAACTAAGGTATTCCACATGCTGTACGCAACACGCCATGCATGCCCACACTCGCCGACAATAATACGTTTGGAACCGAGATCCAACGCGGCGTCACGAATTCGCAACGCGACATTGCGCATGGTTTCATAGTTGCCGATGAACAAACCGAAGTTACCGGCCTCCGCAGCGTGGGAAGACAAGGTCCAACTGATACCCGCCGCATGAAATACTTTGGCGTATCCGATTAAACTTTCAACGTGTG
>JAYVZN010000079.1:0-4205 GCA_043783305.1 Betaproteobacteria bacterium
AGGAATTTCCGCGCTCATCGGCGTAAAGAAATACGCTGCATCCCAAGCTACCATTAAGCGCCTCATAGACAAGTACCTCAACATTCTTTGCTACCTTGAAGGTATTTCTTCGCAAGAAGAGGACTTCCTGATTAAAACAATTCTCGACAAAAGTATAAAGAACACGACAAAAGAGGAAATCATCAATGGTCGAGTTGGCCAAGGAACGTTCAAAGATAAGTTGATTCAGTTATGGGGGGGACGTTGCAATATCACTGGCGCAACTCACCTACTAAACGCTTCCCATATCAAACCGTGGGCAGTATGTTCTAGTGGCGAAAGGCTTGACCCCTTCAATGGTTTTCTCTTGTCGCCAGTATATGATCGCGCTTTCGATGAAGGCCTTATAACGTTTACAGACAAAGGTGATATCGTTATTTCTCCAGCATTTGGCGAAGATGTTGAGCGACTTGGAATCAACAAGAGCGCCAGAATCGAAAATCTAAGCCCGTTTTCTTTGGATTATCTAAAGTATCACAGGGAATATATATTCAGAAAGCTAGGGTCTATTTTCATAGCACCGCCATAAGGCTTGACGTATATCTCATTACGAGATATAAAGAGCCATGAGAGTGATCAGCAATAAATCGCTGCGAGAGTTTGCCGAGCTTTATCCCGATGCTGATTTGCCGCTCCAAGGGTGGCGAAAACTCATGGAGCACGCAAGCCCGCGCAGCTATGCCGACCTCAAAAAACTCTCGAATAGCGTCGATCGCGTAGGAAACTACTATGTTTTCGACATTAGCGGCAACAAGTATCGCGTGATCGCAGCCATTCATTTTGATCGGCAAATGATTTACGTGAGGCATGTGTTTACGCATGTTGAATATGATCGTTGGAGGCCGTGATGGGTGCAACCGAGCTCGCGAAAATTGAAAAACTCTGCAAAGCCCTGCTCGCGGCTTTGCCGCTGAACGTTATTCGAACGGAAAAGTCGTATAAAGACGCGGTACGTCAATTGAATCTGTTGCTGGATGCGGGTGGCGCAGATGAGAATCATCCGCTAGCCTTGGCTGTGCATCAACTCGGAGAAGCTATCGAAGCTTACGAGGCGCGCCATCACCCCATGCCGGATTTACCGCCAAACGAAATGCTGCGCTTCTTGATGCAGGCGCATGGGCTTACGCAAAAAGAACTGTCGGAGATTGGGAGCCAGGGTGTTGTATCGGAAATATTGTCCGGCAAGCGTAAGTTGAATACACGTCAAATCGCGATCTTGGCCAGTCGCTTCAATGTGCCGGAGAGTGTGTTTTTTTAGCCAAGTTAGCGGGTAATTCCGCCGGCTGTTGCCGGCAACCACCTCAAGGTAAAAGAAGGAGCCGCCCCCAGGAATCAGGTTTGTTATTGCACCAGCACACTAGCTGCGCCGTGCAGCTCAATGCCTTCAATGTCGGCCTGGCCGACCAACAATTCTAAGTACTGCCGTGTCGCCTTGCTCTCCGCGTAGTCGGCCAAGAAATGCGCGATACTGTCCCGCACCAATTCGAAGGGTAATTGCTCTCCCTCGACTTTTCGATCAACGCGCACGATGTGTAAGCCGAAGCGGGTTTCTACTAGATACTGGGCGGTTGTTTCCGCTGGCAAGGCGAATACAGCGCGTTCGAATTCCGGCACGCTTTGGCCGCGATTGAGTTGGCCTAGATTCCCGCCTATTTCACCCGATGGGCAGTTGGAGAAGTCGCGTGCGCATTGTACGAAGCAAGCGGGGTCTTCCAGTACTTGGCGCAACACTTCTTGCGCTTTGGCGCGCAGTGCATCGAGCGGTGTGGTTTCTGTAATCTGAAACAATATGTGGCTAGCCTCGACCAAATCGCCACTGCGAAAACGCTCCGGATGTTGTTCGTAGTAACGGCGGCATTCGGCCTCGGTGGGGGTGGGTGCTTTTACTTCTTGTGCCAGCAAGCGTTCGATAGCCGCATCTACTTCAGTAGTGTTGGCAGGGAGCAAACCCGCTTGACGTGAGGCATCCAGCAGCACTTGGCGCACCACTAAGGCTTCCGCCGCTGCTTGTGTGGGATTTGACGCTGACTTGTGATACGGCAATTCCTGCGCTACATCTTTATCGGTAATTTCAATTCCATTTACACTGATAGACATAATGCTCTCCTGGTTAACCGCGCTGGCGCACGATCTGATAGCTGCGCGTGAGATAGGTAACGGCGGCAAACCCGCTCCACACATGCACCAGTCGGCTAAAGGGGAACAACACAAATAGCGTCATGCCGAAAGTCAGGTGAATTTTGTAAATGAGCGGCACCGTTAACAGAAAATCGGCTGCTCCGGCACGGAAAGTCACGATGTGTTGCGCCCATGCGCCGAGCAGTAGCATTACGCTGCCATCCGTGTGTTGTAGCGAGAACAGAATGCTGATCAGCCCCAGCACCAGCGTGACGAACACCCATAGCAGAATGAAGATATCCATCGGTTTGCTCGTGGCACGGATGCGTGGTTCCGTTAGACGGCGATGCAGCAACAAGGAAATTCCTGCTAAACATAACAAACCGGCAACACCGCCGCTGACAATGGCGAGCATTTGTTTGTTGGGCGTGGACAAGCCGAGCGATTCATACAGCCAGTGCGGCGTTAGCAAGCCCGCCACATGGCCGAAGAACAGAAACAGAATCCCGATATGGAATAGATTGCTACCCCAGCGCAGTTGCCCGTGTCGCAGCATCTGGCTGGAATCACTCTTCCAAGTGTATTGCTCGCGGTCGAAGCGAATCAGGCTGCCGAGCAGGAAGATGCCCAGCGCCACGTAAGGGTAAATACCAAAAAGTAGAGAATTTGCATAATCCATGATGGGCTCCTATCAAATACCGCTCGGTGCGGCGTGATTTTGGCGACGTGATTTTGGCATTGCAGCGTAGGCAATCTGCGGCTTGGCCCCGAGCAACGGCTCAATACCATCGATGGCGGGGCCGAAGGTTTCCAGGGCCTCGTCCATATCGCGTATCGGTGGCTCCTGTAAAGGCTGCGCTGCAACCGGCGACAACACTTCGAGCACGTCAAAAACTGTGTGGTAGGGGCTGCCGTTGGTGCTCAGCTTTTTACCGATCAAGGCCAACACATGTACCGCGTCACCGAGCAGTTTTGCCGCATCGGCGTCTGGCCGCTGCGAAAGATATTCAAGAAACAGCGGCACGTAGTCCGGCAATTCATCGGAGGTCATAATCAAGCCATGTGCACGATATTCTTGCAGCAGGTTGACCATGGCCTGGCCGCGATCGCGCGATTCGCCGTGGATGTGCTCGAACAGGTGCAGCGAGTGCGATGGCGTTTGGTCGAAGGTGGCCACGTAGTTCTGCTGCAATTCGATCAGCGGCGTATCGCATAGCAATTCGAACAGCGGTGCGAGTAGTGTTGCAGCTTCGCCGTTATGATCGGCTTCTTCCTGCAACAAGGTTTCTACCTGTTGCAGTTGCTCCAACCAATCGGCTTCCGGATAAGTGAGCAATAATGCCAATGCTTGATAACTTTTCATTTTAAACTCCCTCTGCGGTTTTTTTACGTGATTTTGGCCCATCCACATAAGCGACGGAAACATGTTTGTTGGTGCCAAATAAATTCGGCGTGCTGGTGCCGTTGGAACAGCCATTGCCGAAAGAGAAGCCGCAGCTGCCTTGTTCGTCATAGGCATCGAGCACTTCTTCACGATGATTGGTCGGAATCACGAAACGATCCTCGTAGTTGGCGATGGCCATGATTTGGTACATGTCCTGCACCTGTTCCTCGGTCAAGCCCACCTGTTTCAATACGGCCGTGTTGGGAACGCCATCCACCGACTTACCGCGCATATAAGCGCGCATGGCGAGCATGCGATCCAGAGCGGTGACGATGGGCGCTTCCTTGCCGCCGGTGAGCAGATTGGCCAGGTACTTGACCGGGATGCGCAGCGACTTGGTATCGGGAATGATGCCGTTCATACCCATCTTGCCACTCTCGGCCGTGGCTTGGATCGGCGACAGTGGTGGGATGTACCACACCATGGGCAGGGTGCGATATTCCGGATGCAGCGGAAAGGCTACTTTCCAGTCGATGGCCATTTTGTAAACCGGTGAGCGGCGCGCGGATTCGAGCCAAGCCTCCGGGATGCCTTCCTTGCGCGCCGCTTCAATCACTTTAGGATCATTCGGGTCGAGGAACATTTTCAGCTGCGCTTCGTACAA
>JAYVZN010000080.1:0-70414 GCA_043783305.1 Betaproteobacteria bacterium
CGCATAATGCCGCCTTCGTTTTGGGTCGTTAGCTCAGTTGGTAGAGCAGCGGACTTTTAATCCGTTGGTCGCAGGTTCGAATCCCGCACGGCCTACCAATTGCGATAAGGGGTTAGCTTAAGCTAGCCCCTTTTTTCTTTCTCGCCTTGTGCCGTATTTGTGACGTTCAGCAAATTCCCAACTACCGCAGCATGCCTTGCCATTTGTGCCGGCGCGAGGTGCGCATACCGCCGCACCATTTCCGAAGACTTCCATGCGCCCATTTCCTGCAAGTCATACAGCGGCGTGCCGTTTTGAACGAGCCAGCTTGCCCAGGTATGTCGCAGGTCATGCCACCGGAAATTTTCGATCCCGGCACGTTTTAAAGCGCTACGCCACGCCTTTGTATTGACTTGGCTGACCGGCTTTCCGGCATAGGTAAACACCCATTCAGAATGCTTGCCCAACTGCCGCCGCAACAATTCGACCGACAACTGGCTCAACGACACATGAATATCTTCTCGTCCCTTCGCCTTGTCTCCCGGAATCCAAGCAGTATTGCGATTCAAGTCCACTTGATCCCAAACGAGCTTGAGGATATTCGACTGCCTCAACCCGGTCGCCAATGCAAACAGAGCAATATCCCGCTGATGCGGCGGCAGTTCCAATAGCAAACGATTCGCCTGCTCCGGTGTGATCCACCGCACCCGCCGCTTCGGCTCCTGGTACAACTTCACCTGGGGCGCTTTGTCGATCCATTCCCACTCAAAACACGCTTTGCGCAAAATGGCGCGAATCAACGCAAGATAGCGGTTCGCCGTCGGCCCACTCGATTCAGCCCGTTTCCGTGCGCCTATCGCGATGATTTCATCCCGCGCTATTTCCGCGACGATCCTGCCCCGCAAAAACGGCTGCAACCACGCCAGTTTCTTCATGTCCTCGCGATGCGTGCGCTTGTGCTCGGTTTCATTGAGCCATTTATATCCGGCCTCGTCCCAGGTGTACTTGGGCTTTTCTCCGAGTTTCTGAACGCGCCAGCTTTCCGCTTTGAGTCGGTCGTGCAACTCCCGGGCTTCGGCTTTACTGCTTGTTTCAGCAGAGCGTCTAACACGCTCTCCTGATGGCGTGGCGAAATCGATCCACCACGTACTTCCGCGTTTGTAGAGTGACATAGCTCATACTCCTTTCTCAGTGTCACCTGCAACGCTTGCCGTGGATAAGCATAGTGCGAACGCACATATTCGGCAAGGTCGTCGGCAATGAAAATCCATGCTTTTCCGGGCTTGGCACCGGGCAGTAAACCCAGCTTGGCGCGGCGGCGCACTTCCTCGGGATGCATTCTGAGAAAGGCGGCGGCTTGTTCCAAGTCGAAGGTCTGCATTACCGACCTAAGTACACTGAAGTAATTTGCCCACGCCCATGCCCCAATTCCGCCGAAACAATCAAGCGGGCTTCCTTATCGATCCGTTTTTGTTCTGCGCCCAATTGCTTGGCAGTCGGGCCGCCACAGGCAGGGCATTCCCATCCGGTTAGCTCGTGGTAGCGCTGCTGCGCATAGCGATGCCGGTGGCCATGTACCTTATGGATGCCTGCGCGGTCGCACTGCGTGCGGAAGCGCCGCAAGTGCTCCTTGTAGGACAGTTGGCTTGGAATAAGACTGCCGCCATTCGCCAACACCTTTGCCGCATCTATAAGCTGTCGTTGCTCCGGGGTGCGAACCGGAATCTCACGCGGGCGGCCACCCTTGCACCACGACGCTTTCAAATGAAGCAGACCACCCCGATCCGCCCAGCCCGGTCGAATCTTGAGACTTTCCTCGCGGCGCAGACCAAATGCCGCTTGCAACTGCAGCGACATCGCGCAATACGGATCGGTGATTTTATTCAGTTGTTCGCTGGTCAGTTCGCGTGCCTTGGAGACGTTCGTCACATAGACACGATCCGCGATGCCATAAAAATCGTTGCTTCGGGCGACGATGTTTTGCTTGCCGATTTTTTCCGCTAGCCAGCGCAAATGCGCCAGGCGGTTTTTTAGGGTGCCGGTCGAAAGTTCTTCGCCTTTCCACCGCTCCACCAATGCCGCTATGTGCTTGGGCTTGATGCCTACCAGCATCAGATACTGAAACCCCATCGCGTGCAACTGATCCGCCGCGAGCGACAAAGTCCGTCCTCGATCCTGCTGCGTTGCGAACGAGCCATCGCGATGGTACAAGCCAAGTTGTTTCATTTGCCAATTCAGCGATCTCATTTGTCGCCCCTGCCCGCCCCATAGGCGCGATTCGCTTGCGCCACGATCTGCGGCTTGCCGATCTTTCGGGCGAGCCAGCGCAAATAATGCAGGCGGTTACGGATCGTCGCGGCAGTAAGTTTTTCCGCAAACCAGGCGTCCACTAGCGTGCGAACATGGTTTGCGTTGAGATTGACGGCGCACTTGCGGCGCACACCTTGTTGAAACAACTGCCTGGCGCACAGCAATAGCGTGCGCTTGCGGTCGATTTGGGTCGTCTGCGACCCTTGTGGGTTGCGCTGGCAAATGTCGCGCACATCATGCTCGAGCTGGCGCAGGCGCGGGCCTTTGCATTTTTTCTGCGGAGGATGCGCCGCAATGGTAGTGCAAGGAGCCATCAACGTTTTGACCATTGCGGCCCATGCGTTTCGGGATAAATCGCTTTTGTCATTCTGGTCATTCATGAGTCACACTCCGCTATGAGAAGACATATAAAAAATCGATTCACGACAAATTGCTGTTACTGCGGTGTGATTGGTTTCGCTAAGTGTTTCTGCTCCTTCCACGCGCCGTAGCAACATGGGGATTGAATGGAGCGCAGGACACACCAGTCCTGTTCGTGCAGTGCTTGTTACTTCTCGCCGGTGCTGCACGCACCTTCGGCGTCACGCCTCGTTCCTGTTGGAACTGCAAAGCGTGAAGAACCAATGACCCAGGGTTCCATTGGGGTGCGCCTCGCGCACGTCGTTAATTGAGTTCGTGTCGTGAACCACGCGACGGCAAGCATCTGGCGCTTGCCGCACTCAGTGATAAGCGGTCTAGCCGCCATCACGCACCTCTGCCACGCGCTCGGTACGTGCCGTAGTCGCGCTACAACCCGCGTCTGGCGGGGGTTGCAAATACCACAGGCGGTGGTAAACCGACCGTCACTACGCAGTGACGGTCGCCCTAATGCGGCATGCAATCCGCCGCGCTATCGTTCGTGCGCAGAGCGCATGTCGCGATACACGACGACTGAACGCGCATGTAGCGCAACGCGGCTTGCGTAGATGGAAGATGCTAGGGAAGGTGTGGCCAATGCTCGGGGCACCAGCCGCACGCAATAAAACACCTGGATGCGCCGGGGCGCGGTGCTGCTGCGCCGGACGACTACACCAAGGGTTTTCTCTTTGATATCCGCTCCGACTCAGGGCCAGTGCGAAATTGGAATGAAACGCTTGCGCATTTCCGCATGCGGGCACCGCAACGGGTACTTGCATGCGCTCTTACAAAATACGACTGGTTTTGCGCCAGTCGTACCGATAACGGCGATCTTCTTTTCAAGAAAGCCAGAATAACTTTGCGGGTTCTTCCGCATCGCCAATTCTCAGTGAGTCGCGTTGCAAGCAACGCGCTCACGGGTATTTTCCTCTGGGGACAATGCCTCTTTGTCCGTTGCCGCCCACGGAAGAACGACGTTTGCGTAATTACGTTAGCCCTGGGAAAATATCCAGGCTGATTGCTCTCGCGGCATAAGCCGCACAAATCTCTAAATAACGGGTAACGACCGTAACGCCAAAGGTGCCACCTTTGGGGTTCCGCGAGGGAACCAAAGCGACTGTAACGGGATAAAACGTATGCCAGAACTTTACAGTTTGCAATCAGTGCGTTTTGATGGATACAAACCTAATACCAGCGCGAGTTTGCAGCAGTTTTGTCACGTGCTGATGTGCAAGAAAGTCAGATGAGTGTGGGCGGCAGTTTCATACCCTTTTGCTTAGTCATTGCCACAGCAATTTTTTCCAGTAAAGCAGGACGCTTTTCGGCGAGTGTGTTTGCCCATTGGGCAATCTCGCTTTCGAGCGCGCCCGCGCTTTTTACCCCGTTAACGTCGAGCCCTACCTTGCGGTATTCCTCAACTTCTTTCGGTGTAAACCTAACTGAGTGACCAGAGCGGATCATCGTAAGGGCAGTTCCATCGTATGACCAAGATAACAGGAATGAAAATAACCGAATCTGGAGAAAATTCAACTACCGAGGCGTTGCAGCTTGGTCGATTCTTGGCCTCACCGTCGTGGTGCTCGCCCGATTGCCTGGGCTTGATGGAAATATGATGTTGAGCAGATGGAAGGGTAATCCCCCCGCTTTTAGCGTGACTCAGAAGTAGAACTAAGCGGCCATGGCCAACCGCTGTTTCGGGGTGAACCGCCCAAGGCCATGTTCGGGCGGCGATGATTGTAGGAGATTGCGCTTGATGATGTACCGACCGAGCCACCCGCTTAAAATTCGCGCAGGGCAGAGCTTTAGGGAACAGTTTAGGGAACACTCCACCACAACACCGAACCATGCGCCTGGTCGGGCAGGACTTTAGGTATATTTTCGATTCCCCCTCCCGCACCAAGACATATTCAACCAAGCCGACCATGGCAGCCTTGCCTCGGGCGCCCCGCCTACCTTGTACGGTTCTATCGCACATCGATAGGTACTCACGTTATTAGAATAATAAAGAACGTGCAGATTTAAGAGCACTACTCCGTGTCATCTTACGGTAACGCCCATCGAATATTCTTCTTGGGTAGGTTGACTGTTCCATTTGAGAATGCCGAGTTCATGCGGGATGGCCGGGTCGAGTAAAACCAAAACCCAGCCGCGCACTGCGCCAAATTCAAGGGGAGTTTATGCAAGTTTTGACTGCGTTGCTGCGCGTTTTTTTGTTCTGCTTCGAATTCGTTTTTACCTTCAACAAGGTGCCGAGGATTAAACCGTGTCGGACCCCATTCACAGTCCCCTTTGTTTTTTTATTGCTAATAAGTTTACCGCAAGCCGCTAGCTCAGAGACGGGCCAAGGCTGGGTTTGGCGTCCCCTATATGGTTTTCAAGAAATTCTAATTGACTATGAGTCTGCTGAAGCCGCATGCCGTTGGGGAAGCGATCTTACAACTACTCAGGGGAAACCTGAATGGGGGACAGCATTACTTGAAGAAGTTGTTGATTATGACGCCAGACCGAATCAAAAAGAATGTCGAGGTCATTGGAGTGCAGATGCCTTCCTTTGTAGCCCAAATCGGCAGCCTTTATTTTGCGTATGGGGTTACGTAGTAAAAAAATCGATTTGCTTTGCTGGTTATAAACTAGTTAATGGAATTTGCGAACCAGCAACCCCAAGAAAAAATCTCGGCAACTCTTCCTGCAATAAAGGCGAAACCACCGTAGGCAATCCGGTCAACGTTGGTACAGGAAACAAGTTCCAGCAAGAAGTTGACTATGTTGGAACAGGCCCCTTTCCTTTGTATTTTGTCCGTTCATACAACAGCCAGCAAAATAGCGGAGGAACAGTTGGGTATAACTGGCGCCCCAGTTACGGCGGTTCGTTAGATCAGGTTGATAGCACAACGGTTGTCGCGTATCGATCCGATGGCAAAGGAGTTACATTTAAACTCATCAATAATGCATGGGTGGCCGATACTGACGTTACCGACCGTTTACAGCAAACCCCTTCTGGTTGGATTTACAGAACTGCTGATGATTCCGCAGAAACCTTCCTTGCTACTGGCGACAGCGATTCTGTAACCAACCGTGCAGGATTTACACAAACATATACGTTTAGCACCGGTACCGATGGCAATGTATATCTTGATGCCAATGGAAATCCGACTACAACCCCCTTACCCGCCGGTAGGCTTCTAAGAGTCAGAGACTCCGCAGGAAGACTGATTCGCTTTGGATATGATTTTTCCACTCGCATCGTCAAAATGACCGACCCCGAAGGTCAGTCCTACCTATACAAATACGACGCCAACAACAATCTTTCCTCCGTCACCTATCCCGACGGTAAAACCAAAACCTATCTCTACGGCGAGGCTGCTTATACCTCCGGTGCCAATCTCCCGCACGCCCTCACCGGCATTATCGACGAAAACGGCACCCGCTACGCCACCTATCGCTACGACGCACAAGGTCGCGCCAATGACGAAGACCACGGCGGCGCGGTAGATCATTACAACCTGGCCTACAACACCGACCCCTCCGGCAATCCCATCTCAACAGTCGTCACCGACCCCCTCGGCACCCAACGCACCTACAACTTCCAAACAATTTTAGGCGTCGTAAAGAGCACCGGCAGCACCCAACCCGGCGGCAGTGGTTGCGCTGCCGCCTCCTCCGCCATGACTTATGATGCCAACGGCAACGTTGCCACCCGCACCGACTTCAACGGCAACACCACCACCTATCAATACGACCTCACCCGCAACCTAGAAACCAGCCGCACCGAAGCCGTCGGCAAGACTGAGGCCCGCACCATCACCACCACCTGGCACCCGACCTATCGACTGCCGACCCAGATCACCGAACCCGGCCGCGTCACCGACCTCGTCTACGATGCCACCACCGGCAACCTGCTAAGCCGCAAAGTCACCGCCACCGCCACTGGTCTCACGCGGCAATCGACCTACACCTACACTACGGCTGCCGATGGCACACTGCCCGCCTTACTCAAAACAGTAGACGGCCCGCGCACCGACGTAGCCGACATTACCAGCAACAGCTACTACCCCAACGGCGATCTCAAGACCATCACCAATGCGCTTGGCCACGTCACCCAAATCACGAGCTATGACGCGCATGGTCGGCCACTCACCATGGTTGATGCCAACGCCGTCATTACCACACTCAGCTACACCCCGCGCGGCTGGCTCAAAAGCCGCAGCATCGCCGGACGCACCACCCGCTACGATTATGACGGTGTGGGCCAAGTGATCAAAGTCACCTTGGCCGATAACTCCACCGTTACTTACACCTACGACGCCGCGCAACGCTTAACCGACATTACCGACACCCTACTCAACCGCACCCACTACACCCTGGATGCCATCGGCAACCGGGTGAAGGAAGAAGTCTTCGATGCCAATAATCTCCTCACCACCAGCAAAAGCCGCGTGTTCGATGCCTTAAACCGGCTGTGGCAAGAAATCGGCGCGCTCAACCAAACCACGCGCTATGCCTACGACCCGAACGGCAATCTCACCGGGATTACCGATCCGCTGAATCGCACTACCACTAATACTTACGATGCGCTGAACCGGCTCAGCCAAACCACCGATGCCTTGAATGGCGTCACCAAATACGGCTACGATCCCTTGGATCAATTGCGTAGCCTCACCGACCCACGCAATCTCGTCACCGGCTACAACACCAACGCCCTGGGCGACGAAACCCGCCTCACCAGCCCCGACAGTGGGACGACTAATCGCAGCTTTGATACGGCGGGCAATCTCAAGACCGCCACCGATGCACGCGGTGTCACTGCCACGCTTAACTACGATGCCTTAAATCGCATCACCCAAGTCGGCTATCCGACAGCGGGCGAGAATGTCAGCTTCACCTGGGATGCGGCAAGCGGTTGTAGTTATGGCGTGGGCCGGCTGTGCCAGGTGAGCGACAGCGCAGGCGCCACCACATTTGCCTACGATGCTTGGGGCCATCTCATCCAAGAGACGCGCAATGAAGCCGGGGCGAGCTATGTCACCGCCTATGCCTATGACGCCGCCGACCGCTTAAGCACCACCACCACGCCGACCGGCGAGAATGTCAGCTTATCCCGCAACAGCGCCGGTCAAGTTGCACAGATCAGCGCCGCCTTGGGTGCGACCAGCACGGCACTGGCGCAAAACCTGCAATACGACGGCGCAGGCCAAGTCGTCACTCAAACGCTGGGCAATGGTGTCACACAAAGCACACGCTTTGACCTGAGCGGCCAAAGCAGTGGCCAGACGACCATAGCATCACCCGGCCCGCAAGCCGCCCTCGACGGCGATGTGCCGACTTTGCCCGAATGGGGCGCGATCTTGATGGCGGGATTATTGCTGACCATCACTTATCGCAAAAAGCTAAACCTAGAGCGGCTGCGCCTACTCGCCGGGCTGGGGCTAAGCGTCCTCCTGCTGCAAGGACTACCCTTCACGGCCTGGGCCGACAATGCCACCCGCCAGTATGACGCCGCCGGCAATATCCAGCAGCGCACCACGCCGCTGGGGGCCACGACTTACACCTACGACGCCTTAAACCGCCTGATCAACGAAGCCGGCCCGGCCAAGACCCAGAGCTTTAGCTACGACCCCAACGGCAACCGCCTGTCCGACGGCCTGGGCAGCTATACCTATCCCACTGGCAGCAACCAACTGCAGACCCGGCGCGGGGCGGCGGTGACGACCGATGCCGCCGGCCACATCACCGCCGACGGCAGTGGCCGCAACTATGTCTACAACCAAGCCGGGCGGCTGTCCCAGGTGTTGCAAGGAACTACCCTACTGGCCACTTACTACTACAACTACAAAGGCCAGCGCACACGCAAGGTAACCACCAACGCCGCACCGCAGGGCGCGCAGACGGTGGTCTATCATTATGACTTGCAAGGTCATCTAATGGCCGAGACCAGCGGCAGCGGCAGTCGGCTGCGCACCTATGTCTGGCGTGAGGACACGCCGGTGGCGCAAATCGAATACCTGCCGAGCCGGAAGATTCTTTACTATGACGTGGATCACCTAAACACGCCGCGTGAGGCGCGGGATGAAGCGGCCAAGGTGGTGTGGCGTTGGGAGAGTGATGCCTTTGGTAGTACTTACCCTAACGAAGACCCCGACGGGGATGGGCAGAGGGTGACCGTTAACCTGAGATTTGCCGGGCAGTATTACGATCAAGAGACTGCATTGCATCAGAATTATTTTAGGGATTATGATTCGAGTGCTGGAAGGTATGTGCAGAGTGATCCGATTGGGCTGGCGGGGGGAAGTTTTTCTACTTACAGCTATGCAAATCAAAATCCGCTAAGTTTCTCTGATGCACTGGGGCTTGAGCCATTCGGTCGTGGCAATAGCACCACAGGCCCGCGCATACCTGGGCCGCCAACAGATGTCTTCTTTCCTGGGACGGCTGCAAACAATAATTTTGTGCAATCGGTCAATCAAATTGTCAAGGCGGTTAAGGAAGCGTGTTCGCCAAAGGATAAAGATGAGGAATGCTACGAAAAATGTAAGCATCTGTTGCCATCGCCATCAGGTGACTTGCAGTCATCTGAATATCGGAAATGCTATCGGGAGTGCAAAGGATCGCTATGATCGAGAAAGATAGTGCAAACAAAATTAAAGAACATTGCCTAAAAGCGATTTCGGAGCTTTCATGCGCACTGATTGCTGTAGAAGGGCAATGCTCGCCCGATGACATGGAGCGTATACGGAGGGGGGTCGGCTTATCAATTGGGAAAATTGAATCGGACTTGCTAGGAATAATTTACGCTCAGTATCCGTATTTAGACGACTTAAAATAAGTGCAGGAAGACATGCAAATGAGCTTTGATGCGAGAGCTACTTCAATCGAATTTCTTGTGGATGAAGTTTCCGATATGTTGCTGGCTCGTGAGAACCTGCCTAGTGTTGATGGTGCAATGATTTCAAAAGAAGTGTTGCGTCTGCCGCTTGAGGATGTTCGCGTAAGGGAACCTGCGGAAATTCGACGCGCAATCGGGGGATTGGTGTTGTCATTTTTGAATTCTCGAAGTCTCAAAGGTTTGAATTTACCGAGAGATATAGAATACGAAAAAAAACTAGACGAAGAGCATTTTGCACAACTGCGACAGGCAGCAAATTCAAACGAGCCAGAGGCATTGTATAACCTTGCTGTAAGTCTAATTGCACATGGTATGAATACCAAAAGCTGGGCCGAGATTGAGCAAGGTGAGACATTCTTGAATCAAGCCATCGCGGCCGGCCTTCCAGAAGCGATCAATTACCAGTCAGAGACTTGGGCACTGATTCGCCCCCGGCTTGAGCAGAAGCTAAAACAGGCGTGATGGGGTCGTGCCTTAGTTATTGTGTTATTGCCTAGCTGTTTGAGAAATAAAAAATCTCACCCCACGCCCGCACTCGCGGGCGTTATCACTCTTACATCTGACCGGTACTTGTTGGCCGGGAACTCGGCGCCAGGTCATCTTGATTTCCTAGCGGGGAACGCGATACGTATCTCGGCTGATCGCGAGCCATATTTTTGTGGCGTAATTGTGACGCAGATTCAAGAGATCACCCTTGAATATCCCTGTGTGACGTTGGAAATGAAACCCGGCAAGCGCTTTAAGTGACTGATTAACAAAATTTATTACAACGTATTTGCGACTTTTAATCCGTTGGTCGCAGGTTCGAATCCCGCACGGCCTACCAAAACTTCAAAGGGTTAGCTTACGAGCTAGCCCTTTTCAATTTCTAGCGTGGGGAAAACGTGGATAAACTAATCACGTTCCCGCCCCAGCCGTTCTCGATTCTTGCAGCTGCTACCGCGAGATGTTCCGTAGCGTACTTTGCATAACGATCAACCATACTGCGAGATTTCCAACCACCAAGTTCCTTGAGTTCATCGCAGCTGGTACCAGCCTGACGATGCCAAGAAGCCCAGGTATGGCGCAGGTCATGGAACCGAAAATCCGAAATTTCAGCCTTTTCTAAAGCGGTATGCCATGCGCTGTTGGTTAATTCCCAGCCTATGGACTTGCCACGATAAGTAAAGCAGAAACGTAGATGTTTCCCGACCTGCTCCCGTAATACGCTAACCGCATCATGATTCAACGGCACGCCGCGAGGCGTTCCATTCTTGGTTTGGTTTAACCAAGCCGTCCGACATTCCAGATCAACCCGGTTCAAAAGCATGGAGAGTTTGCCCTAGATACTCCCGAAAGGGCATCTTATAGAATTGACACCAATAGCCTTTAACACAATTCGATGAAAAGAGTCGGTCTCGATCAGCGGCGGCCATTTCTCTGGACTCGGCCACCTCTTCATCCAGCTTGGGCAATAGGTCAATCAGCAAGCGGAGGTCATCAGATGATGATTTTCCCAAATTTCACAGTCAATTTAGTATCCGAAGGGATTAGGCGCTAGAAAAAACAAACATCTCTAGCAGCCTCGATTGACTCGATCATTTCATCTGTGGCGTTGCGAATGTCTCGGATAAGATCACTATGATAGGTCTGAGTAGTAAAGGAAGATGGGTCGATATTTTTCAAAGTAATTCCCTTACGAAACCGCACCATCAAGTTCAAGGGAATGTCCATAGCTTTAAGAGGGGGGCGTTGAAGAATTCTAATTAGTCGGCTTACCCGCCAGATGAGGGCATCACTCGCAGAAGAATCATATTTTTCGGCAGTATGGAAACAGACAGCGAATTGTTCGACAGCTTTAATAGCTTCGATTAGGGTATTTGCAGCATCGCGTTTTTCTTTGCGGCGCTCCCTAGCTAGCGTGGCACTATGGACAACAATCCAACCACCCAGCACTATCAACCAAGTAACGATACTCGTGTTAGAAATTGTTGATTCACATGTCATGTAAAATTCTATCGAGTAGCGTTCGCTTGATCTTGAATGTAACCCTTTATTTCCTCAATTAAGCTAATGTCCTGCCCCTTCAGTTCAAGCCTGTTGAGTAAATCAGCCGAGGAATAGCCCTTACGAACTAGGCCGCCAAAAGCCTCCTCCAAAAAGGATGAGCCGTAACCACGAGCACCATCTAACTCAATGATTACCTTATCCGTACCCGAGAGCGCAGGAATCAGAAACTCCTCGCGGAATCTCTGACCACTATAAGGGCCGTCATCAAAATAGCGGCCCGCAGGATAACGGGAAAAACTATGTTCAATATTGATCACTTTATCAGCCATGATTGGAGTCTCCATCTAACGGTACCCGCCAATAAATGAGGGTTCCTAATATACTGTCTTTGAGGTCAAATGTCCTGGGTTCCACGCCATTCTTAGAGATATAAAAGCCTCGGTTGCTAAGTACCATTACGACGCCGCCGTTGAGTTCGGAGACGACGTCAACGATATTCCCTAATCCCTTCCCACGCTCTGGAAGGTTTGTGCGGGTACGGCAATCTTCAATAGCACCCTCTATACATGCCGCATCTGACTCAGCTCGCCCCAAAGCAACAATTCGCCGAAAAAGGCTAGGCTTTTTAAGCGGCAAGGTGCGAGGAATTCCGATGCCAAGATCGCAAAAAACAACACTGAGGTATCCTTCCCTTGCCTGGGAAAACAACCACCAATCACTATTTGGGGGCTTGTAATTTAAACCATCTTCGCGAACTTCAAGATAAGCGTGCTGCTTAGAATTAGTCATGGCCTCACCAAGCCCTCTAAATAAGTCATTAACCAAAGGCAACGCTAATTGACCTTCAAACGCCTCAATGGCTGGAGCGCAAATTGAATTATCAACTACACAGCCCCGTGCCACGCGCCAATGGACAACATCTTCGTAGTGAGTATTTCGATGCGCAATATTCTGGCCACACATACGATAAACGCCAATCTGGTGGAGAACCTGACATGCGCGGTCGTTATGCGGTGGTTTGCAACGGACACGAATACGGCCCCCCGTCATCTCTATGAGTCGAGACAACTCAGCATAAAATAAAAGGGTAGCGCTTGAAATAAAGCGGTTAGTCCCGCTGAGATCGATAGTGATAGCATTAACTCCATCACGAAAAAACGTTTTACGCAATTCAGCAAGAAAATGGACTATAGGGCCGCGAGTATCATCAGACTCTATGCTAAACAATGCGGGGGCGATTATACGAACTGGCGGAGGTGGCCGAGATTTTCTTGGTTCACTCAGCAAAAGCTTTCTGCGTCGATGCCGCACAAACTCCTTGGCGGCTCGACGCATAATCTTTTGAGATTTGCGAATTAACCTCTCCTGCATTTCTCTGGATAATTTCTTCAAAAAAAATAGCCCGGGCAACTCGTTGGAATAAGTATATGAAACTTGCTAATAATGATACGTTCTTTCAAATTAATGACCCTAATGCCCCAGTTCATCTTATCACTGAGCAAAAGTCAGGCACCAAAAAATCTGGCTAGATGAATCACCAAGATAAAACTCAGAATGAGCGTAACAATTGGAAAAATAACTGGCAAACATTAGCGAATGAAGGCAGGCCAATAATATTAAAAACAACGGGTTATTGAAACCTTTAATCCGTTGGTCGCAGGTTCGAATCCCGCACGGCCTACCAAAATCAAACGGCCTAGGTGAAACCACCTAGGCCGTTTTCATTTTCTACATCCAATACAACACTCGCCGCGACCGTTACACGGCGGCCTCTTTCTGCCCACTGATAATTAAATAACGCTCGTTGAGAACGTCTTTGCTTTCCTCGATGCCGAGCGGAATGCAATCCACCGGGCACACCTGCTGACACTGCGGCTCGTCGTAGTGCCCTACGCATTCGGTGCATAAATTGGGATCGATGAGGTAAATTTCGATGCCCTGCGAAATCGCGCCATTGGGGCACTCGGGTTCGCACACATCGCAATTAATACATTCATCGGTAATGATTAAAGACATAGATCCGTTGCCTTAATAATATAGGTACTTACTAATATTCAAGCCATTTTGGCATTGAGTTTGCAATTTATCAAGGGATGCACAAATTGACTAACATCACCACCGAGGCGCGCAATTTCTCGCACCAACGAGGATGATATAAACATGTATTGCTCCGAAGGCGTGAGAAACAGGGTTTCTACGTCCGCATTGAGCTTGCGGTTCATGCCCGCCAGTTGAAACTCGTACTCAAAATCGGAGACTGCGCGCAGGCCGCGCAGCACCATAGTCGTCTGCTGTTCGGCCAAAAACCGCAGCAATAGGCCGGAGAAGCCCACAATGCTGACCCCGGGTATATCGGCCAGCACCTCGCGCGCCATCTCAATGCGCTCCTCCAGCGTAAAAAATGGGCGTTTGGTAGGGCTTTCGGCAATACCCACAATCACTTCGTCGAACAAGGCACTCGCCCGTCGTACCAAGTCTTCGTGGCCGCGCGTGATCGGGTCAAAACTTCCTGGGTAAACAATACGGCGCTTAGGCATGGTCGATTCTCGAGAGTAATCCAAAATAAACTTGACCGGCATGTCCGCTTTTCGCCAACCACATACCAGGCGGCGGGATGATCTCCGCACCACTCTCCACATAGGCACAGCCGGTCGGCGTTAAATGCGCCGCAAGCAACGGTAGCAGCTTATCCAGCAAGCCGGACTGAAACGGCGGATCCAAAAAAATCACATCATACACGCCCGCATTAGCGCCCAGCCAGCGCAGCCCGTCGGCCCGCGTGATGCTGACCCGCTCCGCATTCAATTTCGCCGCGTTGTCGCGCAAGACCGCGACCACTTTTGCGCTCTGCTCAATCAACGTCACTTGTTGTGCCCCGCGCGAAGCCGCCTCAAAACCCAGCGCGCCGCTACCGGCGAACAAATCCAGACAAATCTTGCCTTGCAGATACTGCCCTAGCCAATTGAACAAAGTCTCGCGCACTCGGTCGGGTGTGGGGCGCAAGCCCTCTTGCTCGGGAAAAGTCAGAATACGGCTACGCCATTCGCCGCCAATGATGCGTAATTTATTGGACATATGTGGATATTGTCGACGCAAAACGCTGTATCCGGCAAATAGTACCCGTCATCAATGCCTTCCCTCGCAACGGGAGAGTTAGAGTGGGTGAGTTATTGGCCGGTACTATACAATCCGCCTTCGCCCACACAAGAGAAGTAATCCCTTAATGCCAAAAGAAGTCAAAGAGAAGCCCCTATACGCTGTCGTGGCGGCGGTGCAACTGCCGAGTGTGAGCGATGTCGAATTCGAGGCCTCGCTGGCCGAGTTGCGTGATTTAGCCAAGACACTGGGCTACACGATCACAGCCACCTTTACACAAAAGCGCACCAGCTTCGACGCGACAGCCTACCTGGGTACTGGAAAACGGCAGGAAATACGCGCCTTCATCGACAACGAAACCACGCCCGCTGCGCCGGAAAAAACACCCCAGGCCAACCCCGAAGTAGGTCTGGTCGATGCCGTCTTCGTCGATCACGAGATATCGCCGTCGCAAGCGCGCAACCTCGAGATCGAGGTCGGCTGCGTGGTGATGGACCGCACTATGGTCATCCTCGAAATCTTCCATCGCCACGCCAGCTCGCGCGCGGCACGCGCGCAAGTGGAAATTGCGCGCCTCGGCTACATGGCACCACGCCTGCGCGAAGCGGCGAAGCTCGCGGGGCCGCAAGGACGGCAGCGGAGCGGCACCGGTGGTCGCGGTGCGGGCGAATCGCACACCGAGTTAGACAAACGCAAGATCCGCGACCGCATCGCCGAACTGCAGCTTGAGATTATCGCGATGGATGCCGAGCGCCAGACGCAACGCGCGCGGCGCCAAGAGCGCCAAGAAATTGCCAACGTAGCACTCGTTGGCTACACCAATGCGGGCAAGTCCACGCTCATGCGCGCCCTCACCGGCAGTGAAGTGCTGGTGGCCAACAAACTCTTCGCCACACTCGACACCACCGTGCGCGCCCTGCACCCGGAAAGCCTACCGCGTGTGCTCGTCAGCGACACCGTCGGCTTCATCAAAAATTTACCGCACGGACTCGTCGCCTCGTTCAAATCCACGCTCAACGAAGCGCTCGATGCCTCGCTGCTGCTCCACATCATCGACGCGAGCGACCCCGGCTATGAACGCCAGCGCGAAGTCACCGACACGGTGCTCAGCGAAATCGGCGCAGAAGCCGTGCCGCGCATCCGCGTCTTCAACAAAATCGACCATGTCGGCGACGCAGCCGCGCAAGCCGAACACGAGGCGGCGCTACGTGCGCAGTACCCCGATTGCATCGTGATGAGCGCACGCCGCAGTGAAGATGTCGCAAAACTACACCAAACCATCGTCGCGTTTTTTCAGCGTGATCGCGTCGAGGGTGAAATTTTTCTGCCCTGGTCGGCACAGCAACTGCGTGGGGAAATTTTTGCGCGCTGCGAAGTGCTAGAGGAACGCGCCGACGAAGCAGGCGCCTTCTTACGCATACGCGGCGAGAGCGCGGTGGTAAAGGATTTGTGCGAGCGCTTCGCCCCAACGCAATAAATTTCAATTGGCCGAATCTTCCTGGATATGCCGCCCACGGCATAGTCTGCCCGGTATAAATTTTATACTTCCAGTAAACTACGATAGAAGCGGATAATGCATACTAACCTGTGGCGATGGATTTTTTTAAACCGCAGCAGGCATCGATTTTTCTTTGATTTTTTTGTGATGTTCGTCTTGTGGAGGAGGTGTCATGTCTCAGACCGATACAACAGCGTCTGCTAACAGCACGCTCTATTATCGCCACACGTTGGCGATACGGGTGATGCACTGGATCAATGTGCTCGCTTTCAGCCTACTGCTCATGAGCGGGCTGCAAATATTTAACGCGCATCCCGCCCTCTATTGGGGTAAGTCTTCGTATACCGGACAACCACCCGTGCTGCAAATGGGTGCGCGGCAAGATGCACAAGGCCGACTGATTGGTACCACCCAACTATTGGGCTACTCGTTTACGACCACCGGCGTGTTGGGTGTATCGACCGATGCCGATGGACGTACCCGTGTGCGCGGTTTTCCATCTTGGATTACTGTGCCCGGAAGCCAGTGGTTGACGATGGCGCGACGCTGGCATTTTTTCTTTGCTTGGCTGTTGGTCATCAACGGCGTGGCGTATCTGCTGTATGCGCTGGCAAGCCGCCACCTGACACGCGATCTGGCGCCTACCCGTCGCGACTGGCGCAGCATCAGACAATCCATCATCGATCATTTGCATTTTCGCCACCCGCACGGAGACGCAGCAAAACGCTACAATATTCTACAAAAACTGACATATCTGAGCGTGATCTTTGGTTTATTTCCACTCGTCATCGTAGCCGGACTTGCGATGTCGCCGGGCCTGAATGCGTTGCTGCCGGGTTGGGTCGATCTGTTTGGTGGACGCCAATCGGCGCGCACGCTGCATTTCATCGCCGCGTGGTCGCTGGTCGCTTTTATCTTCATCCATGTTTTCGAAGTGATTATTTCCGGTCTGTGGAACAACTTACGTTCCATGATTACCGGACGTTATCGGATACCCGCACAGGAGGCAGAGCATGAGCAAAATTAAAATAGAGCGGCGGCAATTTTTGGAGCGCGCCCTGGTAACGGGCAGCAGCCTATTTTTGTCCGGTTGCGACCAGCTATCGCAAACCGAATGGTTTCCTAAAATGCTATCGAGCGCTGAAAAATTAACGCAAACCGCGCAAAAGTTGATTGTGCCGCGCCGTGCGCTGGCGCAGGAATTCAGTGCAGCGGATATCTCCCCGGTGTTTCGCAGCAATGGTACCAGCAACCCCAATAGCCCTGTCTATCAGGCGCTCGCTGCCAATGGGTTCAAGGATTACCAGCTTAAAATCAGCGGACTGGTTGAGCAGCCGGCACTTTATACACTGGCTGAATTAAAGGCGCTGCCGAGCCGCAGCCAGATCACGCGTCACGATTGCGTCGAAGGTTGGAGTGCCATTGCAAAATGGCAAGGTGTGCCGTTAAGCCAATTGCTGCAACGCGCCCAGCCCAAGGCCAGCGCACGCTACGTCGTATTTTATTGCGCCGACCTGATGGACGAGCAAGGTACGGCTTACTACGAGAGTATTGATATGGAAGAAGCTTACCATCCGCAAACACTGCTGGCCTATGCCTTGAATGATGCGCCTTTGCCAATCAAAAATGGCGCGCCCATCCGCTTGCGGGTCGAGCGCCAACTCGGTTACAAAATGGCCAAATACGTGATGGAAATAAAACTGGTGGACAGCTTTGCCGACATCGCGGATGGTAATGGTGGTTATTGGGAAGATCAAGGCTATGAATGGTTTGCCGGGATTTAGCCTGTGATCATGCTACGCAGTTCCACATGAAAAGAAGCGAATGCCATTGCAACCTAAAGCTTACGGGGCGGTAATTCGCCAACTCGCTACTGTGCCAATATCTGTTTTGCCTCCGTTAGCAAAAACGCCTTAAAGGCCAGCGCCACCGTCGATAACCGCTTATCTTTGCGGTGTACGACGTACCAATGGCGCATGATGGGGAAGCCTTCGACCTCCAGCACTTTTAGGCGCTTGGTTTCGAGTTCCAATTCGATAGTATGTAACGACAAAATCCCCAAACCTAGCCCGGCCTGTACCGCTTGTTTGATAGCTTCATTACTGCTCATTTCCATTCCGGTGCGAAATTGAATGCCGTGTTGATCGAAGAAGCGCTCCATCGCGATGCGTGTGCCGGAGCCTTCTTCACGCACCAGAAAAGTTTCACTTCGCAAGCGTTCGAGCGGAATTTCTTGTTCGATGGCCAGCGCATGGCTCACTGGCGCAATCACCACCAGCGGATTTTCCATAAACGATTCAGCCACCAAATCTAAGCCTTCCGGTGGCTGGCCCATCACCGCCATATCCATTTCATTATGGGCCAGCTGCGCGAGTAAGGCTTGGCGGTTGGTGACATCCAAACTGACGGTCACGGTCGGAAAACGTTGACTGAAATTAGCGAGTAATTGCGGCGCAAAATAATTTGCCGTGCTGGCAACGGAAATTTTAAGCCGCCCGCGCTGCAAACCTTTTAAATCGCTCAACACTGAATCGGCTTCGGCGACCTGCTGGGCGATGGTACGGCTGTAGTGATACAACTCGTGACCGGCTTCCGTTAAGTAGATTTTTTTACCCAACTGCTCAAACAAAGGCAAGCCGACGTTTTCCTCAAGCTGCTTGATCTGCATCGAAACGGCGGGCTGCGTCAGGTGCATTTCCTGCGCTGCACGGGAATAAGAAAGCAGCCGCGCCACGGCTTCAAAGACCGAGAGCTGGCGAAACGTAAAATGCGGCATTTTTTATCTCCGAACGCTTCCAAAATAAACCCATATAATCATAAGCATTATATGATGATAATCATCAAAACAATTCACTATTACTTATATTATGCGGCGCGTATAGTCGCAACTCATTTCGACGCACCTCGTTGCGACGAACCGAATTCCAAAATCACCCGAAGGAGCTTGCAATGGCTGTCAAAACCTATAACGCTGGTGTAAAAGAATACCGCCAGACTTACTGGACACCGGATTACACCCCCCTGGATACCGATCTGCTGGCATGCTTCAAAATCACCCCGCAAGCAGGCGTAGACCGCGAAGAGATCGCCGCTGCGGTAGCCGCCGAATCCTCCACCGGTACCTGGACCACGGTTTGGACCGATCTGCTGACGGATCTGGACTACTACAAAGGCCGCGCTTATCGCATCGAAGATGTACCGGGTGACGACACCTGCTTCTACGCTTTTGTGGCTTACCCAATTGACCTGTTCGAAGAAGGCTCCGTGGTGAACGTACTGACCTCTTTGGTGGGTAACGTTTTCGGCTTTAAAGCCCTGCGCGCTCTGCGTCTGGAAGACATCCGCTTCCCCATCGCTTATGTTAAAACTTGCGGCGGACCTCCTGCCGGTATTCAGGTTGAACGTGACCGCTTGAATAAATATGGCCGTCCGCTGTTGGGTTGCACCATTAAACCGAAACTCGGTTTGTCCGCCAAGAACTACGGTCGTGCTGTCTACGAATGCCTGCGCGGCGGTTTGGATTTGACCAAGGACGACGAGAACGTCAACAGCCAGCCGTTCATGCGCTGGCGTGATCGTTTTGAATTCGTGGTGGAAGCCTGCCAAAAGGCGGAGCGTGAAACCGGCGAGCGTAAAGGCCACTATCTGAACGTCACCGCACCAACCCCGGAAGAAATGTACAAACGTGCGGAGTTCGCTAAGGAACTCGGCGCACCGATCATCATGCACGACTACCTGACCGGTGGTTTGACTGCCAATACGGGGCTGGCTAACTGGTGCCGTAACAACGGCATGTTGTTGCACATCCACCGCGCCATGCACGCCGTGCTGGATCGTAACCCGCACCACGGTATTCACTTCCGCGTATTGACCAAAGTGCTGCGCCTGTCGGGTGGCGATCACCTGCACTCGGGTACCGTGGTGGGCAAGTTGGAAGGTGATCGCGAAGCCACCTTGGGCTGGATCGACACCATGCGCGACAAATTCATTAAAGAAGATCGCAGCCGCGGCCTGTTCTTCGATCAGGACTGGGGTTCCATGCCGGGTGTTTTCCCCGTGGCCTCCGGTGGTATTCACGTGTGGCACATGCCCGCACTCGTCGCTATCTTCGGCGACGATGCTTGCTTACAATTCGGTGGCGGCACCTTGGGTCACCCTTGGGGCAATGCGGCAGGTGCCGCAGCCAACCGTGTCGCGCTCGAAGCTTGCGTGGAAGCGCGCAATCAAGGTCGCGCCCTCGAAAAGGAAGGCAAAGATATTCTAACCAATGCCGCCAAACACTCGCCGGAATTGAAGATCGCCATGGAAACTTGGAAAGAAATCAAATTCGAATTCGATACCGTCGACAAACTGGACGTAGCACACAAATAATCCGGCATCGGCATTCAGGGATAGCGGCACAGCCGCCCCGAATGCCGCGGCCCTCAACCTAACCTCTAAAAGGAAATAAAATGTCTGAAGTGATGGATTACAAATCGCGCATAAGTGACCCTGCCAGCCGCAAATTCGAGACCTTCTCCTACCTGCCCGCCATGACGACGGAAAGCATCAAAAAGCAAGTTGAATATCTGGTGAAAAAAGGTTGGAATCCGGCCATCGAGCACACCGAACCTGAATACCTAATGGACTCCTATTGGTACATGTGGAAGCTGCCGATGTTCGGCGAAACCGATGTAGATCGCGTATTGGCTGAAGCCGAAGCCTGCCACAAAGCCAACCCGGATAACCACGTGCGCCTGGTTGGTTACAACAACTTCAACCAATCCCAGGGTGCAGCGATGGTGATTTACCGCGGCAAGACCATTTAATCGCGCGGCGCGGGTAATTCCGTAAATCAGCCCCCGTCGCCGCGAGGCGGCGGGGGCTTTTTGTCTCTGCACCACAGCGACATCGACACAGCAACATCAAAAGACAAGAAGCCCTCCTTCTGGTCTGCATACCTCAGTGCCGCTGCGCCTCTATGGTGAAAAAATCCGGAGCTAGAAATGACCGATATCATCCAGCAATACCGGATTGAAAAAGAACCCTACTATCACGCCGTTGCGGATGAGGTAGATCTGTACGAAGCCGCCTACTCGGTGCGTATGCCCATGATGTTGAAGGGCCCGACCGGTTGCGGTAAAACGCGCTTTGTCGAATACATGGCGTGGAAACTCAAGAAACCCTTGATCACCGTCGCCTGCAACGAAGACATGACTGCGTCCGATTTGGTGGGACGATTTTTATTGGATGCCCAGGGCACCCGTTGGCAAGATGGTCCGCTTGCCATCGCCGCGCGCTTCGGCGCGATCTGCTACCTGGACGAGGTAGTGGAAGCCCGCCAGGACACCACCGTGGTCATTCACCCGCTGACGGATAACCGCCGCGTCTTGCCATTGGAAAAAAAGGGGGAGTTGGTCAACGCACACGCGGATTTTCAGTTAGTGATTTCGTACAACCCGGGCTACCAATCGTTGATGAAAGATTTAAAGCAGTCGACCAAACAGCGCTTCGGTGCGCTCGATTTCGATTATCCCGATCACGCTATCGAAACTGAAATCGTCTCGCACGAAACCGGCGTATCGAAAGAAATAGCTGATAAGTTGGTGTCCATCGCCGAACGTGCGCGCAACTTAAAAGGCCACGGTCTCGATGAAGGTATCTCTACGCGTATGTTGATCTACGCAGGCAGCTTGATCGCCAAAGGGGTAAAATCCAAAGATGCCTGCCGCGTCACCCTGGTGCGCCCGATCACTGATGATCCAGATATGCGCGATGCGCTTGATGCGGCGGTGACCACTTTTTTCTAAAATAGGCAGGTATATTATGATCCGAAAAAACCCTAATGGAGATCTACCCGTTATTGACGAGTCCGCCTACGTGGATTTCACCGCCATCATTTGTGGCAAGGTCATCATCGGGCCAAATGTGTTTATCGGCCCCTATGTGGTGATTCGCGCAGACGAAACCAAGTCGGATGGCACGCTAGAGCCGATCATCATCGGTGCGAATTCCAATATTCAGGACGGGGTAGTGATTCACTCCAAATCCGGCAGCAAGGTGTTGATCGGTGAATATACCTCTATTGCGCATCGTTCCATTATTCATGGGCCGTGTGAGGTAGGTGATCGGGTATTCGTCGGCTTCAATTCGGTTCTGTTCAACTGCACCGTGGGCGAAGATTCGGTCATTAGACACAACTCCGTGGTGGAGGGCTGCTGCGTGCCGCCCAAGTTTCATATCCCTTCGACTACGACGGTTCATTCCGACTCAGACTTGAGTGCGATCGAACAGGTCTCGCCGGATTTTTCAAGCTTTTCGGAGGATGTAGCCCAAACCAATATTTCGTTGGTACTCGGATACAAAAAACTGCATAACGAATTCTAGGCGCGGTACTTCGCCTAGAGAGGATATATGAGTATTAATCTAGACGATTACAGCCATCTACTTGAGGAGCTGACTCCGGAGTCGCAGAAAATTCTACGCTCAACGTGGGTAGACGCGACAAAGACTTATTCGCCGCGCGGCCTGGATAATTACATCAAGGGGGCCGTCGCATTGCGCAGCCTTGGGCGTGGTTGCGATCTAGTCGTTGCCTGGTTGGAAAATGCACCCTTGGTTGCCAAAGAAGTGGGCGAAGATGTGGTGGCCGATCTGGCCACCACCGCACTCACTCTGGCCTCCAGAACTTCCGGCGCGGTGATTGAAATGATTTTGGCCACCGCCCCGACGGCGGCTAAACGTTTGGGTGATCCCGAGCTCTTCCTAAAATATCTGAATTTCCTGAACACGTTAATTGCGCAGGCACCGCGTGGCCTACGTCCCATGCTGGATAAGCTGGATGTACTGTTCGGCCAACTCACATTGGGCGGCCTGCGGCGCTGGGCCATGTGGGGCGCACATGCGCACCGCACCAACTACGAAGAACAGATTAAATATTTTGGACTCAATACAAAAGAGTCGCTGGCCATTCTGCAAAAAGAGCGCAAGGGTACGCTGTTTGTCGACGTGCAACGACGCATCAACATGTATCTGCGCGCACTGTGGGCGCGCGATTTTTTTATGAAGCCCACTTCCGGCGATTTTGAAACGCGCGCAGGCTATAAGCCCTTCGTCGAAAATTATTTCATGCACCTGCCGGATGCCATCGACGATTTCACGCCTGAAGGTGCGGCGGTTGTGCCGGGACTGGAAGGTTACCGCGCCGCGGCGGCGCACTGTGCCGCGCATTTAGTCTATACCAAGACCCCGATCTCGGCGGAATCACTAAATCCGTGGCAAATGGCCGTGATCGCCGTGATCGAGGATGCGCGCGTTGAAGCCTTATCGGTACGCGCGTTTCCCGGCCTAAAAATCCTGTGGTCTAAATTACATACCATTACCGCCGCGCAATCCGCCAGCGCGGGCGATTATCTCAACCGCTTGGCACGCGCGCTGCTGGACGACCACTACCAGGACCACGATGCCTGGATCACACAAGGGCGCACACTGTTCCGGAAAGCCGCCGCTAAACTCGACACCAACCACACTTCCTGGGAAATCGGTGTGCAGTTGGCGCATGCCTTTACGGCCAAAAAAATTCCCTTCAACCCGCGCAGCGATGTACTGACGGCACCCTACCGCGATGACAATCGTTACTTCTGGGAATTTGAAGAATTCGATTTCAATAAAGCCGCGAGCGCCGGCTACGAATCGGTTAAGCAAGTGCGTAAACACGTTAGTGTTATCGAAATGGCGAATGAAATTGATGTCGAAACCGCCGGTGACGATGCCGAGGAAATCTGGGTGTTGGACACCGAATTATTTCCCTACGAAGACAAGGGTAAAAGTTTTAATGAACTTGAAGGCCGGGATCCGATTTCCGCGCCTTATCACTATTCGGAATGGGATTATCAAATTCAACTGGAGCGCCCAAGCTGGGCAACCGTGCAAGAAAAACGCGCCAAGTCGGGTGATCTGCAAGTGATCGACGACATCACTGCGCAGCACAAACGCGTCATTTCACGCATGAAGTTCGTTCTCGATGCGATGCAGCCGCAAGGCGTGCAGCGCATTCGCAAACTGGAAGACGGCGACGAAATCGACATCAATGCCGCCATCCGCGCCGCCATCGATATGCGCATGGGCCTGCAACCCGACCCGCGCATCATGATGCGTTCAATCCGAAAAACGCGCGACATCTCCGTGCTGGTGCTGCTGGATTTATCCGAATCCACCAACGAAAAAGTAGCCGGCCAAGAGCAAACCGTATTGCAACTCACGCAGCAAGCCTGTGTGTTGTTGTCGGATGCCATCGCCAAAGTGGGTGATCCGTTTGCCATCCACGGCTTCTGTTCGGATGGACGACATAATGTCGAATATTTCCGCTTCAAGGATTTCGACCAGCCCTACGATGACACACCCAAAGCCAAAATTGCCGGCATGACCGGCCAACTTTCCACGCGTATGGGTGCCGCCATACGCCATGCGACGCATTACCTGAAACTGCAAAGATCGTCGAAAAAATTGTTAATGGTAATCACCGACGGTGAACCGGCCGATGTCGATGTACGCGACCCGCAATATCTGCGCTACGACACCAAAAAATCGGTAGAAGAAGCCGGGCGCTCGGGCGTGGTAACCTACTGCATGTCTTTAGACCCGCGCGCCGACCAATACGTGTCGCGCATTTTCGGCGCTAAAAATTATCTGGTGGTAGACCGCGTTGAGCGCCTGCCGGAAAAATTGCCGATCCTCTACGCAGGACTCACCCGATGACCATAAAAGTTTACGACGGAATCGACCACGACGAAAAGAGCGGTTTAACGCATCTCGGACGCATTGTGCGCGATGCCTGGATATTCGGTATTCTGCCCGAAACACAAACCTGCGCCGGTTGGGACGGCGCACGCATGCAAGCTTTGTACGAACAAGTCTACGCCGCCTGGGAGCCCTACGCCCACCTACCAAGCCGCTTACCGGATGCGCTACGCGAGCGTCACACAAAGCTGTATGCAGAAGCCATCGCCAACGCACGCAACAACGGCTGGGATGCCGAGTTAGACGATGATGAATAAACGCATGTTGACTAGCCGAACTTAGGTGCCGGAAATTTAAGCACTCGCGCCGAACCTTCAACCCGCTCCTTCTTCGCCAAGTCCTGCAGCGCACGAGGCAACTCCGCTAGCAGACGTACCATGAGATTCCGCGCATCGGCTTGGTAAAATACCGCCTCGTACGCCACGGGGTCATCCAGCGATACGCGGGCCTGGGGCCGAAAATGGCGCCACACAATGTCAACCCAACATTTGCGTGCGCCATCCAAAAACACCCATTCCTCGGCATCCAGAATTGCCAGGTATTGCATGCTGCGAATGGGGACGAACACATTTCCCGATGCACTGCGCGCCAGCAGCGTCAACGCGAGATTGTACGTAGCGGCCGGCAGATGGCGCATTTCATGGGCTAATTCCTGATCGCGATAGCAGGTGATCTGCATCACAGCATTCTCCGGTTCGGCTCGGATTTTTAAATTGTATACCGTTTTCGAGGATACATTACTCACCAATCCCAATCCTGTTACACGCTATAGAAATCTGCTTTCGGGGCTATTTCTCATGTCCATTTATCATATCAATACACGTTGCCAAATGTTTCCAGAGGCAATCGGGTCAGCCAGCCATCTGCGTCCTGCACTTGCCAAGCCAGCCATCGCCACGCGTCTCCGCCAACCACCAATACCGTATTTTCTTGCGGCAGCCATGCGGCATGGCCATACGGCGTAACGGCGTGTACGCGCAGCGGCACTCCAGTCAGGGCATCCCACACCCGCAACGTGCCGTCATCCCCACCCGAGAGCAGCCGCGCGCCGTCGCGCGACCAAGCGCAGGCATTGATCCAATTTCCATGCCCGGTAAGGGTGTGCAGCAACTCGCCACTCGCCGCGTCCCACACCCGCAGCGTGCGGTCATACCCGCCCGAGAGCAGCCGCGCGCCGTCGGGCGACCAAGCGCAGGACATAATCCAATCTTTATGCCCGGTAAGGGTGTGCAGCAACTCGCCACTCGCCGCATCCCACACCCGCAGCGTGCCGTCATGACTTGCCGAGAGCAGCCGCGCGCCGTCGGGCGACCAAGCGCAGGCGTTGATCCCACCTGCATGCCCGACGAGCCAACGCAGTTGAGGGTGGGCCGAGGGCGACGGCGCGAGCGATAGCAAGCGGTCGGCGCACGGCGCGATCAGGGACTGCTTTAACCGGGACTCTTGTAGCGCCAGGCCCGGGCTAGTGTGCAAGAACTGCGTGCGGTGTCCTTGCGCCTGGTCAAAACGCGCGCCGATCAAGGAGCCGTCGCGGAAGATCGCACCCGTGAGTTCAGCGGCGGCGAAAGAAGCCTGATCGGCGCGGCAACGCAACAGCACGGCCTGATCCAAGCGCGCGCGATCGAACTTTGCACCACTGAGATGCACGCCGGCCATCTGCACTTCGCGCAGATCGGCGCCGCTGAAGTCGGCGCCACTGAGATCCAGCCAGCCCGACTTGGCGGCGGTGTGGTCGGACCACATGTGCGGATCGCCGGCGCGTTCGTTGAAGCGCCAAGCGCGCAGCACGGCGCCGCGCAGGTTGATGCCTTGTAGCAGCGGAGCGGGCCAGCCCTTGCCCTTCGCGGCGAGCGTATAGGCCAACAGCAACTCGCTGGCTTGTGCGCGGTATGTGTGCCGCCAGCCTTGCAGGGTTTGCAATAGCGCCGTGTCGGCGGCCTCGGCGAACATCTGCCCCAAAAAATCCAGGGTCTCGCTGCTCGGCACGGGCATGGCCCAGCGCTGCGGCGCGTCGCTGCGCTGGGCTTGAAATAAATAATCGGCCAGAAAAAATTCTTGCAAAGAGGTGTGCGCAAAGCGAAAGCCGCTTGCGCCCTCGTCGTCCTGCCGCGCCAGGAAGGTGGCTGTGCGCAGATCTTCTTCCAGATGGTCGGGCGGCAAGCTTGCATAACGGCGATTTATGTCCGACTGTTGTTCCAGCCACGCATGGAACCAGCTTTCTATCGATTCTGCCGGCAATACGCTGCGGCGGCTGTTCCACAGGTGTGCGGCCAGGTGGGCCGCCAAGCGCAGTTTGTGTTCGGGTTTGATATGGTGTTTGCCGCTGTCGCGCTCCAGCCAACGCTGCACCATGCGCCGATATAAAGTGACGCCATACACGGTGCGGCCCGCGAGGCGGTCGCTTTCAATCTCGGGAATGAATTCGGTCACCAGCTTCAAGGTGTAGGGGCGCTGCGTGAGTTCTTCCAAATTGTGTACCGAGCGGATGGTGTCAAGCAGGCGCTCGGCATCGATACCGTCGGGTGCTGCGGCGCGTAAATAGCCTAGTACCTGATCTTCTGTCAGCGGCAGCAGCAGCATGGCGCGATAAGCGCCGGCATTGTGCTCGCCACGCTCCTGCCCGGTGAAGTGGTTGTTTTGGTCGGGCAAGGTGCGAAAGTATTGGGTGCGGCAAGTCAGCAGCATGCGCGGCTTGCCGCGCAGTGTGGGACGCTGCTTGGTGTCGAACAGTAATTTGAGTAAGGTGTTGGTAAAGATTTGGCCATCGGCCTCGCTCAGCTTGACCAGCACCTCGTCCAAACCATCTAGGATGATGACCGCGCCGCGATCCATCCACTGCAATACATGCTCCAGGGTGTATTTACTGATGGTCGCGGGGGTTTGCCAACCGCGCGCCATGCATTCTTCCAGTGTTTCGCGTAGCGTGGGCACGCGCTTGTCCAAGCCGGTAAGGTTGCGTAGATCGAACAGCAGCGGGATCGCCTGTGTGGTGTCGGCTTCCAGCCGCTGGTTGAGTAGCGTGCACAGCTTTTGGCTGATGACGGTTTTTCCCATACCGTATTCGCCCAGCAGGGCGAACAGCGCGGGCGCGTCGGGCGCGTTGACCCAATCGAGCAAATAGGGCATGACTTCGGTACCGCGCTCGGCGGCATCGCGTGGCATATTTCTGAGGTTTTTGTCCAGGTTGGCGCGCGCGCCAGTACTGGATATCCAATGCCGTTCGGAGACAAAATCTTTGTCGGGAAAATTTATGCGTGGGCCGCGTTGAGTTGCCCCTGAATCCGGATCCGGATTCAGATATAGGCTACCGATATCCAGCGCAGCCTTCACCACCAGCGCGGCATGATCGCCCGCGATGCGTTGATCGCGTTTTTTGTCCACGGTGCTTTTATTGCCGTCACCCCAATCGCTAATAGCTTTAACGACGATCCAGTCGACCTTGCTCCGATCCGCGGCAAGTTGTACGCCGACCGCCTCCATTTCGCCGCCAATCGCTTCGGGTTCCAGTGCGAGCAGACTCGTGCGGTAGTTCAGGTTATCCACGAGCTTGTTGCCGCTGAGCAAGGTGCCGCAATGCACTGTCGGCCAATGCGTTGCGGTGGCCGGGTTGGTGTGCTTCATCTGGTCGAGGAACTTGAAGCGAGAAAATAGCACATGCGATGTCGGCGGTTTGTCGCCGCGTGGCGTAATGCTGCCGTCTGCATTAACACGCGCCAACTCGTAACCACGAATGGCCTCAGCCACCAGCACGTCGCCTATTTTTTGCTTGGCGGGGTTCACGCCAAAGGCAATACCCAGCGCGATCACGGCGCGCGGTTGCCAAACCGTGATCGCGTCGTGCACGCTAGCCTGCGCTTCACCCGCGCCCGGTTTACTGATGACATGCACCACCCGCATGCCGCCATGCAGGCCCAGCAGATTGTAATCCGCACCTTTGCGATTTTCTGTGGACGATTTGCTGCCAGGCGAGAAGTGCTTGATCACGCCTGCGGTTTCGTATTTGTTAACAGTGATCAACACCACATCGCAAGTGACGCAATCGGCCGGTAGGCCGAGCTGATTTTGAATCCAGCGTTCGGGCGCAATCGCGTTTAGATCGCCGGTGCGGGCTTACGGTGAACCGGTAATACCGCCATCGAACCATACCCAACGATTTTTTGCACCAGCGCGCTTGTCTTTGGTGATGTTCAATTGCAGGGGGATGTCGTGGTCACCGGCGGCGCGCTTGATCTCCGAGCGCAAGCGGCTGAGCTGGGCGTTTGCGCTGGCAGTTTGGGCCATGGGAAACAACGCTGCCAAGACTTGGTCCACCCCCGCCTTGCCGTCTGCATCCAGAAGGCCCAGCACCTGCTCGACAAGACGGATGGCTCCATCCTTCAGATGCGGCTTCAAACGCACAAAAGCACTGTCTGCGAAGTACTTGGTGAGAATCGACATGGCGGGCTCCCTGGCGAACTTTATACTGCATTCTTACATCAGGCCGGAGAACACGCAAGTAAAATGTTTGATATGTTTGTTTGGTGTTTGATATAACTAGTGACCGGTTAAAAATCAAACAAATTTAGTCGGTTAGAAAAATTAGTCTGTTTTAAGACATGCCCACCGCCTGCGAAGGCTGGGTTTTCTCAAAAACAGACACCGATAAAAATTGAAGCTCCTTGCGATGTCGACCCAGCACTTGCGCGTACCCTCCAGGAACACCCATTCCTCGGCATCCAGAATTGCCAGGCATTGCATGCTGCGAATGGGGACGAACACATTACCGGTAGTGCTGCACGCCAGTAGAGTGAGTGCCAAGTTGTAAGTGTTGGACGGCAAATATCGCGCTTCACGCGCCAGCTCTTGGTCGCGATAGCAGGTAATTTCCACGGACGGTATCCTTTGTTCAGGATTGGAATTAACGGCATTGTAACTTGGGTGAAATCAGCGCGCCGGCGCATCAATAAGGGTAGAAGCCTGCCGCAGATAATCCACAAAAGTGCGTGCTACGATGGAGAGCTGTTTGCCTGCGGGATAAGCGAAATACCAGTGGCGCTGAATGGGAAAACCCTGCACATCCAGAATTACAAATTGTCCCGATGACGCATCCAGCGCAAGCGTTTGGCTGGACAACACCGAAATTCCCAAACCGCCGATCACCGCCTGCTTGATGGCTTCGTTACTCCCCAGTTCCATGCGCATCTTGAGTTTAAGTCCTTGCTCGGCAAACACGCGCTCGGTCGCGATGCGCGTGCCGGAACCAGGCTCGCGCAGTAAAAACGGTTCTTCGGCAATGCGTTTGAGCGGAATTTTTTTCTTCTGCGCAAGCGCATGTTGCGCCGGTGCGAGTACCACCAGGGGATTATTCAAGAAGGCTTCCGCCACGACATCGACTTCATCCGGCGGCTGACCCAAGATATACAGATCATCTTGGTTGCCCTCCAAGCGCTCCAGTACGCGCTCGCGGTTAGACACTTTAAGCGATACCTCAACACCGGGATATTTCTGGCAGAACATTCCCAGCAGGCGCGGTGCAAAATATTTTGCGGTAGTGACCACGGCAAGCCGGAGCTTGCCGGTTTTTAAGCCCTTCATATCGGCGGTGACCATCTCAAAATGGGAAAGATGATCAAAAATTCCGCGACAGGTTTTTTGTAGCTCGTGTCCGGCATCGGTGAGATACATTTTTTTGCCGATCTGTTCAAACAAGGGTAAACCCACCGCATCAGCGAGCTTTTTGATTTGCATCGACACCGTGGGTTGCGTTAAATACAACTCCTCTGCGGCGCGTGTGAAACTACCTAAACGGGCAATAGATTCAAATACCTCAAGCTGGCGCAAAGTACTGTGACGCATTTCACCCCCCTCTATGTATAGATATTAATCTATCAATTCTATCGAAACAATTGATTGTTATTGATGAATTATATTTTGCATGATGCCCGCAACGTGCTGAAATAAATACCTTTTGATTTAAATGGGTATTGCCCGCAGATTATTTAGGCGGGCACGGTGCGGTTTTTTCAACTTTTGGAGATAACCATGGCATCTGAAACAATGAAAGAAGGCAAGGAACGCTACAAGTCTGGCGTGATTCCCTACAAAAAGATGGGCTACTGGGAGCCTGACTACAAGATTAAAGATACGGACGTGATGGCTATGTTCCGTATGACCCCGCAAGCGGGTGTTGATCCTGAAGAATGTGCAGCCGCTGTGGCCGGTGAATCCTCCACCGCGACCTGGACAGTTGTGTGGACCGACCGCTTGACCGCCTGCGAAATGTATCGCGCTAAAGCTTACCGGGTTGACCTCGTGCCGAACACCGGCCCGGGCACCAAAACCGAAGCCCAGTACTTTGCTTATATCGCCTACGACATCGATTTGTTTGAAGGCAACTCGATTGCCAACTTGACCGCATCCATCATCGGCAACGTGTTCGGTATGAAAGCCGTGAAGGCTTTGCGTTTGGAAGATATGCGTATTCCGGTCGCTTACCTGAAGACGTTCCAAGGCCCTGCAACTGGCGTGATCGTCGAGCGCGAGCGTATGGACAAGTTTGGCCGTCCGCTATTGGGTGCAACCACCAAGCCAAAGCTGGGTCTGTCCGGTCGCAATTATGGCCGCGTGGTGTACGAAGCGCTTAAAGGTGGTTTGGACTTCATGAAAGACGACGAGAACATTAACTCGCAGTCCTTTATGCACTGGCGCGATCGTTTTCTGTATTGCATGGATGCGGTGAACAAAGCGTCTGCAGCAACCGGCGAAGTCAAAGGTCACTACATGAACGTGACCGCCGGCACCGTGGAAGAGATGATTGAACGTGCTGAGTTCGCGAAGAGCTTGGGCTCGATCATCATCATGATCGACCTGGTGATCGGCTATAGCGCGATTCAGTCGATGGCCATCTGGTCGCGTAAGAACGACATGATTCTGCACTTGCATCGCGCCGGTAACTCGACCTATTCGCGCCAGAAAAATCACGGCATGAGTTTCCGCGTGATTTGTAAGTGGATGCGGATGGCCGGTGTGGATCACATCCACGCAGGCACCGTAGTGGGTAAGCTGGAAGGCGACCCCTTGATGATTCGCGGTTACTACGACACGCTGCTCGACACGCACACCGACATCCAACTCGAAAAAGGTATCTTCTTCGAACAAGATTGGGCTTCGTTGAATAAGTGTATGCCGGTTGCTTCCGGTGGTATTCACGCTGGGCAAATGCATCAGTTGTTGACCTACTTGGGCGACGATGTAGTGCTGCAATTCGGCGGCGGCACGATTGGCCATCCGGATGGTATTCAAGCCGGTGCAATCGCCAACCGTACCGCACTAGAGGTGATGGTGATGGCGCGTAACGAAGGTCGCGACATCTGGAATGAAGGCCCGCAGATCCTGCAAGACGCAGCGAAATGGTGCGGCCCGCTCAAAGCCGGTCTGGATACGTGGAAGGATGTTTCTTTCAACTACGAATCCACCGATAGCCCCGACTTTGTGCCGTCCACCACGGCCAGCGTTTAATTCAGATAAGGAGAAGCAACTATGATGACCAATCTTGGCAATCGCGTCACGCAAGGGCAGTTTTCTTTTCTGCCTGACTTGACCGATGCGCAAATCACCGCGCAAATCAAATACGCCCTGGGTAGAGGTTGGGCGCTGAGCGTTGAATATACCGACGATCCGCACCCGCGCAATACCTATTGGGAGATGTTCGGCAACCCGATGTTCGACCTGAAAGATCCCGCTGGAATTTTGATGGAAGTGAACAATTGCCGTAAGACCTATCCCAATCACTACATCCGCGTTATTGCGTTTAGCGCGGTGCGTGGGGTAGAGAGCGTGACCATGTCCTACATTGTGAATCGTCCAAAGAAAGAGCCAGGCTTTGGCTTGGTTCGTCAGGAAGTTGGGGGCCGGATGATTCGTTACAGCATCCACTCTTATGCAACGGATAAGCCTGAAGGCGAGCGTTATTAAGTAAGCTGTAGCGGTGGCGGGTAAGCTGTTGCGCTCGTCACCGTTTTTTACCTGGCGTTAACCGGAGTTTGGCCATGAATGATACGAACGATTCAGAAAACCCGACGGTGCTGGCCGATGATGCACCCGTTAATCTTGAAGCTGAATTTAAAGCCTCGAATGTAAAAGAAGTCTTGGACAAGCTTGATCGTGAGCTGATCGGCCTGGTGCCGGTTAAAACACGTATCCGCGAAATCGCGGCGCTCTTATTGGTGGATCGGCTGCGCAAACAATTTGCGCTGACTTCCGAGACCCCCACTCTACACATGAACTTTACCGGCAACCCCGGTACGGGCAAGACCACCGTGGCCTTGCGCATGGCCGAAATTTTGCATCGCTTAGGTTATGTGCGCGAAGGCCATTTGATTTCCGTCACGCGTGATGATTTAGTCGGCCAATACATCGGTCACACCGCGCCCAAGACCAAAGAAGTGATTAAAAAAGCCATGGGCGGCGTGCTGTTTATCGACGAAGCTTATTATCTTTACAAGCCCGAAAACGAACGCGACTACGGCGCTGAATCCATCGAAATTCTGCTGCAAGTCATGGAAAACAACCGCGATGATTTAGTCGTGATCCTAGCCGGTTATAAAGACCGTATGGATAAGTTTTTCCACAGCAACCCGGGTATGCGTAGCCGTGTTGCGCACCACATCGATTTCCCCGACTACAGCGCGGATGAGTTGTTGCATATTGCCAAACTGATGTTGGCTACACAGAACTACCGCTTCAGCCCCGACGCGGAGAAAGCCTTCCATCGGTACATCACTTTGCGCATGACCTTAGAGCATTTCGCCAATGCCCGCTCGGTTCGCAATGCGCTGGACCGTGCGCGCCTACGCCAAGCCAATCGGCTGTTTGCCAACGCGAGTAAATCGTTGAGCAAGAATGATCTCATGACGATTGAAGCCGAAGATATTTTAGCCAGCCGCGTATTTATCGAAGGCCGGCTCGACAGCGATGCCGCATCGGCATAATCCGTCATAGTACGGCAACGCAACATGCCGCAAACGCGCTAAAACCCCGATATGGATACGTCACACGAGATCGAGCCTTGGCGCATTTTCCCCAAATTGATTGAGGCGGTGTGTTACAACCGAGTGCGGCTCGCGTTACTGAGAATTGAAAACCCATTACGCGTTGCGCTGGTGCAGCATCGTGGTTTAGAAGTAATTTTACAGGACGACTGCTGGCGCTGTGTCGATAGTTTTGCCGAGGACCAACTAGTCATGGCCTGGCGCGACTTTCAAATTCACGCGCGCGATAATTTATATGAACCCATCGCTTGCAATCTGTGGCTTTACCATCACTGCGCCGGCCTCATTACCGGATCGGCGCTGGATGAACTGCATCTAGTAGTCGAACAACAATTTGGCTCTCACGAGGGAAAATAATGCCGCTAGTCGACATGGGGGATATGCTGCAGCACGCTTACCGTAATGGGTATGCTGTGGGCAGTTTCGAACTGGTGAGTTTGGATTTTTTGGAAGCGATTATCGCAGCGGCAGAACACTGCCGCTCACCGGTGATTCTGGGTCTCGCTGAATCGCATTTCGAGAGTTATGACTTCGCGCTGATCATGGCCGCAGCCGAACGCGCCGCACGGGAGTGCACGGTGCCCGTCGCCATTCATCTCGAACACGGTGCAAACCACGATTCAGCCGTGCGCGCCATTAATCTGGGGTGTAACAGTGTCATGGTGGATGTATCGCACGAAGCGTTTCCGGTGAATGTCGCCCAAACACGGCGCGTGGTGGACATGGCTCACGCTTGCGGCGTAACCGTCGAAGGCGAACTGGGCTATGTGGCTGGCGGCGAGGGTGAAAACGCAGCCAAACATCCCGGTGAAGTGATTTACACGTCCGTCGAAGAAGCCAAAGCCTATGTCGAGCGCACTGGCGTGGACTGTCTGGCGGTCTCCATCGGCACCGTGCATGGTCGTCTGCGCGGTCGTGCAAAGTTGGATTTCGAGCGCTTAAAACGTATCAACGAGGCCCTCGGTATGCCACTCGTACTGCATGGCGGCAGTGGGCTGACTGAAGAGCAGTACCATAAATTAATACTGCACGGCATCGCGAAAATTAACTGCTATACCGGATTGTCCGATGTCGCCGCAAAATATATTCGCACGCGCGCGCAGACTTGTGTCGGCGGTTATCTCGAAACCATGCAAGGTATTCGGCACGCCTTGCAGGAACACATTGAACACTGCATGCGCCTATGGGGCTCGGCTGGGCGCGCCGCCGAAGTGCTGATGCAATGTCATGCCTGGCTACCGGTTGAGCAGGTCATTATGTATAACGTGGAAGGTGCAACGGACACGCAAATTGAATCGATGCTCGCGCACGGGCGAGCAGTCCTCGGCACCATTCCGGGCGTACGTCGCGTCTTCACCGGCTGGGCGATCACCGAACAAACCCACTATCGCTGCTGTTGGCTGATCGAGTTTATACACGTCAAGGCGCTCGAGAGTTTTCGCCTGCATCCCAAGCAGGTCGAATTTACTAACCAATTCTTCCGGCCAATCGCACAAGATAAAATTAGCATCGATTTTGTAGCGGTCAATCGGGTGACCAACGCAGTACGCTCATTCCGTCACGCATAGTATTACCACACCGGTCTATTCTTAATGCGACATCGCCGCACGAAGTCTTTAGGCGGAAAATAAACTATCGCGTGCCGCTTCTGTCACCGTCAACACCGCGGGACGGGTAATACGACGTTCACTGGTAATGGCGTAGAAAGCCTCACGTACCGCACTGGTGCGGCCAATTTCACGCACTCCATACTGCGCTTCCACTTCATGACCGTTAACGGCTGCAGCAGGAAAAATACCACAGCCGGCTTGACCAAAGGCTTTCATGAGCGCTCCATCGTCGAACTCTCCCACGACTCTCGGCACTAAGTGCTGCACCTCCAGCCATTGCTCCAGACGACCGCGCATACTGGAGTCTTCGCCCGGCATGAGCAGTGCTATCCGATCCAAGCAAGCCGGAAATTTCTTGCACGCTTTGGCCAATGTCGGCGTGGCGAAAAAAGCCACATCACTCTCCCCCAACTTGTGATTGAAACCACGCACGCGCACACCACTGGGCAAGGGCCGATCCGCTACCACCATATCCAGCCGGTGCAGCGCGAGTTCGGTCAACAATTGATCTAATTTACCTTCATGACAAATCAGGCGTACCGGTGCATTTTGTCCACCCAACTCCGTTACGGGAGCTAAGATGCGGTAGGCAATATTCTTAGGCACCGCATCCGAGATACCGACCCGCAAAGGCAAACTAGGCACTCCCTGCTGGCGACTCAAATTCATTTTCAAGGCATCGCTCAAGGCAAAAATTTCGTCTGCGTAGCCCAGCGCAAGTCGTCCCGCTTCGGTCAGTTGCAAACCGCGCCCGGCGGGCTGAAACAAGGGCGTACCCAGGGCATCCTCTAAAAGCTTGATCTGCGCACTCACGGTTTGCGGCGTTAGGGACAGCCGTTCAGCAGCGGCAGCTACACTACCCGTGCGCGCGACATTCCAAAAATAATGTAAATGCTTTAGATTCATTGCAAACACTTCGTTTTTTACGAATTATAAACCATATATATACGACTTTTATTTAGTATTGTTCACCTTATAATGAGCCGAAAGTCAGTCTGCCGGAGGCGGCGACGCTTACTACATTACTTTTTAAGGAGTCTGCCATGAAACGCACGTTTCTCTTTCTCGCCACCAATCTGGCCATCGTCCTGGTGCTGTCCCTCACCATGCGCCTGCTGGGGGTAGAGCCCTACCTCAATGAACAAGGGCTGAATCTGAGTTCGCTGCTGATTTTCGCGGCAGTCATGGGCATGGGCGGCTCGTTCATCTCGCTCGCCATTTCCAAATGGAGCGCTAAACGCGCAGTTGGTGCGCAAGTGATTGAAACACCCAGCACACCGGATGAAATTTGGCTCGTCAACACGGTGCGCAGCCAAGCGCAAGCCGCCGGTATCGGCACCCCGGAAGTGGCAATTTATGATTCGCCTGATGTCAACGCCTTCGCTACCGGGATGAATAAAAACAATGCTTTGGTAGCCGTATCCAGCGGTCTGTTGCGAACCATGTCGCGCGCGGAAGCGGAAGCCGTACTCGGTCACGAAATATCGCACGTGGCCAACGGCGACATGGTGACGCTGGCGTTAATTCAGGGTGTGGTCAACACCTTCGTCATGTTCCTGTCGCGCGTTATCGGCCATGTCGTGGATCGCATGGTGTTCAAGACCGAACGCGGGCATGGCCCGGCCTTCTTCGTTACGATGATTGTAGCGGAATTAGTGCTGGGCGTTCTCGCCTCCATCATCGTGATGTGGTTCTCGCGGCAACGCGAATTCCGTGCGGATCACGGCGGCGCCACACTCGCTGGTCGGCAAAAAATGATTGCTGCGCTACAAGCCTTGCAGCGTCAGCGCCCGGCACCGCTACCGGACAAGATGGCGGCCTTCGGCATTGCCGGTGGTATGGGCAGTGGCTTAAAGCGTTTATTCATGACGCATCCACCGTTGGAAGAACGCATCGCTGCCCTGCAAGCGTCCGCTTAACTTACTAGGTATTTGTCTTTATGAATAGCGCGCCCGCGAGTTACGCCGAACCCTGGATGTGGGCGGCTTTTATTGCCTTCGTCATTGCCATGCTGCTGTTGGACATGTTTGTACTGGGTGGACGTCAAGCGCACAAAGTAACCGTGCGTGAAGCTTTGACCTGGAGTGCGGTCTGGGTGAGTTTGGCGCTGACCTTCAACGCCCTGTTCTGGTTCTGGCTGGACGGCTCGTTCGGGCGCGAAATCGCGAATCAAAAGGCATTGGAGTTTCTCACCGGCTACGTCATCGAGAAATCACTATCCATCGACAATGTTTTCGTTTTTCTGATGATCTTTGCGGCGTTCCAAGTGCCCGCAGAACTACAGCGTCGGGTACTTTTATTCGGCGTGCTCGGCGCCATTGTCTTGCGCGCCATCATGATTCTGGCCGGCGCATGGATCGTGCAGGAATTTCATTGGGTGCTGTATCTGTTCGGCGCATTCTTGGTCATCACCGGTATCCGCATGCTGGTCATGGCGGAAAAGGAACCCGATTTAGAAAAAAACCCGGTGCTGCGTTTCGCGCGTAAACATCTCAAGCTCACCGATAGCTACCGCGGGGAGAAATTTAGCGTGAAGGAAAATGGCGTGCGCATGTTCACGCCGCTGTTTTTGGTATTGGTACTCATCGAAACTTCCGATGTGGTGTTTGCGGTGGATTCCATCCCGGCTATTTTTGCCATCACCACCGACCCTTTCATTGTTTTCACCTCCAACATCTTCGCCATTTTAGGGCTGCGCGCACTGTATTTTTTACTCGCCGATATGGCGAGCCGCTTTCATCTGCTCAAATACGGGCTGGCAATGGTGCTTACTTTCATCGGTGCCAAAATGCTGATTGCGCCCTGGTATCACCTACCCACGCCGGCAGCGCTAGCAACGGTAGCGGTTATTTTAGTAGCTGCCATCATCGCCTCCCTCATCGCCAGCCGCCCCCATGCGCACTAAAAGTTCACCGCTTGAGCCGGTTATAATACCTACCCGCTATACGCTAGGTAACGGCTTATGAAATCCCCCATTCAACGCTTCAATCAATGGCTGCTCGGCTTGGTCGAGCATCTTGGGCTACTGGCTATTGCTATCGCTACCGTAATTGCCATGACCAACGAAGTGCATCTGATGTGGCAGGCACAGCGCGTCGCACTAGCGGATTTACTACTGCTGTTCATTTATTTGGAAGTACTGACGATGGTGGGTCTGTACTACGGTTCCGGCAAACTGCCGGTGCGGTTCCCGCTGTATATCGGCATGGTCGCTTTGGCGCGCTACTTGATCCTCGACATGAAAGGCATGGATGGCTTGCGCATCCTTGCAGTCACCGGAGCGGTACTCATGCTCGCCTTTGCCGTGTTGGCCATTCGCTACGGCCATGTGCGTTTCCCTTACCCAGGCCATAGCGAAGACGAAACCCCTGCAAAAAACTTACCCGTCAAATAATTTAGTAATGGAGACCGGCATGACCCAAGCTCTTTTTGAATCCGACATCAAAAGCCTGAAGCGGCTGAATCGCGGCAAGGTGCGCGATATTTACGAAGTGGATGCAGATCGCCTGTTAATTATTACCACCGACCGTCTGTCTGCCTTCGATGTGGTCATGCAAGACCCGATTCCGTCCAAAGGTTTCGTCTTGACCGCCGTTTCCAATTTTTGGTTCGAAAAATTAAAACACATCCTCCCCAACCAGCTCACCGGCGACGCACCGGAATCAGTAGTCCGCGCCGATGAGGCGGTGCAGGTCACCGGTCGCGCCCTGGTGGTTAAAAAGCTCAAGCCGCTGCCGATTGAAGCCATCGTGCGCGGTTATTTGGTCGGTTCCGGCTGGAAGGAATATCAAAAAACCGGTAGTGTATGCGGCATTCCCCTGCCCGCCGGTTTGCGCGAAGCCGACAAGCTGCCGCAAGTCCTGTTCACACCTTCGACCAAAGCCGAGCTCGGCCAGCACGACGAAAATATCAGCTTCGAAGAAACCGTGAAGCTACTCGGAAAAGCGCTGGCGGAACAAGTGCGCGATGTGGCGATTTTATTGTACAAAACCGCCGCCGACTATGCCATTACTAAAGGCATCATTATCGCCGACACCAAATTCGAATTCGGCCAAGATGCCACCGGGCAATTGCACTTGATCGACGAAGCGCTGACACCGGATTCTTCCCGCTTCTGGCCCGCCGACCAATACCAGCCCGGCAGCAACCCGCCCAGCTTCGACAAGCAATATCTGCGCGATTACCTGGAAACGTTGAGCTGGGATAAAAAATCGCCGGCACCCAAACTACCGACAGCCGTTATCGCAAAAACTACCGAGAAATATCTCGAAGCACTGCAACGTATTACTCAGTAACTATCGCGTATCAATGCGTGGACGCATCCGGTTTTGCTGCATTATCGACCAGCGCTTCCGGCGGTATGGGTGATAGCGACTCCAACTTAAGATGCAGCGCCGCCTTGGCCAAGAGATGCGCGCTGATGGGTGCCGTCATGAACAGGAATAAAGTCACCAGTACTTCGTGCAAGCTAACACCGGCACCGCGCGTACTAAAATAAATTGCCGAGGCGATCAACAAGCTACCGACACCCAAGGTGGTCGCTTTGGTGGGGCCGTGCAAACGCGTATAAAAATCGCGCAAACGCACTAAGCCCAGCGAACCAATAAAAGTCAGCAACGCACCGCTTACAATCAAAAACGCTAAAAAATATTCCAGCATCGCCATTACTCCACAATGTCGCCGCGCAGCAAATATTTACACAGTGCGACCGTGCCGACAAAGCCCATAAGCGCTATCAGTAAGGCCACTTCAAAATACAGCGCACTCGAAAGCCGTATCCCCAGCAGCACCAGCAAGGCGATGGTGTTGACGTACAGTGTGTCCAGTGCCAAGATGCGATCCGGTGCGCTCGGGCCGCGCAACAAGCGCCAAAAATTCAGCGCCACCGCAGCGGAGACCAGCGCAAAAGCGATGGTGATAGCACCATTCAACATGCTTCGAATACCTCCTGCAAGGGTTTTTCGTAACGCTGCTTAATCGTCGCGACTAATTCGGCGCTGTTCGCCACATCCAAGGCGTGCACCCATAAAATTTTACGATCCGCCGAGAGTTGCGCGGACAAGGTACCGGGAGTCAGCGTGATCGTGCTGGCGAGCAGGCTGATCGCGAGATCTGAAGTTAAAATCAAAGGCACCGCCACGAAAGCCGGACGCAGCGCTTGCGGACGACCTAAGATGAGACGTGCGACGATTAAGTTGGCGATGACAATATCCCACAACACCATACCCACGAAGCGCAACAGCGTGAGCGGTTTACGCATACGCACCCGATCCGGCCAAAAGCGCGAGGTGAACAATGGAATCACCAAACCCAATATCGCACCCAACACGATCTGCCCGGGTGTTACGCTATTCACCAACAACAGCCACAGGCCCATCAAACTGAGCGTTAAAATCGGGTGGGGTAAGCCGCGCCGCATTAGTGCTTTCCTCCGCCCAGTACGGCATACACATACTGATAAGGATGCAATAGCTGCTCGGCTGTTGCGTGTGCAAAATCGGTGACCGCACCGGCCCAAATGGTCAAGCCCAAGCACAACAAAAGTAGGCCGAGCACCGGTGTTAATTCGGCACTCAAGGCATAAACCCCGATGCGCGGCGGCACCGTATCGGAGTCCTCTTTCGGGCGGTAAAATAGTAAACTACCGCTACGCGCCAGCGCAATCACACCGAACAAACCAGCCGTCAGAACAACGCCCATCACCCAAGGCAAGGCTGGATGCTCCAAGGCGGCGCGCAGCAATAAAAATTTTCCAAGAAAACCCGACAAGGGCGGCATACCTGCTATCAAGATTGCGCTGAAAAAAAACAAAGTGCCGAGCACCCGCGTATGCGCGATTACCGGCCCCGGATCCAGCCGGTCTTGCCACTCGCCGCGCCGCACGGCAATGCTATCGGCCAGCAGAAAAAAAACGGCGGCGGAAAAAACAGCATGCGGCAAATAAAATAAACCCGCCGCGATACCGGCGGTGTTATTCAAACCAAAAGCCAGTAGCAAAGAGCCGATTGAGGCGACAACCAAATACGCCACTTGCTGGCGTAGATGCGTACTCCCTACGGCACCTATCGCGCCAATTAATAAGGTTGCGAGCGCTAAGGGCAGCAGCCAGGGTTCGATCAAATTCGCGGCCGGGCCAGCCTGCGCGCCAAAAATTAACGTATAGATGCGTAAAATGCTGTAAGCCCCGACCTTGGTCATAATGGCAAACAAAGCGGCCACCGCGGCGCTGGTGTTCGCATAGGCGCTGGGCAGCCATAAGTAGAGCGGCAGCAGCGCCGCTTTGAGCGCAAATACGCCGAACAACATCAAACCGGCGGCGCGCACTAACGAAACATTTTCGGGGGATGTTGCCGCGACCTTGAGTGCTAAATCTGCCATATTCAGCGTGCCCAGTACACCGTACAACGTACCGACAGCAAACAAAAACAGCGTGGAGCCAGCTAAATTAATCACCACGAAATGCAAACCCGCCAACGTGCGGCGACGCCCGCCGCCATGCAGCAGTAAACCGTAAGAAGCCAGCAGCAGGATTTCAAAAAATACAAACAAGTTAAACAAGTCGCCAGTGAGAAAAGCGCCGTTCAAGCCGAACAACTGCAATTGAAACAACACATGAAAATGCCGCCCGGTGCTGTCGCTACCGCGCATCGCGTACAGCAGCGCGAACACCGATAGCAGCGCCGTAATCAACAACATCCAAGCGGCGAGCCGATCCGCCACCAGCACAATGCCGAAGGGAGCATCCCAATTGCCCAGCGCGTAAACCTGAATATCGCCGGTGCTGACGACCATCAATAGTTTTAATGCTAGCCCCACTTGTGCCAGTACGCTGAGTACACTTAACGTACGCTGTAGCGGCATCGATTGCTTTTGTAGTAACAGTAACAAAATACCCGCCAGCAAGGGCAGGAGGATTGGCGCGATGACAAGATGATTCATTGCTGCTTACCATCCACGTGATCGTTACCCAGGTCGGCACGCGCTTTAAGTGCCAGCACCATCACAAAAGCCGTCATGGCAAAACCAATCACAATCGCCGTAAGCACCAACGCCTGCGGCACAGGATCGGTATAACCGGCAGCGCCCGCGTTGATCACCGGCGGCAGACCGACGGTGAGGCGACCCGTGGCGAATAAAAATAAATTTACCGCATACGAAAGAAACGTCAAGCCCAGCACCACCGGATAAGTGCGGCAACGCAATATCAGATACACACCGCATGCGCTCAGTACACCAACCACCAAGGCGAACAGGAGCTCCATTAGCGCTCCCCCTCGACATAGGGCGCGCTATCGGCGTTGTGCACCAACCCCAAATGCACCAAAATCAACAAGGTTGCGCCCACTACTACTAAATACACGCCAAAATCGAAGGCCATGGCCGAGGCCAATTCCATCGCACCCAGCAACGGCAAATTGACATGGCCAAATGTAGACGTTAAAAATGGATAGCCGAAATACCAACTGCCCAAACCGGTTGCCGCTGCGATCAGCAAACCCAAACCAATAACGGGATGCATGCGTCCGGACAGCCGATAATGCATCCAAGTTACGCCATTCGCTAAATATTGCATCATCAAGGCGACCGCTGTGATCAGTCCGGCGATAAAACCACCGCCGGGTAAATTATGGCCGCGCAGTAAAATAAACATCGACACCAGTAACGCCACGGGCAACAACAAGCGCACAAAGAAAGCCATGATCGGCGGATGTGCATCGGTGTTCCAAAGGCGACCCGTCGCATCGTGCTTGGGTACCGGTAAGCGCAATCCTTCCAGCAGGGCGTAAATACCCAAACCGGCCAGCGCCAGTACGGTGATTTCACCCAAAGTATCGTAACCACGGAAATCCACCAAGATCACATTTACCACGTTGCGGCCACCGCCGTCCGGTAGGCTGTGAACGAGAAAATAGTTTGCGATACTTTGAAATGGCCGCGTCAATACCGCCCAAGTCAACGCGGCCGCGCCCGCACCGACAGCCACGGAAAGGAGTAAGTCGCGTGAGCGACGCAAGGTGGACGAAACAACCGGGCTGAGCGGCGGTAGAAAATACAAAGCCAGCAACATCAGGACGATGGTGACGACTTCCACTGACAATTGCGTTAACGCTAAATCGGGTGCCGAAAATTTAACAAAGATTAACGTCACCACCAACCCTACCGCACCCATCAACACGAGCGCGAGAAACCGTTGTCGATGCAATACCACCACGCCAATCGCCGTCACCATCAAGCCCAGCGCCATCAAGCCGCTCACCGCATCCACAGGTAGCCGTGTGCGTGTGCCGCTGAGAGCCGATCCGCCGCTCAGCATACCGGTTGTGCCGAGCGCCAATGCAAACAGTGTAAAAACCAACAACATGCGTTGCAATGAACCCCGGTCCAACACGCGCGTGACGAACGCAGAAAATACGAAGAAGCTCTTCAGCAAACGATTGTAAAAAATTTTTGCATCGCACCAAACGGCGAACCGATCATGAATTTTGAACCAAGGTTTGCGCCCCAGATACACCAACCCGCCGCCGATCAAAGCGATCACGCTCATCCACAGCGCCGGGCTGAAACCGTGCCAGATAGCAAGGTCGAATGCGGGCAACGGCGCTTGCAACACGCCCTGTGCCGCCACTTCGAGGATGGGTTGCACCGTCAGCACCGGAAAGATTTCCACCAGCAAGCACAGCACCACCAACACCTCAACCGGCGCTTTCATCCAGCGCGGCGGTTCGTGCGGTGTGTTGGGTAGATCAATCGGATCGCCGTTAAAAAATACATCGTGAATAAACCGTAAGGAATAAGCCACGGCAAACACCCCTGCCAGCGTCACCATCGCTGGTAACAACCAGCCGAAGCGCAGCAATGTGGTGTCGCTGACTGCCTCGGTAAAAAACATTTCCTTGGACAAAAAACCATTTAGTAATGGCACACCGGCCATCGCTGCGGCCGCCACCATGCACAACACAGCGGTATGCGGCATAAATTTCCAGAGACCGTGAATGCGGCGCATATCGCGGCTGCCCGCTTCGTGGTCGATGATGCCTGCCGCCATGAATAACGAAGCTTTAAAGATTGCGTGGTTAATGATGTGAAAGACACCGGCCACGGCGGCCAGCGGCGTACCAATGCCGAACAGCAACGTAATCAAGCCCAGATGACTGATGGTGGAATACGCCAACAACCCTTTGAGGTCGTGTTTAAATAGCGCAAAAAAAGCGCCGATCAGCAGCGTCACCAAACCGGCTCCACCCACCAGCCAAGACCATTCCGGGGTACCGGACAGCGCCGGAAAAAAACGCGCCAGCAAGAACACCCCTGCTTTTACCATCGTCGCCGAATGTAAATACGCCGACACCGGCGTGGGTGCCGCCATCGCGTTGGGCAACCAAAAATGAAACGGAAACTGCGCCGACTTAGTGAAAGCCCCTATCAGCACGAGCACCAGCATCGGCACATACAGAGAATGCGCTCGAATCAGGTCACCGGATGCCAAGATAACGGAAAGCTCGTAACTACCCGTTATCTGACCCAGCAATAGAAAGCCGCCCAGCAGGGCTAAACCACCGGCACCCGTGACCGCCAAAGCCATACGCGCGCCGTTGCGCGCTTCTTTTCGATGCGGCCAGTAGCTAATGAGTAAAAAGGAAGTCAGGCTGGTCAACTCCCAGAAAATCAATATCTGAATTATATTTTCGGATAGTACGACACCCAGCATGGAACCCATGAACAACAATAGATAAGCATAAAAGCGCCCCATGCAGTCGCGCCCCGACAAGTAGTAGCGCGCATACAGCACAATCAGCAAGCCGATACCTAAAATCAGCAGCGCAAACAGCAAGCCCAGGCCGTCTAAGCGAACGCTAATATCGAGGCCGATGGATGGGATCCAGTTCCAACGTTGAGTGATCGTGCGTCCGGCAAAGGGCTCCGATGCCAGCGGTACTAAACTAGCCAGTGCCAGCGCGGTTACCAACCCCGCCGTCCAGGCGGCATATAAACGCCCCAGCCGCGAAAGCCAAGCCGTAATGGGCGCACCCAGAAAAGGAATCAGAATGACGAAAAGCAAATTCATAGAGCCGTTTATAACATTTAGTGCGCTAGATTTCGATGGGGTTCAAATGGATCAACATTATGCGCCGCCTTTTAAAGGCGTATTTGAAGTTATGTGCATGGCCGATGAAATGGGTAATCGCCTGGAGACATAACAGAAATACCGGGCCGTCGAATGCTGTTCAGTACCTTTAATGACCGGCGTGACGAAGGCTGGAAGGCGTGGTTTAAACTATATTAAATCCTTAACAATAGTTATATTGACGGTTAATCACCGCCCTCCGATAATGCACGCCAGATGACAAAAACAAGCCCCCCTAAGAAGGCCATTTATATCCATCTGGCGCGTGTAGCCAAAGCATTGGCCAGCCCGGGGCGACTCGAATTACTGGAAATCATGGCGCAGGGTGAGCGTAGCGTAGATGCCTTGGCGCAGGCTAGCGGCATGTCCATTGCCAACACCTCACATCACTTGCAAACCCTACGTGCGGGTGGATTGGTGCAATCGCGACGTGAGGGCTTGCAAGTTATTTATACGCTGTCCGATCATGAAATTCCCAAATTACTGGCGAGCATGGGCCATGTCGCCGAACGACAAGTGGCCGAATTTGAAAGCATTGTGCGTGAAAATTTCGACCAGCGCGACGGATTTACACCGGTAAAACGCGACGAACTTCTGCGCTTGCTGAAAAAGGGCGAAGCGATGGTGATCGATGTACGCCCGGAATCGGAATTCCACGCTGGCCATATCGCGGGCGCCGTCAATATCCCTATCAATTTTTTGCCACAGCATTTAAAAACACTCCCGCAGAACCAGGAAATCATCGCCTATTGCCGTGGCCCCTACTGCTTATTCGCCGTCGAGGCGATCGAACAATTACGTCGCCAAGGTTTGCGCGCACGGCGTCTGGAAGAAGGTTTTCCGGAATGGAAAGCCGAGCGTTTACCGGTTGAAAAAAACGGGTAACCCACCCCGCTGGAAAAGAAAACACAGAGCAACTTAATGCATAACCAAAGCAGGCTCGTACTTTCTATCAAGCCGGTACCGGCATCCATAACTATTCCGCAGCGTTACTGACTTGGCTCGATGTATACGCCGTCTTGCTACCGCCCCTCCTTAAACAACACCCACCCGACGTCCTCTAATTTTAACAAGCGTCCACGCACCACTGCGCCATAGTCCTCGCGCAAGCCTTTGGTTAATATGTATCCTGACACCATAACGGCAGGAATCAACAGCAACAAAAATGCCCAGCCAAACTGGCCTGGCAGCGCAATCCCCGCAGCCGAAAGCAAATACAACGGCCAACTAAAAATAAAACCACGCAGGGTGTGTTTGAGAATTAACAGCGCGCCGAACAGTCGGCGTAAATTACGCTGCGGGGGAGAATTATATGCCGCCGCAAACACGGCTTGCGTCAGTTCATCCATGTGATAAATTTACCCGCAAAAAATCTGGATGCATACGTCCCGCACTCTACTGGCTCATTGATTTTATAGCGGTTAAAAAGAGTTACATATCTAATTATTATGCCACAATCCGCGTCTATTGATTGGCGGTTATTTTGAACAAAAAGTCTGATTACTCGCTTGCGTCGACGGAAACACATCGCTTCCAAGAAAATTTAAAAGGGGCGTTCTGCCAAACCCATCGATGGGGCAATAAGGGTTTGATTAATTTGGCGATGGCAAGGGAGAGTTGGGGGCATCATTCTTCAATAATATTTTTTTATAACATCTTCACATTAAAAGACGGAGCGTTTTGCCATGAACCTACATATCGGCGGCAAGCAGAAAAAAGAGGGTTGGAAAATACTTAATATCCAACCTGGCGAATTCGTAGACCATCTCGGCGACATTTCAAACCTGGAACAGTTTGATGCTGCGTCCTTCGAGAAAATCTATGGCAGCCATGTTCTGGAACATGTGCGCCAGCAAGACGTACCAAAGACGCTAGACGGCATTAGAAGAATTCTTAAGCCCGGCGGTCAGTTTCTGGTCTCGGTTCCTGATTGGGATATTTTGTGTCACTTGTTTATCAATCCGTTGGCGCTGCCCGAGGTGAAATGGCATGCCTTGCGCATGATGCTGGGTGGACAGGTTGATGAATACGACTATCACTACGTCGGTTTTAACCAACAAATTTTATACGATTTTCTTAAACAGGCCGGCTTTTCAGATGCAGTCCGAGTCGATTCATTCGGAATTTTCTCCGACACAAGTGACTTTAAGCCCTATGGTTTCCCCATTAGCTTGAATGTAATTGCCACTCGCTAAGCAGCTTACTATTTCCCGGTAAAATACTGCGTTAGGTGTGCGTCTGCTGCCGATATACGTGCTAGTGGCCATCCATCACCACGCCCACCTGCGGCATCTTAGCCAAACCGGTCGTACGTGCGTGTTCCTCGAACGCCGGGTTGCGCCAAAAAAAGGCTCCGGGCATGGTGGTTGGTATCACCAAAGCATAGAACAGCATGCGACCGACAATAGCCGCGGCCGTCGCCATCGTCGCCAACAGCAGCCATGCCAAGATGCTAACGGGGCCCGGTGGTACAACCAGCGCAAAAGCGAGGGTTGCAACCAGCGTAAACCCAAGTACGGCATTACGTGATAAATAGCTATGGCCAAACTGTGTTGTTTGTACCAATTGCGCGGCAGCACCTTCGCCACCTTGATTTTTCATTGCACGGGCGTGGGCAAACAAACCCATCAATTCGAGCGCTAGGCCCACCACGACAACCCACGCTAGAGCAACCAGCAAAGTACTGCTATCTGCGGTCAGCGGTGCGAATACGATGCCGACCGCCAGCGGACCTAATACCAGCATAGTGCCGTAGAAGCTCGTTAGCACCTGCCAGTGATTCCAGAAGGGCCGCGCCTTGATGCGATAAATGCTGTGCATAAAATACAGTGCAACGAGGCCGGAGAGCGCAGCGCCATAACCGGTCAGCGTGGTGAGCGTAGACAACAAACTGGACGGCAGCCACTGGCTCAGTTGCGGAAAGGCAGTGAGGACGGTGTAAGCGCCTAATAGATTGTAGAACACCGCAATACCGGCCACTTCACGCGATACCGGTGAATAACGCAGATTGTTGAAGGCGCGATAAAAACGATGCGGGCGCCCCAAATGCAAGGTCGACAAGACCAACGCCAGCGTTTGCAGGCCAATCATGCCGAACAGAAACGCAGCGTGTGCAATCGGGTATACATCAGCGGCCAACATCTCCAAACCAAAGAGCGGTCCGAAAAACAACACGAGAAAAGCGCCGACGACGGCTTGCGAAATCAGTGTAAAAACCACTAAGGGATTCTCACGGGTGAAAAGTTTTTTCAAGCCCCAGCCGAGCGCCTCGTTTCGGAGTTCGGGCTGTGCACGATACTCTCCTGTCCCGGCTGCCGACGTGCGTACATATTGAATCGGATGGCTGTCGGGGCGCGTCATTTCGCTTGGCAAGCTTTTGGTTTGTTGAAAACGAATATTCGGATGCGTAATGTTTGGATCGGGAAATCCAGGAATCGTGATGTTGGTTTGAATACGATTTTCCGGTGTGGTTTCGATCACGCCGAAGTCCAGGGCGTTGGCTAAACAAGCGGAGACGCAGGCTGGCTTCAAACCCACTTCCAGGCGATCCACGCACATATTGCATTTCGATACATGCCCCGCCACCGGGTCGAGCTGCGGCGCGTTATAAGGACAAACCCAGGTGCAATAACCGCAACCGAAGCAAATATCCGGGTCTTGCAGCACGGCGCCGTATTCGGCATATTTGGTATAGGCCAGCGTCGGACAACCTTTAAGACAGACTGGGTCGTCGCAGTGATTGCACGCCATCGAAATATTCAAACGGCTGTAGGACGGATAAGCCCCGCCTTCCACATAACCGACAGAGCGAAAAGCCAAATGCGCCGGAGTTTCATTCTTCTCGGCGCAAGCCGCCTCGCAGGCGTGGCAGGCGATGCAATTGTCGGCGTTAAAATAAAAACCGTGCTGCTTATATCGATTGGGGTTCTCATAAACACCGGCATCGCCATTGATATTCAGACTGTGTCCGCGCAAGGCATGGCCGGGCGGCACGGTCTCAACCGATTGGCCCCAGCAGTTTTTTGCGGGGTGGTCGACCTGCGGCACGAAGGCGTAGTCGGGTTCTTGAGGACGCGGTTCAAACATAATTTTCCCTTAAATTCTTCGCTTAATACGCCCGTGCCGCCGCATTCGCCGCCGCCGCCGCCGCTTGATCCGCTGCCGGCTCGATGCGCACGGAACCTTGCTTGTAAGCCGGTTGACGCGAATGCGGATCGAGCAAACCCAAGGTCAGGCGATTCACGCAATCATGGAAATGGAAGGGGATGAACACCATATTGCGTGCAATGCGTTGCGTGAGCTGCACCATCACCACCGCTTCGCCGCGGCGCGAGGTTAGTCGCGCATAGCCGCCGTGCTCCACACCGAGCTCGGCGGCGGCATCCGGGTTCATTTCCATATACGGTGTCGGACTGAATTTATTCGCGTTGCCGACTTTACCGGTGCGCGTGCGTGTATGAAAGTGTTCCACCACACGACCGGAGTTGAGCCAGAACGGATATTCGGTATCCGGTTGCTCGTTGTTATCGACGAAGGCCAGCGGGATTAACTTTGCCTTACCATCGGGGTACTGAAATTTTCCATCGGTGTACAGCCGTTGCGCACCGCTTTCCTCACCTTCGCGACAAGGCCACTGCATGCCGCGCTGCGCTTCAATCTTGTCGTAGCTCATGCCGGAGATATCCAAGATGCGATCGTCACCCTTGGACAACACTTTCATTTCTTCGAATACCGCTTCCGCGGTCTCGGGAAAATTTGGCCCAGCACCGCCGCTCATGCGCTTGGCCAGTTGATTGAAGATCCACAGATCCGGCTTGGAATCACCATTCGGCGGCATGACATTGCGAATTAAATTTACACGCCGTTCGGTGTTGGTAAAGCAGCCTTCCTTCTCGGCCCAAACGGCCGCCGGTAGAAACACATGGCTGTATTGATTGGTTTCCACATCACTATAAGCATCTTGCACCACCAGGAATTCCAGCTTCTCCAGTGTTTTGCGAATGCGACTGGTGTTGGGCATGGAGGTCATGGGGTTGGTGGCCACAAGCCACAAACCTTTGATCTGCCCGGTTTCAATCGCGGGCAAAATGTCGGTCATAAATAAGCCGCGCTGTTTCGGAAAAAAATCCGGATCGACATTCCAAGCTTTGGAAATTAGTTCGCGGTCCTTTTCTTTTTCCAGTGCGCGATAACCCGGCAGACCGGAACACGACGACCATTCGCGCGTACCCATCGCATTGCATTGCCCGGTGATGGAAAGTGCAGTGCCGCCCGGCTTGCCGATATTGCCGGTAATGAGATTCAGGTTATTGATCGCCACCACGCCATCGGAACCATGTGTGCTTTGATTGATACCCATAGTCCAGATGCTCATGGCTTTGGGTGCTTTGGCATACAGACGCGCGACATTGCGGATGGTATCTTCGTCCACACCGCAAACCCGAGAAGCCGTCAGCGGATCCCAGCGCTCGATCTCGGTTTTAAAAACTTCAAAATCCGCGCAGTGCGCATCAATGTAATCTTGCTTTTGCAAGCCTTCTTTCAAGATTACATGCGCCATAGCGTTGAGCAGCACGACATCGGTACCGGGCGTGACAGCCAAATGCATATTGGCCATTTGCGCAAACATGGTGACGCGCGGATCCACCACGATAATTGGAAATTTGCGTTTTTCTAAAGCTTCTTTCAGGCGCCAGTAAATCACCGGGTGTTGCTCCGGCAAATTGGAACCAAAAGCGATCAGGCAATCGGTGTGCTCGAAATCTTCGTAGCAGCCGGGCGGGCCATCGCTACCGAAGGAGCGCTTATAACCCGACACCGCCGAGGCCATGCACAACGTGGTATTGCCGTCGTAGTTATTGGTGCCGATCACGCCGCGCGCCAGCTTGCCCAGCGTGTAAAACTCTTCGGTCATGATCTGACCGGTGGAGACAATCGAAAACGCATCGCGGCCATAGGCATCCTGAATGCGCTTAATTTCTGCCGTTGTTTTATCCAGTGCGTCGTCCCACGTCGCCTCACGGAAGGTCTCGTGTCGGTAGTCGCGCATCAGCGGCTTGTCGCCGCGCCCCGCTGTCTTGCGAAATAACTCGTGCTCCAGAATGCCTTTGATACACAACTTGCCGCGATTCACATCGGCATCGGCTACACCACGTGAAGACACGGCGGTACCGGTTTTATCCAAACCGACTTCGATAGAGCAACCCGTGGAACAGTATCCGCAAGTCGTGTAACGCCACTCGACAACGCCTTTGTCGACCAGCTTGATAGGGTTCTTTTGTTTACGACCGAATAGCATGTGTTTCTCCAGCGGCTAATGCTTAGTTCTCAGGACATCCAGCGTTGGGTGTCAGCGATAAAAATACTTTTTCGCCCTCCATGCGTACTGGAAACGAAGCGGCGCAACCTTCATCCGGCGCAACGGCAATCCCGGTCTCGAGCGCGATGTTCCAGTTATGCAACGGACACGCCACGGTGCGTCCGAAGATAATACCCTGCGACAAGGGGCCGCCTTTATGCGGACACTTGTCGCGTAATGCAAAAATTTCATTCTGCATATTGCGAAATACCGCGATGTCGCCCAAGGGGGTTTTGATCACGCGTGCGCCGTCTTTCGGAATATCGGACACGCTACCGACTTCAATCCATTGTTCTGTCTGCATGGGTACTTTCTGAGCTACGGTATTCATACGGTTTGCCCCTCGATGACTTTCAGCGGCGTAAATTCATGCTTGTGTACACCCTTGGCGCGCTCGGCCCAAGGATCGAAGCGATAAATCTCTTGTGATTCAAGGAATCGTTTATAAGCCGCCGCACGGCCTTCGGTATCGTCTACCATGCGGGTTTTGATGTAGGCGAGGCCGACACGCTCGACCCAGGGCGCGGTGCGTTCCAGGTAGCGCGCTTCTTCACGATAAATCTGCATGAAGGCGGCGGCGTATTCCAGCACTTCTTCGCGTGTTGTTACACGGCACAGCAAATCGGTGGCACGTACTTTAACGCCGCCATTGCCGCCCACATGCAACTCCCAACCGGAATCAATCGCCACCACACCAAAATCTTTAATCGTCGCTTCGGCGCAATTGCGCGGACAACCGGACACGGCCATTTTGAATTTGTGCGGTGTCCAAGAACCCCAGGTCATTTCTTCTAAATCGATGCCCATCTGCGTCGAGTCTTGTACGCCGAAACGGCACCACTCGGAACCGACGCAGGTTTTGACCGTGCGCAAGGCTTTGCCGTAGGCGTGACCCGAAACCAGACCGCGGTCGGCGAGGAAGCCCCACACCTCCGGCAAGGTTTCTTTTTTCACTCCCAACAAATCGATGCGCTGCCCGCCAGTAATCTTCATGGTCGGCACTTCGAATTTCTCAGCGACATCCGCAATGGCACGTAACTGAGCGACCGTCACCGAACCGCCCCATAAACGGGGGATGACAGAGTAGCTACCGTCCTTTTGAATATTCGCGTGTGCGCGTTCGTTGATGTAGCGCGACTGGTAGTCGTCTTTGGCTTCTTTCGGCCAGGAGGAAATCAGGTAGTAGTTCAAGGCCGGACGGCACGATGGGCAACCGTCTGCGCGCTTCCATTCTAGCTGCTGCATTACATCGGCAATTGCGGTCAGTCGCTGATCGCGAATCGCGGCACGCACTTGGTCATGGGTGTAATCGGTGCACTTACACATCGGCTTGGCTTCGGGCGCTTCGTAGTCGCCGCCCAAGGTATGCGCCAAAATCTGCTCGACCAAGCCGGTGCAAGATCCGCAGGATGCCGCCGCTTTGGTATGCAACTTTACGTCGTCCAAGGTAAACAAGCCTTTGGTGACGATGGCTTTGACGATGTCGCCTTTGCACACACCGTTGCAATCGCATACTTGATCCGAATCTTGCATCGCCGCTGCGCGATTTTGACCGCCGTGACCGGCATCACCGAGGTGGGTTTCGCCGAACAATAGGCGATTGCGCAGTGCGGAAATATCCGTGCCTTCGCGCATCAATTTGAAGTACCAGCTACCGTCTTCGCTCTCGCCGTAGAGTACGGCTCCGACCAGCTTGTTATCTTTCAAAACCAGTTTCTTGTACAAGCCACCCTTGGGGTCGGACAGTAGGAGGTTTTCTGTGCCTTCGCCGCCCATGTAGTCGCCTGCGGAGAACAATTCGATCCCCGTGACCTTGAGCTTGGTAGAGGTCACTGAGCCGGTGTAGCGGCCAATGCCGTATTCGGCGAGATGGTTAGCGCACACTTTAGCCATCTCGAATAAGGGCGCGACCAAACCATAAGCAACACCACGATGCGACACGCATTCGCCGATAGCATAGATGCGCGGATCGTAGGTCTGCATGGTGTCGTTGACGACGATGCCGCGGTTGCAGTGGACACCTGCGGATTCAGCCAGCGCGGTGTTGGGGCGTATGCCGACGGCCATCACCACGAGGTCAGCCGGGACTTCCTGCCCATCCTTAAAACGGACGGAGGCAACACGGCCATTTTTCCCGATAAGCTGTTCAGTTTGCTTACCCATTAAGAAGTTCAGCCCCTTATCCTCTAAGTTTTTTTGCAGCATGGCGGACGCAGCTAAGTCGAGCTGGCGCTCCATTAGGCTGTCGGGGAGATGCACCACCGTAACATCCATACCACGCAATTTGAGTCCATTCGCCGCCTCCAAACCGAGTAAACCACCGCCAATCACCACGGCGTGTTTAAATTGAGCACTCGCTTCGATCATCGCATCAACGTCGTGAATATCGCGGAAACTAATAACACCGTCCAGATCATTACCGGGTACCGGCAAAATAAAGGGGTTAGAACCCGTTGCCAAAATCAAGCGGTCGTAATTGGCGCTAACCCCATCGGCCGCATGCACGGTGCGATTTTTACGGTCGATACGCGTAACCGATTTATTCAAGTGCAGATGGATGCCATTTTCCGCGTACCACTCGACATCGTTCAACATGATGTCTTTGATGGTTTGCTCCCCCGCCAATACCGGCGATAGCAAAATGCGGTTGTAATTGGCATAAGGCTCGGCTCCGAATACGGTAATCTCGTATAAGTCCGGTGCGATTTTGAGCAACTCTTCCAGAGTGCGCACACCGGCCATGCCATTACCAACCATTACCAACTTCATCCGCTTCATGAACGACTCCTTACTCATAATTAAATTTGCGATACGGTTAAGCGGCCGCCAAGCTGCCGGTTTCCACCGCCGCGATAGCTTTTGCCTGATTAAAATCTTGCGAATAGCCGGAAGCATACAAGCAGCAGGCTAATTGATTCACTAACGGCAACGGCGCTTGCGCTTCGCGCGCTATCACCCGGGTGATCCAGCGCGCCGTACTGGCGGCATCACAGGTATTGGGCAACGCCGACAAGTTTTTGATCGGGCCGAACTCGGCTTCAAATAATACGCGCGGCGTACCGCCTTCAAAATACAAAAACTCGGGCCGACGCTTAGGGTCGGCGTACGGTTCGCCTTCGGTGCCGTGCATTAACAACGCATCAAAACCGGTTGCGACAAAAAATGCTGAAAGCAAGGTCTGGTCTTCCGGACGACTCACACTGACCAAACGCAAACCCAACCCATTAAACGGATCGAATAATTTTACCAGGATATGCGCGCTGCTGCGCACACCGAGGCGATTACGCGCACTGAGCTGCGCCGCCAAACCGGGAGAAAATACGCGGGTCGGCACAAACGCCAACAGATCACTCGCCAAACGGTTCTCGGCTTGCGCCAAGGTCGTACAAGGAAAAATACCTAATTCGCGCAGTACATGCACCGTGGCGACCCGACCGTGACCTTCCATCTCGCCGTGCAGCAACACCGGCACACCGAATTGACGTAACCATAAAGCAATCAGTGGCGTGAGATTGGGATGGCGGCGTGCCCCGTCGTAGGTCGGTATCACAACCGGGCGCGGCGCGGCCGGCGGCACACTTAATTTATACAAACGCGCATCCACGGCTTGATAAAATCCCATCAACTCTTCCAGCGACTCGCCCTTCATGTGCAGGGCCACAAGCAAGGCACCGAATTCTAAATCCGGAACACCGCCATCCAGCATTGCGCTCATCAGTTGCCGCGCATCTTCCTGGCTCAGCGGTTGCCGCCCATCGGGGCCACGACCAATTTCCTTTAAACAAGTAGCGTAATTCATGGCGCTTTCTCTTAACCACTCTCTATTCAGCCAACCTTACCTCACTCCACGCAATCGCCATGCCATATTATTTTTCTGTTTATTTATAGCCGGTTATCTCTATCGCCTCGAATCCATACATAAGGTTATGCTTATTAATGGTGCATGAATGCCCCAGCGCGCCTCGCCGTGGTGCGGTTTGGAAATTTTGGCGAACCGGGATAAAAATAACGTTATATTTGGCGTTTACTGAAGTCGCTTGGTTGGGTGCTTGCAATAAGTCTTTTTTGAAATACAAACAAGAAATAATTTGGCTGCTTATACATTAAACAAAAAATTCAACACATCGCCATCTCTGACCACGTATTCCTTGCCTTCCGAACGCATCTTACCGGCATCTTTTGCGCCCTGTTCGCCGTTGCATACGATGAAATCGTCAAAGCCAATTGTCTGTGCGCGAATAAAGCCGCGCTCAAAATCCGTGTGAATCACCCCAGCAGCTTGCGGCGCGGTGTCGCCTTTGTGAATGGTCCAGGCCCGCACTTCTTTAACACCGGCGGTGAAGTAAGTTTGCAGGCCAAGCAAGTCATACGCGGTGCGAATCAGTCGGTTCAGTCCCGGTTCGGTCATGCCCATGTCGTCCAGAAACATCTGCATATCTTCTTCGCTTAGGCCGGAGATTTCCGCTTCCATCGCGGCGCAAATGGCGACCACTGGGGCACCTTCCGTCTTGGCATAAGCGCGCACTTGGTCCAGGAATGGATTATTCTCGAAGCCGTGTTCGTCGACATTCGCCACGTACATGGTGGGCTTAAGGGTGAGCAGGCACAGTGGTTTCAATAGCGCTAGCTGCTCCTCGTCCAGCTTCAGGCCGCGCACCGGCTTGGCCTGATTGAGTTGCACCAGCACCGGCTCCAGCACGGCCACCATTTTCGCCGCCTCTTTATCGCCGGAGCGCGCCGTCTTTTGATAGCGGTGTAGGGCTTTCTCCACGCTGGAAAGATCGGCCAAGGCCAGCTCGGTGTTGATGATTTCAATATCGGAGATTGGATCGATCTTGCCCGCCACATGCACGATGTCGTCGTTTTCGAAACAGCGCACCACATGTGCGATGGCATCGGTCTCGCGAATATTCGCGAGAAATTGATTGCCCAGGCCCTCGCCTTTAGAGGCACCCGCCACTAGGCCGGCGATATCCACGAACTCGACGATGGCCGGCTGAATTTTTTGCGGCTTCACGATGGCCGATAATCGCGCCAAGCGCGGATCGGGCACTTCCACCACACCCACATTCGGCTCGATGGTGCAGAAGGGATAATTTTCCGCCGCGATCCCGGCCTTAGTAATCGCGTTAAATAAGGTGGACTTGCCGACATTCGGTAGACCGACGATTCCGCATTGAAGACTCATAGTGTTCTCTTATGTTTTAGGTTTGGTGTGCAAGCGCTGCATCGCGCCCGCCATGTCGCCCGCCGCCAGTAAAGGCAACGTGCTTAAGCTTTGATCCAGCGCATCGCGGATCAATTGTTCTTCCGGCTGGCTGGGTCGGTGTAGTACAAAATCGGACACGGCATTTTTATCCCCGGGATGACCGATCCCCAAACGCAAGCGCCAAAAATCCGGGCCAAGGCGCGCAATAATATCTTTCAAGCCATTATGCCCACCCGCGCCGCCACCGCATTTTAAACGCGCGGTGCCGGGCGCTAGATCCAATTCGTCATGCAACACCAGCATTTCTTCTACGGCGATTTTGTAATAGCCCGCTAATGCGGCGACCGCTTGGCCGCTGACATTCATATAGGTTTGCGGTGCCAACAGCCAAATCTCTTGTGCGTGCAAATGAATCCGCGCCACTTGACCATGAAAGCGTGTTTCTAGCCGCAAACTCGCCTGTGTTTTGTGCGCGATAGCATCCAACAACCAAAAGCCAGCGTTATGTCGCGTGTCGGCATATTCTCGACCGGGGTTGCCAAGACCGACGATTAAGCGAATGGGTGTCATGCGTTATTCAAACTCGTCCGTAAAATGGAAAAGCCCGCCCACAATCATTCGGGACGGGCTTTTCCTCGGTAGTAAAGCAGCGCTTAAGGGGCAGCCGCCGGGGCCGCAACAGCGCCAGCAGCCGGAGTTGCTTCTTCTTCCGCGCTGCCGCGTGGCACTACGCAGGCCGCAATGGCCTGGTCCGCACCGCGTGACAAGCTGAAGAACGCAACACCCTCCGGCAGTTTAACTTCGGATAAGTGCAGCGTTTGGCCCGCCGCTAACGACGATAGATCGACTTCGATAAATTCGGGCAGATCTTTCGGCAAGCACGTCACTTCAACTTCATTCAGAATGTGCGTGATATTGCCGCCGGTGAGTTTAACGCCTGGGGCTAATTCGCCATTCAAGAAGTGTACCGGTACTTTTATGTGCACGGATTTATTGGGATCGACACGCAAAAAATCCACGTGAATAATAAGTTTTTTCCAAGGATGCGACTGTACGTCTCGCAGTAATACTTGTTCTTTGGAACCATCCAGATTTAACGTAAGGATCGATGCGTGGAACGCTTCTTTGCGTAACTGTTGCACCAGCGCATTGTGATCAAGTTCAATACTGGTGGCGGGTTTGTCCGCGCCGTAAACCACGGCTGGAACTTTACCCGCGTTACGCAGACGGCGGCTCGCACCCGTACCCTGCAATTGACGCGCATTGGCGATAACTTCAAATAACATGATAACACTCCATTAAAATTGGGTTGTCCGCGACCAGACCAACCCGGGTTAAAAGCAATCGCCGTAAAAAACCGGCGGTTACTCCATAAACAAAGAGGACACGGAGTCCTCATTGCTGATTCTGTGCATGGTTTCCGCCAGCAGCTCGGCCACGGACAATTGACGAATGCGTCCACATTGCTTCGCCTCTTCACTCAACGGGATGGTATCGGTCACCACCAATTCATCCAATTGCGAATGGATAATGCGCCCCACCGCCGAACCGGATAACACCGGGTGCGTGCAATACGCCGTCACGCGCGTTGCACCATGATCCTTCAAGGCTTGCGCCGCTTCGCACAGCGTGTTGGCGGTATCCACCATGTCGTCTACCAGCACACAGGTGCGGCCTTCCACTTCACCGATGATGTGCATCACCTTCGCCACATTGGGCCTGGGTCGGCGTTTATCGATAATCGCCAGATCCGCTTCCATGCGCTTGGCCAAGGCTCGGGCGCGCACCACGCCACCGACATCCGGTGACACCACCATTAAATTTTGATAGTTCTGCTTCCAGACATCGCCGAGCAAGATCGGCGAGGAATAAATATTGTCCACCGGGATATCGAAAAAGCCCTGGATCTGATCCGAGTGCAAGTCCATCGTCAATACCCGATCCACGCCAGCAGTGGTCAGCATATTCGCCACCACTTTGGCCGTGATCGCCACCCGCGCCGAACGCGGCCGACGGTCTTGCCGCGCATAACCGAAATACGGGATGGCGGCGGTAATGCGTGAAGCCGAAGCACGCTTCAAGGCATCCACCATCACCAGCACTTCCATCAAGTTATCGTTGGTGGGCGAGCACGTCGATTGCAGCACGAACACGTCGCGACCGCGCACATTTTCCATGATTTCAACCATCACTTCGCCGTCGCTGAAACGACTCACCGCCGCCTTACCCAAAGGCAAATTCAGTTTGCGCGCTACGTCTTCAGCCAGGCGCGGATTAGCGTTGCCGGTGAAGATCATCATGCCGCTATGGCCTACGATCATGTCGCTTTCCCGTAAAAAACAAAAAAGCGTGTAGGGGGTACACGCTCTTTAAAAGTTGGCTGGGGAGGTAGGGATCGAACCTACGAATGCCGGAATCAAAATCCGGTGCCTTACCACTTGGCGACTCCCCAAAATAATCTTGCTGCGAATCCTGCGCCCTACTTAAAGTCTTTTCTTAGAAGTCCTTTAGGGGATGCTGCGCCAAACCCGCTGCTACAAAGCCTTCGATCCACGCTGGTTTTTGCGCTAGTACGTCATGCGCCGCCTGTTCCACGCTAAACGCGGCGAACACACAAGCCCCTGAACCCGTCATACGCGCCGCCGCAGCGTATTGTTGCAACCACTCCAAATATTGACCGACGACGGGGTAACGCGCGATTACGACCGGCTCCAAGTCATTACGGATTTGCCCGGCGGAAAAGGCCGGTATTGTGACTGGAAGCGTGTTTCGTGTCAATTCAGGCGCACTGAAAACAGCCGCTGTAGGCACGTTAACCGGGGGGACTAAGACCACATACCAAGTCGGATCGAGCGCTATTGGGGTCAACAGCTCGCCCACCCCTTCAGCCCAAGCATTGTCGCCGAAAATGAACACCGGTACATCGGCCCCGATTTGCAAGCCCAATTGCATCAAGTTTGCGCGCGTTAAACCCGCGCCCCAGAGGCGATTCAGGACAATGAGCGTGGTTGCCGCATCGGAACTGCCGCCGCCCAAACCACCACCCAAGGGTAACCGCTTGTCCAAGGTGATTTCTACGCCTTGACGAATATTCGCTGTCGTTTGTAACAAATGCGCAGCGCGATAGCACAGATTGCGCTCATTCGGCACGTTCGCTAAGGGCTCGGTGAGCACAATTCGACCGTCCGTACGCAATTTAAAGTGCAGGCTATCGCCATAATCAATAAAGCGAAATACACTTTGCAGCTGATGATACCCATCGGCGCGACGACCGGTAACGTGCAGGAATAGATTGAGTTTCGCTGGCGCAGGGTAGCTCAGTGTCGTCACGGTGCGGGCACTAACCAATCGTCGATAATTAGGCGCAGCTTAAGGTCGGCATTTTGCAACGCGAGTTTGTTCGGCAAGGTCGTTGCGCCCAGCGTTTCATAGGATAAATACTCGATTTGCCAGCCTTGTTCACTCAAATACGCCAGCGTACCGTCATTGGCGTAGCGCAGTTCCGCATCTCCGCTCAGCGCCTGGGCTTGCACCCAGCGCGACATTCCACCCAACGGCAAGCGAAATCCCAAAGCTTCCTGGGTTAAGCTTTCGGCATCTTGTGCATGCAGCACTTTGCCGTCGGATGTCTCCAACGTCGCGCCTTGGCTGTTTTGCGTGACACGCGCCACACCTTGACCCAGCGGCGTTTGCACGACAAATTCGTCAGCACCATCCACATGACGCCAATGCAAATTTCCCGAAAAGCCGTCTTTCTGATGACGTATGGAAATCCGACCTTCGATGGCAAACGAGGGGATAAAGGACTGCACCAGTGGTGGGGCCGGTGCAGTCGGAACCAAGGTCGTACAACCGGTCAGCACAACCAGCGGCACAGCCCACAAAAGCCGCACGTTAGCGCGCTTTGTATTTCTGGATGGCGGCGAGTAAAGCCTCGTGATTCGGATTATTCAGTAGAGCGCTGTCCCAGACTTTTTTAGCTTCCTGCTTTTCACCACTTTCCCACAGCACCTCGCCCAAGTGCGCGGCAATTTCCGGATCGGCGCGCACGCTGAATGCCTGGCGTAAAGTCATGACTGCTTGTGCATTATCTTTCATGCGGTATTGCAACCACCCCAAGCTATCGAGAATAAAAGCATCATTCGGCGCGAGTTTAATCGCTTGCTCCAAATAGCGTTTAGCCTCCTCGAAGCGCGTCGTACGATCCGCCAGGGTATAACCCAAAGCGTTATACGCATGTGCATTGTCCGGTTTGACTTGGATCAATTTTTTCAAACTGGATTCCATGACATCGATGCGGTCAATTTTTTCAGCCGCCATCGCGTAGTCGTAGAGCAGATCGGGATGATTCGGTAGCTTGATTAACGCTTTACCCAGGATATCGAAGGCTTCCTGATATTGCTTAGCATCGCGCAGCAACGCGGCTTCCGCGGAAATCAGTTGCGTTCTTTGCTGATTGTTTGTGGCTTCAACGCCTTGCAAGTAGCTGCGCGCATCCGCTAACTTTCCTTGGCGGGCGAGCAAACCCGCTATGTGTAATTTGGCGGTGAACGTTTGCACGCCGCCCACAGCCTCATACCATCGTCTTGCTTCGTCCCACTGTTTGCGCTCTTCGTTTAACTGGCCCAGATAAAAGCGCACGGAATCGTCATCTTTAACGCCACGCTCCAAGGCTTCGCGCAAGTAAGTCTCGGCCGCGTCATAGTCTTGTAATTGCATTGACAATAAACCGATTGCCAAGGGTACATCCGCCTGATCCGGAAAATCGACGCTCAGGCGTTTGAATTCATCGCGCGCCGCAGGATATTGTTTTTCCTGCACCAAAAACCGAGCATAGGCCAAACGCAGATCGCGTGAGCGCGGATATTCACGCAAATACGCGGCATAAAATTCCTGCGCTTTTGCATTCGATGTGTTTTGTAATATTTGCGCCTTAAATAAAGCGGCATCTTCCCAAGTGGGCCGTTGCGTTAACACGACATCAATCGCTTGCAACGCCAAGGGTTTATTTTCAGCAAACCATGCCGCGCGCGCCTCGGCAAAATGAGCCTCGGGTAAGTTCGGGTAATCCTGCGCTAACGCTTGGACCAGATTAAGAACTTCCGTTTTATTTTGGTGCCGCCCCAATAATTTATTCAGAAATAAAAAGCCTTGGCCGATATTCGCACCTTCGGCTGATAAAATTTTCTGAATATGCGGCTTGGCCTCGTTCAATTGACCTTTGCTCACCAAGACACCTACAACCGTTTGCAGCGCCGGGATCGAATCCGGTTCCAGCGCCAACCAACGTTGCGCCGCGCTTAAACTTTCATCCGGGTTCTGCGCACTCAAAGCAACCTGCGCCGCACGCTCGGCGACACGGTAGTCATTCGTATTTTGTAATATTTCTTTGTACGCGCGACTGGCCAATGCCAAATCGCCGCGCTGCAAGGCAATTTCTGCCAGCAGCAAAGCATATAAAGTCTGGCTATTCAGTTCCTGCTTAGGCAGCTCCGGACGCTTCACTTCCTGCGCTATGACTGGCTGATCCGGTATTGGAGTTTTATTCACGGGGGGGCTCGCGCACCCGCCAAGCAGGCTGGCGACGATGCCGAGTGTGAGTCCAAACTGGACTTTGGAGCGGCTAAATAGATGTGGTTGAACCGATTGCTGGGTCATCTTCATGTCTCTTCACTGTATGAGATTAAGATAATAAGGTATATTGGCTACGTCAAGCGCGTCTTGCGCGCAAAAAAGTATGTCTCAGCCAACCGATATTACGCTTTCCGCTCTCCATTTGACGCGTCGCTATGGTACCGGCCTAGCGGTAGCCGAACTCGATCTCGAATTACAGCGCGGGGAAGTGTTGGGTTTGCTGGGTCCAAATGGTGCCGGAAAATCCACCACACTACAGATGCTGACAGGGAATTTAGCGCCCAGTTCCGGCAGCATTACGATCTGCGGCATCGATTTACTGGAACATCCGAAGCGCGCTAAAACCAAAATCGGTTATTTACCCGAAACTCCGCCACTGTATCGTGAACTAAACGTTGATGAATTTTTAACCTTTTGTGCGCGCTTACATCGCTTAGCACGCACTGAAATAGTGCCAGCCGTGCAAACCGCTAAGTCACGCTGCGGCCTCAGCGACATGGGGCGACGCTTAATCGGCCATCTCTCTAAAGGGTACCAACAACGCGTGGGTATCGCGCAGGCGATTCTCCATCAACCAGACGTGGTCATTCTCGACGAGCCGACCGTCGGCTTGGATCCAAATCAAATTCGCGACATACGCGTGCTAATCCGTGAACTCTCGACCAAGCATAGCGTTATTCTTTCTACTCATATCCTGCCGGAAGTCGAAGCGGTATGTGATCGGGTAAAAATCCTGCATCACGGTAAAATCGTGTTTTCCGACAGTATCGACGGACTACGTCGCTCACAGCAGACGGAAATGCTATTGCTAGGTTTCGCGCGGCCACCGACGCTCGCCATCTTCACGCAAGCCACCGGTATTAGCGCTGCAAAAATTCTCGATAGCGGCATGTTTCAAGTTCCTTGCGCAGCAGAAAGTGCGCTTATCGAAACCATCACCCAAGCGGCTGCGGCCTATTCCTGGGGTTTAACCCAATTGATTCCGCAACACACTCGTTTAGAAGATGTGTTTTCTGAACTCACGCGCACGGAAAACGTCATCGAGGCAAACCCATGATCGCCACCCTCGCTTGGAAAGAATTTCGCACTTTATTTACTTCGCCCTTAGCCTGGATCATTCTGGCGGTGATGCAGTTTATTTTGGCCGTGGTTTTTTTCTGGTATCTCAGCCAGTACCTGGAAATTCAACCCCGCATTCAACAACTGACGAACCCGCCCGGCGTAACGGAAATTGTCGTGAACGGTTCGTTTTATTTTGCGGCAATTTTATTGCAAGTGGCCGTAGCGCTACTCAGCATGCGCCTGCTCAGTGACGAGTACCGCAATCGAACCATCGCCTTACTGCTCAGCGCGCCGATCTCGTCCACTGAAATTATCTTGGGTAAATTTTGCGGACTCCTACTGTTTTTACTGCTCCCGGTCGCTTTGCTGACGCTGATGTCGGCGAGCCTAGCCTTGGGCGGAACGGTGGACTGGGGGCTGATCGGCTCGAACTTGCTGAGCTTGGTGTTATTACTAGCGGCTTATTCCGCGCTGGGTTTATTGATTTCGTCTCTGACCGAGCATCCCTTGCTCGCAGGGTTCGGCACTTTAATGGCCTTGATTTTTTTACTCCTCCTCAATCTCTTGGCGGCTGATCCAAATGCAACTTCCACCTACCTTTCGCTCTTGAGCCATTTTGAAATGATGTCCAAAGGTTTGATCGATACGAGCAATTTATCTTTCCTACTGATCGTCACGGTTACCTTTCTGATACTCACCAGCAAGGTGCTTGACCGTCGCTGCAGGCAGGGTTAAGCATGGAAATAAATCGTAAAACCAAGTTTCAACTCAGTGCACACTTTTGGCTTTTTGTGGCCCTGTTGTTGTTATTGGCGGGTTTATTAGGAGCTGTTACCCGTACCTACCACAAGAGCTGGGATATTACGCTGAATGGCCGCAACAGCCTGAGCGCCGGTAGCATCGCACAACTTGGAAAATTGAAAGACCCGCTCGAGATCACCGTGTACGCAGGTGCCGGTACCCGGATTGGTGATTCAGTCAAATTATTCTTTGCACCGTATCAGCGTTTAAAACCCGATCTCAAGCTGCGTTTTATCGATCCGGATGAACAGCCCTTGCTTGCGCGTCAAGCCGGTATACAACAGGCGGGCGAAGCCATCGTGCAATACGGCAAACGCTCGGATCGTTTGGGCAGTTATAGCGAATCGGCCTTTATAAATTTACTGGTACGCTTGGCGCGCGATAAAGAACGCTTAGTAATGTATCTGGATGGCCACGGCGAACGCAAGCTGGATGGTGAGGCCAATCACGACCTCGGCGATTTCGGTATGCAGTTGGCGAATCGCGGCTTCAAAAGTGCGCCCTTAAATTTGGTACTGGCGCAAGAAGTACCGCGTAACGTCTCTGTGTTGGTGGTTAGCAACCCGCAAGTTGATTTACTCCCCATTGAAATCGCAAAGCTCAAACAATTTATTCAGCACGGCGGAAATTTGTTATGGCTGGTGGACACCGGGCCCTTGCATGGCCTACTTGCGTTGAGCGAGTCATTGAACATCGCGCTCACCGAAGGCACCGTTATCGACCCGCAAGCCAAGGAAATAAATGCCGACCCCACCGTCGCCGTGGGCGTATCTTATGACCGACATCCTGTGCTGGAAAATTTCCGACTGTTGACCTTGTTCCCCTACGCGCGCGAAGTGTTGCCGCTCGAAAGTGATACGGGCTGGATGGCGACACCCTTGATTCAAGTTGCAGCACACGGCTGGCTGGAAAGCGGTGCGCTGGACAAGCCGGTCGCTTTCGACAAAGGACACGACAAACACGGCCCGATTAATATCGCAGTGGCCTTGCAGCGCACGGTCAATGATCACATGCAGCGCGTGGTGGTGATCGGCAATGGTCATTTTCTCGCTAACCAATTTCTCGGCAATGGCGGCAATCTCGATCTTGGTTTAAATGCCATTAATTGGTTAGCGGGTGACGATCATTTAATTGCCATTCAACCGCGCGCCACACAAGATGCGCAAATCCTGCTCACGGAAAACACCAAATTGGCCTTGGTCATCGGCTTTTTATTCCTACTACCTCTGGGATTGCTCGCACTCGGTGGACTGGTGTGGTGGCGTAGAAGAAAAGCATGAAACGGCAGCTTCAGATTAATCTCGTCCTAGCCCTGGGGGTGATCGCGCTGGCGTGGTTAGTATTCTTTAAGCCGGAACCTTTAGCCAATGCAGCCCTGCACAAACTGTCCACCGTGAGCGCGGGGCAGGTCGATGAAATCAACATTACAACGGCAAATCAGCCGCGCATTGTATTGCGTAAAAAACACAACGACTGGTTCCTTGCCGAACCTTTTAGCGCACGGGCTGATGCCAATCGGATCGAAAGCTTGCTCGGAGTGCTCTCGGCGCAAAGCGAAAAACGCTTCGCCGCAAAAGATTTGGCGCGGTATGAATTGGACAAACCACTAGCCCAACTGCAACTGGGCAACCAAACATTTTCCTTTGGCGGGATACAGCCTCTGTCCAATCAACTCTACGTGCTCACGCAAAATTCCGTGTATTTAATATCACCGGTATATTTTTTAGATATTGCAAAACCCGCGACGGCCTTTGTCTCCAAGCAGTTATTGGATACGCAAGAAATACCGGTCGCTTTTGAGTTTCCGCACTATACGCTGACACGTCAAAACGGCACTTGGCGCAGGATGCCGCCAGCGGAGACTTTTACACAAGATAGTGCCAATGCGTTTGCCGACGAATGGAAACATGCTCAGGCAAGCAGCATCCAAACCGCCGCAACCTTGGTGCCGGCAGCCCGTGTACGCATAACGTTGCAGTCAGGTAAAATTATCCACGTGTTATTTGCGCGCGCCGATAGTGAATGGCAGCTACTGCGCGAGGAGGATGGCCTGCTCTATCGTTTCCCCGCCGCCGCGGGGCGCAATTTATTGCAACCGAGCTTCGCGCCGAAACATTAAATCGCGTTTTTATTCTGCACTAAACAAAGAGAACCCGCCGTGCCTGAGCTCCCTGAAGTTGAAACCGCCCGCCGCGGTTTAGCGCCGCACCTCGAAGGTCAAACGATTCAGGGCGTCATCATTCGTCATCCGACCTTGCGTTGGCCTATACCGCAGCAACTCAGCCATTTGCTACCGGGCAAACGTTTGCAGCAAATCCAGCGCCGCGCGAAATACTTGCTGTTTGAAACAGAAGCCGGTTGGCTCATCGTACACCTGGGTATGTCGGGCAGTCTGCGCGTGTTGCCTGCGCACACGCCACCCGGTAAGCACGATCATTTTGATTTGGTTTTCACCAACGGCATAGCCATGCGTTTGTGCGATCCTCGCCGCTTTGGTGCCGTACTGTGGGCCGGTGGCGCACCTGAAACACACCCATTGCTGGCGACGCTCGGCATGGAACCAATGACGGAAGATTTCACTGCCGAAAAATTTTATCGCGCGACACGCACACGCGCAGCCGCGATCAAACAAGTTTTAATGGACAGCCATCTGCTCGTCGGCGTAGGCAACATTTATGCGAGCGAAGCGCTGTTCGCCGCAGGAATTAATCCCAAGACCCCCGCCAAACGCCTGAGTTTAGCGCGTGTGAAAAAATTGCGGGAAGCGGTTAATAGCACACTGGAACGAGCACTGCGCGCCGGTGGCTCTAGCCTGCGCAACTTTGTAAAAGCCGATGGTGAGCGAGGTTATTTTCAACTCGATAGTGCGGTATATGGGCACCCAGGTGAAGCATGCCGCGTCTGTGGCGAACTCATCCGTCAAATCCGTCAGGGTCAACGTTCGACTTTTTATTGCCCGAAGTGTCAGCGTTCATAGCATCTGTAAAATCATGGGCGCCGAGGACAAAGATCGAAAGATTAGCCTGAATAAAATGGCCAGCGACCCAGCCAATCTTTGCCGAATTTCTTAAGCTCGATATCGCAGGCTTCGATCAGGCGCTGCACGCCGACTTCTTGCTTGATCCGTTCGATTTCTGTTTCGGGAATACGGGCCATGTTTCGATCTCCAGTAAAAAAACTGTCAAGGGGGTTTGCAACAAACTAACCCGGTTGATGGCTACACCGTTTTGGTGTAACGTCAAGCCCAATTCAATACACTTGGGTTACAGTAATGCACAATTTCAATCACATTGATCCGCTGCACGTAACTCCAGACGAGAAGAATTTTTTTATCGGTGGCAGGGAACCGCATCGCCACCTGCCGCCAAGCAATGAATTGGTCGCAGCAGCATTTGGGTGAGCTCATCGGCGTACCGCACAGACCGTCGCCAATTACGAAACAGCGCGCCTGCGTGTTGCGTGTGCCGGCATCGCTTCTGCCGAAGCTTGCGCAAACTTTTGGGGTGAGCGTGGACGATCTACTAGGTGTTCCCAAACCAGCCAGCAAGCGTGGGCCAGCACCCAAGCTGGCGCAGCGCATGGAACGCATCAGCCAGCTATCCAAACCAAAACAGCGTTTCGTGATTCAGGTGCTGGAAAGTGTTCTCGCGCAGCAAGCATGAGCGCGCCGGAACACGATGTCACATGGGATTCAGCCAAGGCGCAATCGAACATCGCCAAGCACGGCGTGAGCTTCACGCAGGCGGCTACCGTGCTCGCAGCCCCCCCCTTGCGCTGACCGTCTTCGATGCGGCTCACAGCGAAACCGAGGAGCGCTGGTTCCGCTGGGAATGTCGAGTGATAGGAAGTTGCTCGCAGTCGCGCACACTTATCAGGCAGCAGAGCCGAACCATGTTCAAGTGCGTATTATTTCGGCGCGAGAAGCAACGCGCCACGAGCGCGAACAGTACACGAATGAACCGCGATAGGTAACGCCATGACCAAAAAACACGCAGCAGCAGATGACGATATGCCCGCCGAGATTGATTTCTCAAAAGGTGTGCGCGGGAAGTTCTTCCACCCGGGCGCGAAATTCAATCTGCCGGTGTATCTTGAGGATCAAGTGCAGACCCGGCTCACGGCTTTGGCCAATGCCAAGGGAGTCGATCTCTCGGCGCTGGTCAATGACTTGCTTAAGAAAGATATCGAACTCATCGAGATGGGAAGCTAAGCCGCAAACGCCGCCCCTTGGCGGCTAAAGATCAAGCAGCTAAGAGTAAACCCAGCGTACCGTTGCCACAGCGGAGCGACCGGGGGTTTTTATATCTAAAAAAGGGGCTTGCTAGGTCACTTCTTAATTTGACTCTGACGTGTTTCTTGGCCGGGCCGGCTTTGCGGATGAGGCGGTTTAGGGCATCGGATTGGCCGCGTCGGTGACTTGCACTAGGCAAAAAGCAAGACCTGACACCAAATTTGTCGCCCGTAAATAACTGACTTTGCACAATATCACTTTAAGTGATATTGTCAATCGCGCTTCTAAAACCTCGAGGTAAGATATGCGTCAGTTCATTGCAATGGAGCACCCGATCATGGCCATCAGCCAAGACGAACGCGCGTTTTTTGCTGCACTGGGCAACCGCATTGCCCGACTGCGCAAGGCACAGAACATCACCCAGGCACAGCTTGCAGAAATGCTCGGCGGCATCTCGCAGCCGACGATGAACGCCTACGAGTCGGGATACCGCCGCATGCCGCTCTCCACCCTGCCAGCGCTCGCTAGGGCGCTCGGGGTCAGTATTGAGGATCTGCTCGGGGAAACGAATGCCGCCACGAAGAAGCGTGGCCCTGCGCCGAAACTCGCGCAGCACATGGAACGCATTAGCCAGTTGCCGAAACCCCAGCAACGGTTTGTGATGCAGGTGCTGGAATCCGTGCTGGCACAGGCTAGCCGCTAAAGAAAGGAACCCCTATGGAACGCATTGTGAATTTGCATATCGAGAAACTGCCGGAAGGCGTTTATCTCGCCACCAGCGATGAAGTACAAGGCTTGGTCGCTCAGGGGCGCACGATTCAGGAGACCATCGAGATCGCGCGCGATGTGGTGAGGAAGCTATTGGAGTCTCAAGCGGAAGAGACCAGAGAACCACTGCCCGCCGCGCGCGATGTTTTCGATTACCCGCTTGTCGTGAGTGCCTGATGGGGCGGCTCGCCGGTTTCAGCCACCGCGAGATCGTCAAGCGCTTAAAGCAGTTGGGCTTCGAGTTCGACCGGCAGGCGGCGGGCAGTCATGAATCTGGCGCAATCCAGTCACGCGCCGCTATACCACCATTCCCAATCATCCCGGCGATATGCCGGAAGGTACACTGCGCGCTATTCTTATGCAGGCTAGCATCGAAGCAGATAACTTTTTGCAAAAGAAGTAGTGCAATATGACACCACCCGCGACAGCGGACGTTGGGGAGATTTTTATTCTTCAACAAACAACTAAGCAATAAGGCAATAACCAAAGCACGACCCTGTCACGATTTGAGAAATGTCATATAGCAAGATGTGATAATCATCTAGCCGACTCCTAAACTGGTGGCTATCGTTTGAGTTGCAACACTTGAACGAAACCCCAGAAAAGGAGCCGACATGGAACTGTACGCCGCAATTGATTTACATTCCAACAACAGCA
>JAYVZN010000081.1:0-70288 GCA_043783305.1 Betaproteobacteria bacterium
TAATTCTTGGCAATGAATTGTTGGCCTGGGTACATAAAACCTACGAACCTGCAGATCGATACAAGACCACTCAGCATATCTTGCGCAGGGTGATTGCAGTATTGCAGCAGCCGTCTATTGGCACACCTTCCGGCTGGAACAGACCAGAGCAGGTAACAAATGCAATTGGCGTGTTCGCTGGGTATCTTTTGCTTGATGCCTTGGTATGCAATCAAGACCGGCATCATGAAAACTGGGGCTTGATCAATATTCCAGAACAAGGGTTAATGCTTGCGCCAACTTTCGATCATGCGTCGAGTTTGGGGCGTAACGAGACGGATGAGACGCGCATTAAGCGTTTGAACACAAAGGATCAAGGTTATTCAATTGAAAGCTATGTGGCGAAGGCTCGCTCAGGTTTTTTTGAGAATAAATCCAGTACAAAGGCTATGGGTACTGTGGAGGCTTTCCGCGAGTGTGCAAAAGCCAATGTTAGAGCAGGTCAATATTGGCTGGATCGTCTGTATGCGCTTAATGATTCAGACTTTTCAGATATACTTAGCAACATACCAGACGATTTTATTTCACCAGAGGCAAGGGATTTTGCCAACGAAATGTTGCGCATTAACAGAAATCGCCTTTTATCATTAAACGGCACGTGGCACACATGAAAGCACTCTTTGTAGCATATCAGGATACTGTTTCAAGAAAGTGGACGCCGGTCGCGCGGCTTACGCACGACGGTAAGTTCTATCATTTTGCCTATACCCGTGGAGCAAAGAATCTTCCTGATTTCGTTCCCTTTGGGCGCATGAATGAGCTTAATGCAGAATATGTATCCGAGCAGATTTTTCCGCTGTTTGCGAATCGTTTATTGCCAAAATCACGTCCTGAATATAAAGATTATTTAAACTGGCTTGGGCTCGATGGTGTGGATCACGACGCTTTAGAAGAATTGGGCCGTACCGGGGGTCTACGTGCCACTGATTCATTAGAGCTGATTCCTTGCCCCGAACCAACCAGCTCCAACCGGTACGAAGTATATTTCTTTTGTCGCGGCCTCAGGCACATGTCAGTCGATAGTCAAGCCAGATCATTAGCCCTTGTCAAAGGTGAGCAGCTCTACCTTACGAGAGACATTCAAAATGTTAGTGATGGTATGGCATTGATTCTGCGAACAGATGACCCGGTTGCATTGGTGGGCTATGTCCCCCGCTATTATTCTGCGGAGTTTTCAAGCTTGATTAATCTGGTTGGAGCGGACGCTCCAAAGGTAACTGTTGAGAGGGTTAATGCTGATGCCCCGATCCAGTATCGGGTTTTGTGCAAGTTTTCGGCTCCTTGGCCTTCGCAGTTTCAGCCTTGCGAAACCGGAGCATATGAGGTCAATTCAGAGTTGAATTCCCCCAGCTCAAACTAGGGCTTTCTAAAGTCGTTAATCAATATTTTTGCGAACTAATTTTTGCACTGATCAATGACCGCTTTAAATTGCGTAGCGCCCATTCACGCATCCCAATCCAGATAGCCAATATGGGTCGTAACGTATCCTATTAGAAAATAGTTGCGACCGTCAGCTTTGGCCGACAAGCAGACCAATCAACAAAAAGCTCCGATGGCAGATTCAGGATCAGTAAGCTGCCGTTCCGCGTACTCGATTTTTTGAAGGTGCTGTGCCCACTTTTTGCACTTTGCAAGCAAAGAATCAAAACCGCCGATCATCGTCGTCAAAATACGCAATCATTTTTCTGATGCCGTTTTTACAACTAATTGCGCAGCAACCGGCAACGGCAACTTAAGAATAGCCGTGGCCGATAAACGTTACATAACGGCTGCGTTTTCCGGCTTAAGGTTTTAAGCTAAATTATCCGTTATATGGCGTGTTCCGTTACGATGGTGCAAGTTCAAATTTAGAAAGTCGCGATGCAACAAGAATACGAGCATTTATTAATTTCATTGTTGTCGCAACCAACGGCACCGTTTCGAGAATCGTTTGTTATGCGGTGGGTGATCGACACGCTGGATCAACGGGCCGTTCCTTATTTTATTGACCCCATCGGTAATATCGTAGTTGGCGCAACTTCAATTGCGGATTATCGGCATCGGCTGCGTGAGCCGAGTACGGAACCGTTGCGTGTTTTTATTGCGCACATGGATCATCCGGGGTTTCATGGCGTGCGTTGGATTAAACCAAACGTGTTGCGTATTCGTTGGCACGGCGGTTCACCCACAAAATTACTGAGCGGCAGTCGGGTGTGGCTAACGACCGTAGAGGGTTGGAGCGGTGAAGGGGTATTGCGCAACATCAAGCAGCATCCCAAAGGCTACGCGATAAGTACCGCGGAAGTAACGGTTCAAGCCTCGTGTATCGCAGAAATACGCCCAGCGGCAAAATTATTGTTCGGCGGGTTTAAATTTCGCAAGCCGGTGTGGAAGAGCGGCTTGAAACTGTATACCCAAGCTGCCGATGATTTGGTCGGTGTGTTTTGCATTGTCGCGACCGCGTTGGAGGTGTTCAGCCAACATCGGCAGAAGCGCCCACCGTTTATCGGGCTTCTGACGCGCGCCGAGGAGGTCGGGTTGGTGGGGGCCGTCGGGCATTTCGAATTGGGTTACTTGCAGGCCGCTCGGCGACCGGTGGTGTGCGTGAGCTTGGAGGCTTCGCGTACGTTGCCCGGCGCGCTGGTTGGCCAAGGACCCATCGTGCGTTTGGGTGATCGGCGTACACCGTTTCATGCGGATTATTTACAGGTGCTCACGGAACTGGCGGAGACGGTGCTGCCGAAGAAGCACCAACGCCGTATTATGGATGGCGGTAGTTGTGAGGGGTCTGCGGCAATGGCCTATGGACTACCGACAATTGCCCTGGCTGTGCCGCTCGGAAATTACCACAATCAAGGGCTGGAAGGTGGGCCGGATTGTCGCGGCAAGAACGGGCCAGCCCCCGAATTTGTGCACATAGGCGATGTGGAAGGGCAGCGCCGGTTATGCGTTGCGCTGATGCAAGCGAAACTTCCGTGGAATCGTCCTTGGATTAAGGTGAGGGCGCGCTTGCAGGAAAATTATCGGAAATATCAAAAACAGTTGTAGCTGGATGCAAGTACATATTCTTTGGGTTTAGCTGGCTAGGCAAAAACAGCGCAAGCTCATAAGATGGGCGGGCCAGTGAAAAAATATAAATTTCAAAAGGGTTGTTGCAATGAATACTTCAGTTTTAATGCGAGCGGGCGCTGTACTTTTAGCTTGGTTGGGAATAATGCTGGGGGCGGGTTATTTCGTGCGCCAAGGAATTGCAAGCACCTTTGGTCCGGATACTTGGTGGATGGTGGCCGGATGGGTGGGAATGGTGCTCGGGTTAATTCATTTTCTAGCCGTTTTAATTTTGGCGCGTCAGTCGCCCATCGAACAATAGAGCATTTTTAGGATTCGGCTGAAGACTCAGTCGTACCAACCTGCGTACCCGGCACTCAAAATGACAAACGTTAAGCTCGTAGTTTTAGTATCTTTATTTTTAGTAATGTTCGGCAATGTTTCTTTTTTTAAAAACGTAACCGATGTGTATGAGCTATCGCTCGGCAATGGCGCTTTTTTAGCCTCGCTGGCGTTATTTTTGGCTAGCTTAATCACGTTTTTATTAAACCTAATCACATTTAAATATACGACCAAACCGGTTTTAATTTTTGTTTTAATGCTTTCATCTTTCGCAAGCTATTTCATGGATAACTATAACGTCGTGATTGATCCGACGATGATTCAGAATATTGTACAAACGAATCTTGATGAATCAACGGATTTATTCAGTTTTAGATTGGTTCTGTATGTTGTGTTACTCGGAGTGTTGCCGTCGGTCGGGGTGTATCGAGTTGCATTAAAAAATGTTTCCGGGAAAACGGAATTGCTATCGAAGCTAAAAATTATAGTTGTTACGTTGCTGATTATGATGGCTATGATTTTTATGTTCAGCCGGTTTTATACTTCGTTCTTCCGCGAGCACAAAATTTTAAGGTTTTACACCAATCCCATCTATTACCTTTACTCCGCCGGGGGGTATATCAACCAATTTTTTAATAACGGCAATGTTGCCGTGCGTGCTATTGGTCAAGATGCGAAAATACGGCCCGGCGATGCGGATAGAGAGTTGATTATTTTAGTGGTTGGAGAAGCGGCGCGCGCGGATCGATTTTCACTCAACGGCTACGCAAGAGAAACGAATCCCTTGCTTAAAAAAGAAGACGTGATCAATTTTTCGAACATGACTTCTTGCGGCACATCCACAGCGGTTTCCGTGCCCTGCATGTTTTCCAATCTTGGCCGCGACGGGTACAGCGATAAAAAAGCACGCTCCACCGAAAATCTGCTCGATGTTTTACGCCATGCCGGGATTCATGTTTTGTGGCGCGATAATAATTCGGATGCGAAAGGCGTGGCCTCGAAGGTAACGTATGAAAATTTTAAGGACTCGAATACAAATCCAATCTGCGATATTGAGTGCCGAGATGAAGGGATGTTGAGTGGGTTGCAGGACTATATTACCCGGCAAAAAACCGGCGATATCTTAATTGTCCTGCACCAAATGGGAAATCATGGGCCGGCCTATTACAAAAGATACCCGGCATCGTTTGAGCGCTTCAAACCAGTTTGCAAGTCCAGCCAACTGGAGCAATGTACTCGCGAGGAAATTAGCAATGCCTACGATAATGCGATTCTTTATACCGATTATTTTTTATCTAAAGTAATCGAGCTACTGAAGCACAACACGAAAAACTTTGAAACGGGGATGGTCTATATGAGCGATCACGGCGAATCCCTGGGTGAAAATAATTTGTATTTGCACGGCTTGCCCTTTTTAATGGCCCCGGATACGCAAAAGCACGTCGGCGCGTTGATGTGGTTCGGTAATAATTTCCATATCGACAAGAACGGACTTCGGGCCAAGTCCGCTAAGCCGTATTCGCACGACAATCTATTTCATACTATATTGGGGCTGATGGAAGTGGATACGTCGGTGTATGAGAAAAAGAAAGATATTACGTATTCCGGTTATTAGTGTTCCGCTATCCATCTTGCGTGTGATCGTTTTATTTCACTCCATCTCCCGCCCGTACCCGGCCCACCCGGCCAATAGACGCACGCTGCTATAGGCGAGCCAGTGCAGGGCGCGATCCAGCCCTGATCCTTGGCGTAAATCATCACTGGTGATTTGTCGTGCGGCGTGGGTGATGGCGTTGTTGAGGCTTGCTTGTAGTGCCGCAGCGAAGCGTTGGTCATCCACCACTAAATTTGCTTCGCGCAACAGAAACAAACTGGTTGGGTCAATGTTGGAAGAGCCGACCGTTGACCAGTGCCCATCGATCACCGCGACCTTGGCGTGCATGATGCTTGGCTGGTATTCAAATATCTCAATACCCGCCGCCAGGAGTTGACTATACAGCGCACGACTGGCGTAGTGCACCAAGCGAAACTCGTATAATCCCTGCAATAATAAACGTACTTTGATGCCACGCATTGCCGCGTGCAGTAGCGCCTTGCGAAAACGTCGTCCGGGTAAAAAGTAGGGGTTGGCCAGGATTATTTCTTGCCGCGCTTTGCCGAGTGCGGACAAGTAAGCATTTTCGATATCGCGTCGATGGCGCAGGTTGGAGCGCAGCACGAGGGCGGCGCGTATGTTCCCGGTTGCGGCAGGTGCTGGCAGTGATTTGGCTTGCGCGTTGCGCGGCTGGTGTAGCTGTGCCCAGGCTAAATGGGCGTGTAGGCTGTGCATCTCTTGCTGGATAGTCTCGACTAGGGGGCCTGCAACACGTACGGCGTAATCGAATTGCGGCGGCGCATCCGGCCGCTTAGCGTCGTTCACAATATTGATACCGCCGACAAAGGCGTATTGCTGGTCAATCACGGACAGCTTGCGATGCAGTCTGCGCAGATGTTGGCGCGGAAAACGCCACGGCGAAATATGCGGGCGATAAACCAGTGCCGACACACCGGCATTGCGCAGCGCTGCCATTGCGGCCGATGGATAGTTTTGCGAGCCGTAGCCGTCGATCAGTAAATGACAGGCAACACCACGTTGCGCGGCGCGCATCAGGGCGGCACCGATGCGTTGCCCGGTGGCATCGTGCGCGAATATATAGCTTTCTAAATAGACGTGATGCCGTGCTTGATCGATGGCTGCTTCGAGCGCGGGGAAATAATCGGTGCCGTTTTGGAGAAGCGTGAGTTGATTGCCGCTGAAATACTTAATCATGCGGCTGAAAGCAAGATGGGCGCATTTTTTTCTTATGCGCGCGACAGGGTGGCCGAGAGCGCGGCATGATCGGAGATGCGTGACCAGGGGCGTCCGTGGTGGACCTGCGCTGTGCTGACTTTTAAGCCGCGAAAGTAAATACGATCCAGGCGCAGCATGGGCATGGCGGAAGGGTAACTTTTGGCCGATGCGCCATGTAATTGCTCGAACACTTCATTGACGTGCAGCGAGCGGGCTAAAAATTCACCGGCTTTGATGCGCCAATCGTTGAAATCACCGGCGATAATCAGAGGTGCATGCGGCGGTACCATTTCTTGGATGCGGTCACGAATGGCGAGTAACTGCTTCATGCGCCCGCGACCACCCAGGCCGAGATGCACATTGACGCAATGCAAGTTGTCGCGCCACCCGGGGATGGTGACTTCACAGTGCAGCAAGCCGCGGCTCTCCATCGTGTGCGCGGAAATATTAATGTTTTCCCAGGCCACGATGGGGTAACGCGATAACACAGCATTACCGTGATGGCCCTCGGGGTACACCGCGTTTTTACCGTAAGCAAAGTCCTGCCACAATTCGTCGGCGAGAAACTCGTATTGCGGCGCTGCGGGCCAATTCACATGACGCGCGGCGTGGCCGATATGTTCGCCGTGTACTTCTTGCAGAAAGATCAAATCCGGGCGCATTAAATGCAACTGATCTTTTAACGCATGCAACATCATACGTTGATTAAACTGCGAGAAACCTTTGTGGATGTTGTAGGTGGCGATATGCAGGGTTTTTTCCAATGGGTCAGAAAGCATGGCTGTTCCCTGGGGCGTTGTGCCCTGAAAATTTGTTTTGTGGGTCAATGGTTCCATTGCGGCAACTGCAAAATGGCCGCTGCGTTACTGGGCGAAAAGCAGCGTTGTGCAGCGGCTTGATAAGGGTGCCAGGCATAATGCAGATGCTCCGCCTGCGCCAACTTTATCGGCACAGGTGCTGCTAGCTTAAGGCGCCAGACATGTTCCGTGTTGGTGTGTACCTCGGGGGCATAGCGGTGGCGCCATTCCGGATAAATTTCGTAGGTGTTTTGTTGTTGGCAATCATGCAGTTCAAATTGTTCGGCGGTCAAACCGGTTTCCTCTTCAACTTCGCGCTGCGCGGTTTCGCGCAAACTTTCGCCCGGATTTTGGCTGCCCGTGACGGATTGCCAATAACCCGGATGGTCGGCACGCTCCAGAAGTAGTACTTGCAAATCCGGGGTGTAGATGACGACCAAGACGGAGATCGGTATTTTGTAGAGAGTGGTCATTTTAGGATAGAAAAACTTAAAGCTTCGGCTGTTACCACGAAAGAGCATATCGAGTGCCGGTACTCTCGACAAGTACCTGTAAGCGCGCGCTGCTGTATTTTTACGTGGGTAATTTAGGTCGGCTTTGTTTCGGTTTGCCGCAGCCGAATGTGCAATTCTTTTAATTGTGCTTCCGATACGGTATTCGGTGCCTGCGTCATAAGATCGTTGGCGCGCTGGGTTTTGGGGAAGGCAATCACATCGCGAATGGATTCCGCGCCTACCATCAACGCAACCAGTCGATCTAGGCCGAAGGCTAAGCCGCCATGCGGCGGGGCACCGAATTGCAACGCATCGAGCAGGAAGCCGAATTTTTCGCGTGCCTCTTCATCCGAAATATTCAGTGCGCGAAATACTTTCGATTGCATTTCCTGACGGTGAATACGCACGGACCCGCCCCCCACTTCCCAGCCGTTGAGCACTAAATCGTAGGCGCGCGACAGGGCTTTTCCGGGATCGGACTCCAACCAATCTTCATGGTCGGGCATGGGCGCGGTGAAGGGATGATGCAGCGCGACCCAACGCTTGGCTTGATCGTCGTATTCGAACATTGGAAAATCCACGATCCATAATGGCTTCCATTCATTGACCGCATGACCGCGTTCGTGACCAACCTTCAGACGAATCGCGCCCAACGTATCGTTGACGATTTTGGTACGGTCAGCACCAAAGAAGACGATGTCGCCGTCTTGGCAGGCGGCGCGCTCCAAGATGATTTTGAGGGTGGCTTCCGGCAAGAACTTTACGATTGGCGATTGCAGGCCTTCGATGCCTTTCGCCATCTCATTTACCTTGATATAGGCCAAGCCCTTGGCCCCATAAATTTTAGCGAATTCGGTGAGATCGTCGATTTCCTTTCGCGACATTTCACCGCCTTTCGGTACGCGCAAACAAGCCACGCGGCCGTCGGGCAAGTTGGCTGCTTCGCGGAACACCTTGAACTCAACTTCGCGCATGATATCGGTCAAGTCGGTGAGTTCCAGTGCCACGCGCATGTCTGGTTTGTCCGAACCATAGCGCGTCATGGCTTCATGATATGTCATGCGCGGAAAGGGGTTCGGCAAGTCGATCCCTTGGACTTGTTTAAACATAACACGAATCATTTTTTCCACCATACCGGTGATTTCGTTTTCGTCCATGAACGAAGTTTCGATATCTACCTGCGTAAATTCCGGCTGACGGTCGGCGCGCAAGTCTTCGTCGCGGAAACATTTGGTGATTTGGAAATAGCGGTCGAAGCCCGCCACCATCAGCAATTGTTTAAACAATTGCGGCGATTGCGGCAGGGCAAAAAACATTCCGGCATGTACCCGGCTCGGCACTAAATAATCGCGTGCGCCTTCGGGGGTGGAACGGGTCAGCATCGGCGTTTCGAGTTCGATGAAACCGTTTTGGTCAAGAAAGTCGCGCATGGCTTTGGCAACTTTGTAACGCAAGCGCAGATTGGCCTGCATCGGTGGACGGCGTAAATCCAGGTAGCGATAAGTCAGACGGATGTTTTCCGAAAGATTTTCGTCGTCGAGCTGAAACGGTGGTGTGGCCGACGGGTTGAGAATTTCGATGGCATCCGCAATCACTTCGATGGCGCCGGTCGGTAAGTTTGAATTCTCGGTGCCGGTTGGGCGCGGGCGTACCCGACCGGTAATTTTTAACACGAATTCACTGCGTATCGTTTCCGCGGTAGCAAACGTTTCCGGGTGCTGCGGGTCGCACACGATTTGTACCAAGCCTTCGCGGTCACGCAGGTCAATGAAGATCACACCACCGTGGTCACGGCGGCGATGCGCCCAGCCGCACAGCGTAACGGTTTGAGACAATTGGTCGAGATTGACCTGGCCGCAGTAATGGCTACGCATTAAAAAATGTCCTTGTTAACAGTCCCTGAACGGGTGCGGAAAAACGTGGATTATACCCGGAACCGCCTATGAAATAAGGCGCTTAGTCCGGCTATTGGCCGCGCGGTTTGTCATGCGTCGCGACACCCATAGAGACGATGTATTTCAACGCCTGATCAACATTCAGCTTGAGTTCGATGGTCTCGCTTTTTTTCACAAAGAAATAAAAACCATTCACTGGGCTCGGCGTGGTGGGAATAAATACCGCCACATAATCTGCACCAAGATTCGCGCTGACAATGTTCGGCACATTGGTTTGAAACGCGATGGACCAAGCTTCTGCATGGGGGTAGCGCACTAACAGTACCTTGCGAAAAGCTTCGCCCGAGCCGGAGAACAAAGTATCGCTGACCTGCTTGATGCTGGTGTAGATCGATTTGACGACCGGAATGCGCGCCAGTACTTTTTCCCACACGACTAATAACTGGCGACCAAAGTAATTAGCGGCCAGCACACCGGTGATAAGGATGACGAGCAGCGTCACAATTGCGCCTAAACCGGGAATGCGCATACCGAACAGCGCTTCTGGGCGATACTGAACCGGCAACAGCAGCAGTGATTGATCTAATGTGCTGATGAGTAGATTCAGCACCCACAGTGTCGCGGCCAGGGGAACCCAGATGAGTAAGCCGGTGAGGAAGTATTTTTTCATGGAAAACGCCAGATAAAAACCCAAAGAAAACCAAGATGGGCGGCTAAGACCGCAGTGTTAAATTGCTATACGGTATTAATGGGAACGGGCTAACTGCAAGCGCCGGTGCCGCAGGCGGGTGCCGCAGGCTCCGCTTTTTTTTCTTCTTTTGGCTTGGTTCCACCTTTGAAATCAGTTGCATACCAACCGCTACCTTTTAATTGGAAGCCGGCGGCGGACAGCATTTTAGAAAAAGTTTCTTTTTTACACTCAGGGCAAGTGGTGAGTGTTGCATCGTTCATTTTCTGTAAAAATTCTTTTTGAAAACCACACGCGTCACAGCGATATTCATAAATCGGCATGATTTAACTCCTAAAATCAGTAGACTACATTATACCTGAAAGCACGAACCGGCCTAAGGGCTGTGCCGTATCTGTGGGCGAACCAACGTATTTACAAGCGCTATGGGCGGCAAGATGCCGAGCGCACTTTATTAGTCTTTGCTAAAATGATGAAAATGCAGGGGAATTCCCCTGTTTAATAAATGGATTTTCCATGGAGGTCGTTATGTCACAAACCCTATTTGATGCCGTTAAAAATGGCAATCTGCCTGATTTGAATGCGGCCCTATCGAGCGCCAATGTGAATGGCGCGGGCGAAGGCGGTATGACTCCGTTGATGTTAGCCGCCGGTCTGGGTCATCTGGATCTAGTCAAAGCCCTGCTGAAAGCCGGTGCCGATGTGGCGGCGCGCGATGAGCGTCAATACAACGCTTTAATGTGTGCGGTCTACAACGCAGATTTAGACCGCGGTTTTCCCGAAGTGGTGCAGGCTCTGATCGACGCTGGTGCGGATATTGAAACCAAAATTTTCTACGATATTCGCCCGCTGATGTTGGCCGCCGGTGCGGGTGAGGCCGGGGTGGTGCAAGTATTACTCAAAGCCGGTGTGGACCCAAAAGCGCGCAACGAGGGTGGACGCACCGCGTTGATGATGGTGAAGGATAAAGATTACATCGATGTGATTAATTTATTACACGAGGCTGAATCCGTGGTCGAGATGGGTGCAGATGGCGCAGGTTGTGGTTCACGCAATGCGCCCAATGCGAATGTGGTGACATTCCTGAAAAAAGATAAACATTAACTGCAACGACGATAGTCAATAAAAATGGGGGCTTGCGCCCCCATTTTTTATGCAGCTAGGTAAAAAACCTGATTAAAAGTGAACAGGTTCAGTACGTGTCGCGCAAGCAGCTAAACCGGTTACAACAGCACCTGGATTTTGCAGGATTAGTTTGCCGGGTTGGCAACCGTTCACATAGAACGTACGCGTGATGGTGTTGGACAGAACTTTGAAACCCATCGCCGTCAGATCTTTCTCATCGATCACGCCGTCGTGGTTTGCATCAGTCACAGCCGCAGGTGCTCGACCTTCAACCACGGTCACAAGAATCTTGGATTTGATAACCTGATTCAGCGGGCCGAAATTGGCCGAGCCGCCCTGAATCCAGTCGGTCCACACGGCGGTACCTTTGGTGGTCTGATTTTGTACCGCTGTGATTTCAAACAAGTCGGCGATATTCTTGATATCCACGAGATTGTTGGTGGTGTACTGGAAGGCACCCAGTTCAGGGGTGGTGCGTAAGTTAAAGCGACCGGTGTCCTGTAGTACGACCAAACCCAGGAAGTGTTCGTTAACACCTACGCTGAAGGTGCCGTGGTATGGGGGCAATTGCTGGTGCGCGCCCGGGCCGGTCAACTCGCCGTAGGATTGCTGAAGTCCCGTTACCGGGTTGATGCCTTGGCCCAGGCCGGTAGTGGTCAGGTCGCCAGGAAATTCGAATGAAGCGCTGGTGACAAAGCCGCGTGCGTCGTAGCCGGCGACATCGCCATTTAGCGGACGGAAGACTTTTAGTTTGACAGGCGTGCCGTCGTCATCGTCGTCGCGATCATTGTCGGCTTGAGCCGGCAGCGCGGCGGCGAGTATGGAGATAGAGAGCAAAGTTAATAAAATTTTAGACATTGTAGTAGAACCCCTTTTGTAAAATTGCGTCGTGTAAACCGAATTGTTCTGTGTTTTAAAAGCACAGTACCCGGATAAATAAGCAAATAATGTGCCTAATATTTTTTATTTTGAATTGTCTAATTTGAATAATGACCTGCGTCAAATAGCCGGGTTTTGGAAATTAAATTTTATGTAATAGAGGCAAGAAATGTAAAAAATACCGACAAATTTTTGTAGGTTTTTTACGGGTAGCCAAGGTTTCAAGCATCAAGTCGAATGGTGTTTGGTGGTTATTTGAAGTAACACCATAGATTATTGATGCCGTTGAAGTAGTGAAGCGAATTTAGTTAAATCACGGGAGTTTAAGTCAGAAATAATCCAGTAGGTCATGCCTTCTTGGCCCCAATGCGCTAGAGAATAGCCTTGTCGCGATAAACTTTGGGCGATGCGCGATTGCGATTTTTTCGCTGGCCAAATATAAACATTAATCAAATGTTGTTGATAACGATAGACCAGCGCGGCAACCGGGCGCTGCTCCAGGTAATCGAGCCTACCGCCGACGAGAGGAAACCCCGCAGCGCTAAAATCCTGAACCGTCGGCGCAAAGTCGAGCTTGCCGTTAAACCAGGGTTTGACGGTGTGTTGGTCGGTGGAGGATACATCAGCGAGGTGATCCACCATTAAAGAGCGGACGTGACTGGCGACAACATCTTGCGCCAGTAAGTCGCTCGCACTGGGCGTTAAAAAATAAAAACCCAGACTGAATGCCAGGGCAGCGACGGAAGCAAATACGGTGCTCATGTGCAGCCAAGATCCCGCGCGCAACCAAGAGGCAGATTGTTCTTTGGAATCTTTGTGGCGGTGAGGCAGTGTTGCCCGAATGCGATTTTCCAAATGCGCCGGTGCATAGAAATACGCTATATTTTTTTGCATTGCGCAACGTAAAGCGAGTTGGCTTGCCCACTCGGCTTGGCACGTGGGGCAAGCTTGTTGGTGTTGCTCAAACGCCTTGCTCTCGGACAAGGTGAGCTCACCATCGATGCACGCAGACAGTAAGCTTTGACTCTCTTCGCAGTTCATTCGAGTGCTCCTGATTGCCTGCGCGTAAGGTTTTCTAATAATAATTTGCGCGCGCGGGCGAGTCGCGACATCACAGTGCCGATGGGAATGCCAACGACAATAGCGATTTCTTTATAAGCTAAATTTTCCAATTCTCTTAAAACCAAAATTTCACGAAAATCCAGTGGTAGTTGTTCCAAGGCCAGTCGGAAAATTTTTTCATCGTCTACGCGCGCTAAAATGGCGGCGGGATCGTTATCGGCTTGATTGAGCAACGTCGCCGAGCCCTGTGCCACCCCCCCTTCAAAATCCTCGTCAAAGGGCAAAAGCTGCGCGCACGCGCGGTTTTTTTCTAAATGGCTGTAGCTGGTGTTACGTACGATGGTGAGTAGCCAAGCACGCGCATCGCCGCCTTTAAAGCCATCCAAAAATCGATACGCACGAAGATAAGCCTCCTGCACCACGTCTTGCGCATCTTGATCATGGCGCACTAACCAGCGCGCTAAGTTATAGGCGGCATTTAAGTGCGGCAAGACGGCTTCTTCAAAACGTTTTGTTTTTATGGCTTCCGCAGACACCTTTATCCATTTCTTTAAATAGCAAACTGGTTGACAGGCAATTTTATTCCATCGTAGCCACACACTGCAGAAAGATTTCGTGTGTATTGGGGAATAAAGCCAGTTTCGCAATGGTTAAGCAGGTTAGGAATAACCAAAAACCAACAGGAGGCCAGCATGGAAAAATCTTTAGCGCGTCGTGATTTTTTAAAATTAGCAGGATTCGGCGGTGTCGTATTTGCATCAGGGTTAGCCGGTTGTTCGAGCATTGGTAGTCGTAATGCAGCGGATGAATTTTTCTTTGTGCAATTATCCGATACGCATTGGGGCTTTAATGGCCCGAAGGTAAACCCGGATGCGTCCGGCACTTTACAGAAGGCGGTTGCGGCGGTGAATAGTCTGGAACAGACACCGGATTTTATAATTTTTACCGGCGATCTCACCCACACCACGGATGACCCGAATGAACGCAGAAGTCGTATGGCGAAGTTTCGTGAAATTGTGGGCGACCTCAAAGTAAAAAACGTCCACTTCATACCGGGCGAGCACGATGCCTCTTTGGATAATGGCGCGGCGTATCAAGAATTTTTCGGCAAAACACATTACACCTTCGATCACAAAGGCGTGCATTTTATCGTGTTGGATAACGTCTCTGACCCGGCGGCAAAAATTGGTGAAACTCAATTGACCTGGTTAGCCGACGATCTGAAAAAACAAGAAAAAAATGCAAAGATTGTCGTATTTACGCATCGCCCTTTATTTGATCTTTATCCGCAATGGGACTGGGCCACGCGCGATGGCCATCAGGCGATTGAACTATTAATGCCGTACGCCAACGTTACGGTATTTTATGGACACATTCATCAAGAACATCATTACAACACCGGGCATATTGAACACCATTCAGCAAAATCGCTTATTTTTCCTCTACCCGCACCGGGTTCGCAACCGAAACGCATGCCCATTCCGTGGGATGCCGCTCAGCCGTACAAAGGTTTAGGTTATCGCGAAGTGATGGCGGATACGGAGAAGGCTAACTATCGCATTCAAGAATTTCCGGTCTCGAAAGGATAACCCATGAAGGTGGATTTTAAGCGCTGGATGTTGTTGTTGGCGCTCGGCTCTATCGGGGTGTATGTCGGCGCGCAATCCGAGGAGCCGGTCATTAAAGTGGTCACTCGAAAATTCGAGTACGCGCCGAATGTTATTCATTTAAAGAAAAATATTCCGGTGGTTCTCGAGTTTACGTCGGAGGATGTGGTGATGGGATTTAGTGTGCCGGACCTTAAGATACGTGCTGACATTATTCCCGGGATGGTTTCGCGTTTGCGCATCGTGCCGAATAAAGTTGGTCGCTTCGTGTTCGTCTGCGATATTTTTTGCGGCAGTGGGCACGAAGATATGACCGGTGCAATTGTTGTTAGTGAATAAAATCTCCGCCTGAAATTGGGGCGGGGATTTAAGCGAATGCCCAAGCCGCAAAGGGCTCGATTTCATCCCGATTCATTAGCATGAGTTGAAACGCATTCGGGTTCAGCAAATGATCCTGGGTGGTATCAACATTCAGGCGTTGCAGCAGATAACCGATCAGTGCGCGCCGGACGTTGATTTCAATAACCCCGCTACTCGCGCCATAGTCCAGGAGCAGGCTTTCGCGTTTCTGCTGATCCAGGCCAGCGTGCGGGCCTAGCTGCAGCTTAACCATTTCCACCCAATCGTCGTCGTATTGTACATTCGATGCAGCGCCTTCATCTAAGCATTCGGCTTGTGTGATACGCGATAGCACGTAGTCACGGAAGTCGTAGGTTTCTTCGCTGTAGGCGCGGATATGCCAACGGATGCCGGTATCCACTAGGGCATGCGGTTCTAGGATGCGCCTTTCTTGGCGCTCTCTATTTGACAGTGAGTGGTAGCTGACGCGCAATTTTTTGCGGCGGCGGATAGCGCGCGTGATTTGCGCCAAAACTTGCTGGCTGGGCAGGCGAATCGGTAGCGGTAGTGAGGCCATACTGAGGCCGTAGACGGAATGATCGCCGTAAGGCCCGCTCGACACCGCTAAATTGGCGGCGATGATGGGTAAAACGGCACTCGGTGCAAGATTGGCAAAGCCGGGGCTAAAGCTCGGATTGGGTACGAAACCAAACACGCTGTGGTTGTAGAGTAAGTTACTGGGAATTAAGTCACCGTACAGTTTGAGGTCTTTGGTCGCTGCTGCATCCGAAATACCAAAAGCCTTAGCCACATCGCTTCGGGTAACTAGCCCGGCGTAGAACGCCATGATTTCGATATATTGTAGCCTCTGGCGTGTCGCCCACTTAACATCCAAGAGCATTTTTTCTTTTGAAACCATGGCTTACCTCAAGCTACGCAGTCGTTTCATGAATTATAGGTTATCTAAACTCATGCCAGATACAAATTATTATGTAATATAAACTATAGACATAATAAAAAATATTGACATGAGTAATTATATAACTTAAATTGAGGTCATAGAGCAGCCACGGGCTGGCAGAAATTCACGATTAACCCTCGAGCTAGGAGATACACATGGCAAACGTAACCGCAGATGACAAATTAAAAGCACTCACCGCCGCATTGGGTCAGATTGAAAAACAATTTGGGAAAGGTTCGGTGATGCGCTTAGGCGATCACGCCGCGTCGCAGGATATTCAAGTCGTGTCGACTGGCTCTTTAGGGTTGGACATCGCATTAGGTATCGGCGGTCTGCCACGCGGTCGGGTGGTGGAAATCTACGGCCCGGAATCTTCCGGCAAAACCACGCTGACCCTGCAAGTGATCGCTGAAATGCAAAAATTGGGCGGCACTGCTGCATTCATCGACGCTGAGCATGCACTCGACCCGTCATATGCGCAGAAACTTGGCGTGGATGTGAATGACCTCCTGGTGTCGCAGCCGGATACGGGTGAACAAGCACTGGAAATCGCCGATATGCTGGTGCGCTCCGGTTCGGTCGACGTGGTCGTGGTGGACTCTGTGGCCGCGCTCACCCCCAAAGCGGAGATCGAAGGCGAAATGGGCGATTCGCACATGGGTTTGCAAGCGCGCCTCATGTCGCAAGCGCTGCGCAAGCTCACCGCCAACATCAAGCGTTCGAATACCCTCGTGATTTTCATCAATCAGATCCGCATGAAAATTGGCGTGATGTTCGGTAGTCCCGAAACCACCACCGGCGGTAATGCGCTCAAGTTCTATGCCTCGGTACGCCTCGACATTCGCCGCATTGGCGCCATCAAGCGTGGCGAAGAAGTCGTCGGCTCCGAGACGCGCGTCAAGGTGGTTAAAAATAAAGTTGCCCCCCCTTTCAAGCAAGCCGAATTTGATATTCTGTATGGCGAAGGTATTTCACGCGAAGGCGAAATGATTGAATTGGGCGTGATTCACAAAATCGTGGATAAATCCGGTGCTTGGTATGCCTACAATGGCGAAAAAATCGGTCAAGGCAAAGACAACTCACGCGAATACCTAAAAGAGCATCCGGAAATTGCGCAGGAGATCGAAGCCAAGATTCGCGCCGCCGTGGGCGTGAAGGGTAAACCATCAACGCTGGAACCGGTTGAGATGGAAGAGGTTTAAGCAGGTCGGTATTGCATGGCCTTTTTTCGATAGGAGCCAGTGCCGTATGACCAATACACCATCATTACGTGCGCGCGCGTTGGGCCTCTTGGCGCGGCGCGAACACACGCGGACGGAGTTGCAGCGCAAGCTCGGTTTGTATGCTGAAGACCCGCAGGCATTAGCGGATCTCTTAGACGATTTAAGTCGGCGCGGTTGGCTTTCCGATGTGCGCTTTGCCGAAGCGCTGGTGCAAAGCAAGCAAGCTAAATTCGGGACAACGCGGCTGGCCTATGAACTGCGCGATCGCGGCGTGGCGGATAGCGTGATTCGCGAGCAACTATCCGGCTTAAAAGAGACAGATCTTGCACGCGCGCACCAAGTCTGGCTATCCAAATTCGGCACCATACCTGCCGATACAAAGACACGCGCCAAGCAGATGCGCTTTCTACAAAGTCGTGGTTTCAGCCTGGAGGTGATCGGCAAAGTAGTGCGTGGTAGCGTCGACGATTAGTTTTCGTATTTTCTCTTCAGCGGGTTCTCCATCGGCACCCTAATTCGCGCTATCATGATGTTTTTCCAGACATTAGGCCGCTTTTAGGAACCCGCCATGAAATCCAGTGAAATTCGCCAACGCTTCCTCGACTACTTCGCCGGCAAAGGCCACACCATTGTTGCTTCTAGCCCGCTCGTGCCGGGTAATGATCCGACGCTCCTTTTCACCAATGCCGGCATGGTGCAATTCAAGGATGCTTTCTTGGGCCGAGAGCAGCGCGCTTATGTACGCGCCACGTCCAGCCAACGCTGCGTGCGCGCCGGTGGCAAGCACAACGATTTGGAAAACGTCGGCTACACCGCACGTCACCATACTTTTTTTGAAATGCTGGGCAACTTCAGCTTCGGCGATTACTTCAAGCGCAACGCGATCCAATATGCCTGGGAATTCCTCACGGTCGAAATGCAAATTCCCGCCGAAAAATTATGGGTCACGGTGTATCACGAGGACGATGCCGCCGCCGATATTTGGCTGAACGAAATCGGTGTGCGACCGGAGCGCCTGACGCGCATTGGCGACAAACCCGGTGCGGGGCAATATCAATCAGATAATTTTTGGGCGATGGGCGATACCGGCCCGTGCGGTCCGTGTACCGAGATTTTTTACGATCACGGTGCCGACGTGGCGGGCGGGCCACCCGGCACGCCGGAGCAGGATGGCGATCGCTACATCGAGATTTGGAATTTGGTATTTATGCAGTTCAATCGCGACGAAAACGGTGTAATGCATTCACTGCCAAAACCTTCGGTAGATACCGGCATGGGCTTAGAGCGCATCAGCGCCGTAATGCAGCAGGTACACAGCAATTACGAAATCGACTTATTCCAGGATTTAATTAAGGCCGCCGCGAGAGCTACCAGCGCTAAAGACTTGACGAACAATTCGCTTAAGGTGATCGCCGACCACATCCGCGCGTGCTCCTTTCTGATTGTAGATGGGGTGATTCCCAGCAATGAAGGGCGTGGTTATGTGCTGCGCCGTATCATCCGCCGCGCGTTGCGTCACGGCCACAAGTTGGAACAAAAAGAACCGTTCTTCCATTTACTGGTGGAAGATTTAGCAAAAGTTATGGGCACCGCTTATCCCGAATTAGTGGCTGCAAAGGATAAAGTTGCCGCCGTTCTGAAACAGGAAGAAGAAAAGTTTGCTGAAACCTTAGAGCATGGCATGAGCGTGTTGGATGGTGCCATGCGCGGCAGCGGTGGTGATCGTATTTTGGACGGCGAGACCGTATTCCGCTTGTACGATACATTTGGCTTTCCGTTAGATCTCACGGCGGATGTCGCACGCGAGCGTGGCTTCAATGTGGATTTTGCCGGTTTCGAACATGCCATGCAAATGCAGCGCGAACGGGCACGCGCCGCCAACAAATTTCAGATGGGGGCGACGGTAAAATTCGAAGGCCAAGCCACCGAATTTCAGGGCTACGACAATCTCGATTTTAGCGGGCGCGTGTTGGCTCTGTACAAAGAGGGTGCACAAGTCACGAGCATCCAGGTCGGCGATGCGGCCGTCGCCGTCTTGGATCGCACACCGTTCTACGCGGAATCTGGTGGGCAAGTAGGTGATCGCGGCGAGTTGCATTCACCCGAAGGTACGTTCATCGTCGACGATACGCAAAAAATTCAAGCTGAAGTATTCGGTCATAAAGGCGTGTTGAAAGTCGGTGCGCTGGCCGTTGGCGATACGGTAGAAGCACATGTCGAACCGGTATCGCGCCAACGTTCCGCTTGGAACCATTCGGCAACGCATTTGCTGCATGCCGCATTGCGTAAAGTATTGGGCCATCACGTCACGCAAAAAGGTTCCTTGGTCGATGCGCAGCGCACGCGTTTTGACTTTTCCCATCCGCAAGCGGTGACGGCGGAAGAACAGCAGCTTATTGAAACCCTGGTGAATGAGGCAATCCGCGCTAATTCCCCGGTGGAAGTACGGCGCATGAAGTACGACCAAGCCATCAAGCATGGCGCTATGGCACTGTTCGGCGAAAAATACGGCGACGAAGTACGCGTCATCGGCATGGGTGAATTTTCAACCGAACTCTGCGGCGGTACGCATGTAAAACGTTGTGGCGATATTGGACTATTTAAAATTGTTTCCGAAGGCGGCGTGGCGGCAGGCATTCGCCGCATTGAGGCTGTCACCGGCGACGGCGCGGTAGAGTACATTCAGAAGCAACAGCGAATCTTGATGGAAGCCGCAGGCGCACTCAAAGCCCAGCCGCAGGAAGTCATCCAAAAGATTGTGCAAGTATTGGACAACGTAAAAGCACTGGAAAAAGAATTGACACGCTTAAAATCTAAACTGGCTGCTGCGCAAGGTGACGATTTGAGTAACAGCGCGGTGAACGTAAAAGGCGTGAAAGTGCTGGCCGCCGAAATCGACGGTGCCGATGCCAAAGCCTTGCGCGAGACACTGGACAAGTTGAAGGACAAATTAGGTTCTGCCGCTATCGTGCTCGGTGCGCGCGAAGGCGATAAAGTAACGTTGATTGCCGGTGTAACAGCCGACCTCGTTTCGAAAGTGAAAGCGGGCGAGCTGGTGAATCATGTTGCTACACAATGCGGCGGCAAGGGTGGCGGACGTCCGGATATGGCGCAGGCAGGAGGGACTTTACCGGATAATTTGCCGAAGGCGTTGGAGAGTGTGGCGGCGTGGGTGGGGTCGAAGGTTTAGTTCTCAAAATCGAGACAATCGTCTGATGGCCCTAAAATTCACGCAATACTTCCATGCGATGCGGCAACGTTCGGATCGCGCGGATATCGCCATGGAATGGTTGGAGCTTGTTATTCACCATCCCGTAAAGGAAGTGATTCAGCAAGATGGGCGTATCCGGCGCTGGGCACCCGTTGCGAAGCTGAGGGTCGCTACCTGCGTGTAGTTCTCTTGCCGGATGGTGAAACCGTGCATAATGCATTTTTTGATCGGGGATTCAAGCCATGAAGATAAAGTACTTTCAGGATACAGATACGCTGTATATCGAATTACGTCCTGCGGAAGTAATGGAAACTAAGGATTTGGATGAGAACACTTTGCTCGATCTCGATCTCGATGGCCAGGGTCAGGTTTGCAGTATCACCATCGAGCATGCGAGCGAGCGGGCTGATATTCCGCATTTTTCGTTTGAGCAAATTGCGGCTTGATGCCAACGAGCATGTGCATATGCGGCCCCAATTTGCACGACAAACAGTCATTGCAAGTTTTTTCTTTTGCACAGGTTCATCGGCTTTTGCTATGGATAAAGTCAGCGCTGCCTATAATTTGACGGTTCTTGAGTACGCGCGCCAGCAAGCGCTTATTTGTGAGAAAACAGTCCCTGGCGCTTATGGAAAGTATCGGCAGTGGCATGTTTCTTTTTCAGCCGTGGAGCAAGACTCGTTGCGGGTGCTTGAGCAACATGCGGTCCATAACAAATTGGATTCGCAAGAGCAGCGAGAATTTATGTTTGGTGCGCAAGAGTTAATTCGTAAGAGCGTTGTTTCGGAGGGCGATGTTGCCAAGAGCAACTGCACTAATCTAGAAGTAGACTTGGTTTATTATGGGAAGCAGTTTAAGAAATAATAAATAAGCGCAGCTCAAGCTGACGCGGCATATTTTGCGTGCTTGTTAAGTGTCTGTGCTACGCGCAGTTTAATTTGGAGCCGGAGTGGCCAGCACCCAGTTACCTTTTCTTGCTTGTCCAAGAAAAGGTAACTCAAAAGAAAGACACCCCGGTTCACCGGTCGCCCGAATGGGCGACTCCCCTGCGTTGCTCGCCACGCCGGGCGGCGGATTCGAACTCGCGCGATCTGCTGCGCGGCCACGCGATCAAACATGAATCCGCCGACTGTCCGCGCGGTTGCGCTACTCAGCGGCTCGCGGAGGCCCAAAAAGCGTCGCGGGGCTAACAGTCGGGCTGCGTTTTGCCTTGTGATCCACGACTGCTTCAAACCGGGCGCTCTGTAGCGCCGGCTTCCAGCCAGCAACAGCCGAAACTAAAAGTCTGCGCATTAACCGCTAACCTCAACTTCGAGTGCATAATCCCTCATGGCAACTCAACTCTCCCCTATCGAACAACCCGGCCAAAAACCTCACCCCTTCGCCCTGTTCAATCTCGGCTTCCGTCCCTTCTTCTTATGCGCCGCCTTGTTCGCCATCGTTTCGATGGGTGTATGGGGCGGCGTTTATTTTGGTGTGTATCGCCTAAGCAATTTGCAAGTCGCGCCGCAGCAATGGCACGCGCATGAAATGTTATTCGGTTATGCGATGGCGGTGATTGCTGGGTTCTTGCTCACGGGAGTGCGTAATTGGACCAATAAGCCGACGTTAACCGGCTTCAAACTGGCTTTGCTGCTAGCGCTTTGGTTGGCGGCACGGGTGTTGATGTTGGTCGCGCCGAATTGGGTGTTGCCCATCTTTATACTCGATGTGGGATTTAATCTTGCGCTCGCAGTAGCGCTGACGATTCCGATTGTGCAGGCCAAGCAATTAAAACAATTGAGTGTTGTTTCAAAGGTCGTGTTGTTAGGTCTTGCGAATGTTTGTTTTTATCTTGGTGTGTTGGGCCAGCTAGATGATGGTGTGCGTTGGGGCCTGTATTCCGGTTTGTATTTGATCCTGTCGCTGATCTTTGTGATGGCGCGGCGTGTCGTGCCGTTTTTTATTGAGCGCGGGGTAGGATACCCATTGCAATTGGTGAATCGTCCCTGGGTGGATTATTCCAGCCTCGTCTTTATGTTGCTGTTCTTGTTGGTGGATGTGTTTAGCGGTCTGAGCAAACTTGCCGCCGCGTTGGCGGCGGCGTTGTTCGTGGTGCATACCATCCGCTTGTATGATTGGTATTCACCGGGCGTATGGAAAAAGCCGCTGTTGTGGGTATTATTTTTGGGTTATGGCGCGGCGGTCTTGGGTTTTCTACTCAAGGCGCTGAGCGCCGTATTGCCACTGTCGCCTTATTTTGCTGTGCATGCTTTTGCGGTGGGCGGTATCGGTCTTATGACGGTTGGTATGATGGCGCGTGTTGCGCTCGGCCATACTGGGCGCGATATCCAACAAGCACCGCGCTGGCTATCGCTGGTATTTATGGCGCTGATCGTGGCTTTGGTGGCGCGTGTTGTGCTGCCGATGGTCGTACCTGCATTGACCTTAGAATGGCTGGCATTGGCGCAAGCCGCGTGGCTATACGCGTTTGTGGTGTTTCTTTGGATTTACGCGCCGATGCTGGTGCGGCCACGCGTGGATGGACAGCCGGGTTAGCGCTGCTTTATTTTAGCGTCTCTTGTCTGTGTGGCGTGTGCCGGAGGCCGTGCTGTTGAAACTCTCAATGCAATTTTTGAGATTTTTAGTAACACTTTCTTTATTGGTGACCAAACAATCTCCGGAATCGGTGGCGGGATTGAGTTCGGAGTTGGTTGGAGTCGTGGTCGCAGCAGCGAGGTCTGCCGCAGGCTGGGGTGCGATTTCAAGCGCACTGGGTTTTTTAACTAAGGCCACTTGTTTTTTCAGTTGCTTTTTTGTTTCTCGCAGTTCCACTTGTAATTTTTCTTTCTCCTGCGTGGTGTGCAACACGATCCATAACGCGGAGCCAATCAAACTTAGGAGCAGGATGCCGACGCACGGTATCCATACCCATTTGTTGCATAGCTTGGCAAACCAGCGTTTGAAAAATCCTATTTTTGGCGCATCTTCCGGCGTATTTTCGTTATCCGATACCGTTGTTCGCGCAGGTTTTTGTCCGTTGTGATGCACCGCATCGCGCGTCTCCTCCGGCGCTTCCGGTACGGATTGCCGACGAAATTTATTTCGGAAGCGCGACATCAAAGAGGGCTTTGGTGTCGACGTTTCTTCGGTCACATCGGTTGCTTCGGTTTGTTCCGGCGCGGCTTTGTGCTGCCGGCGGAAAACTTGCATGAGGCGTGCAAACCAACCGGCTTTCGGTGCCGGAATTGCCGCCACTTCGCTCGGCTCCGGTTCGATGGATCTGGAAGCCTTAGCCGTTTCGGGTGCAGGCGTGTCTACCGATTCTGGAATCGGTACAGCGGGCTTGCGCCAAAAAGTTAGCCAAGCAAACCAAGTACCGAATAGTGTGCTGAATCGTTTCAAAGAAGGCCCTTTGCTGGTGTGTACTAAGACGGCGGCACACTCTATAACGGCTGAAACGAGGCTAAATTAAGGGGAAATCCCCGCAGATAGTGCTTAGGCGTTACCCGATCCCAGTACCGTTTGTTGCAGGGATTGGGCAAAGTCCATCATGCGTTGAATAGAGATGGCGGCTTTTTGCCGAATGGCTTCATCAATGTGAATTTCATTACTGCCGGTTTCCAATACTTGGGCCAGTTTTTCCAGGTCGTTCATGGCCATCCAAGGGCAATGGGCGCAGCTTTGGCAGGTTGCGCCGGTACCTGCGGTGGGCGCTTCCATGAAAGTTTTGCCAGGGGCGGCCTCCTGCATTTTGTGGAAAATACCATTATCGGTGGCGACAATAAAGGATTGGTTCGGTAGATCTTTGGCCGCGTGAATCAAGGCGGTGGTTGAGCCCACGACATCGGCCAGTTGTATTACACCTGCAGGCGATTCGGGATGCACCAATACACCGGCATCCGGATGCGTTTTTTTCATCTCAGCCAGCAATTTTGCTTTGAATTGGTTATGCACGATGCAGGAACCATTCCACAGCAATACATCGGCACCAGTAATTTTTTGCACGTAGTGGCCTAGGTGTTTGTCGGGTGCCCACAGAATTTTTTTGCCTTGGGCGTGCAAGTGTGCGACGACTTTGACGGCGATGGATGAAGTGACCACCCAATCGGCACGGGCTTTCACCGCCGCGCTGGTATTGGCGTACACCACCACAGTGCGATCCGGGTGTGCATCGCAAAAAGCGCTAAAAGCATCAGCGGGACAATCCTCATCCAAGGAGCAAGTGGCGGCGCTATCGATCATTAAAACGCGTTTTTCCGGGTTGAGAATTTTTGCCGTCTCACCCATGAAGCGCACGCCGGCCACGATCAAGGTTTTGGCGACGTGCTCATGGCCAAAGCGCGCCATGTCGAGCGAGTCCGAGACATAGCCGCCGCTTTCGTCGGCTAAAGCCTGAAGTTCCGGCGCGGTGTAATAGTGCGCGACCAAGACCGCGTTTTGTTCCACCAACATTTGCTTGATGCGTGCGGTGAGTGCGGCATGGCCCAGTGGTGCTGGCTTGGCAGGTTTAAGCGCGGAAATCGAGATGGCTTGTTGCATGGCGGCCTCGTGCGTTAGCGAATAATTTCGACCTGACCAGGTCGCTTAAAGTGGAACAATTGCGCCGGACGATGGCTTCCGTTGCGGCGCTCTAAACCCGTCGCTTCGACCAGATTGCGGGCTAATACCCATTTGCGAAAATTACGCTTATCCAGCGTTTCAGCGCGGATGGTTTCGTACACGGTTTGCAGCTCGCTCAACGTGAACTGCTTGGGCATGAATTGAAACGCGATGGTCGAGTACTCCAGCTTCGCCACCAAACGCTCGCGCGCTTTGTCCACAATTTCACGATGGTCGAAGGCTAGATCAGGCAGATCGTCCAGCGCAAACCAAGCGGCTTCGGTCGCATCGGATGCGGGCTTTAAGGTAATGCGATCCGAAGCGATCAAGGCGTAATAGGCGACTGATATCACGCGTTCGCGCGGGTCGCGATTATGTTTGCCGAACGTATACAACTGTTCCAGGAAAATGTTTTTAATTCCGGTTTCCTCTTCCAGTTCACGCTTAGCGCAATCGTTCAAATCCTCATCCAAATCCAAAAATCCGCCCGGCAAAGCCCAGCCGCCCTGGAACGGCGGATTGCGCCGTCGTATCAGAAGCAGTTGCAGTTTTTCCGCGCGCAGAGTGAACAACACGATGTCGGTCGTCAGCGCTGGGTGGGGATGCCAATAACAAAACTGTTTTGTGTTCATGGGTATTAGTGTAGTTGATACACTAACAATAGTGTTGTGGTAACACTAAGTCAAGGGGTTTTGTAGAGAGTGGGCACCATATGCTTCGAGCGCGATTTTAGAAATGCAAAGACTCACCGATATGTACCAGTAAAAGAGTCATTCTCAATCGCACTACAGAATCCGCAGCACAAAAATAAAAGGCGGCCACATGGCCGCCTTCAGCATATCAAATCTGCGAATTAATCATCGGACTTATGGGTTTTAATCTGAATATGTCCTTTATCCAGGACACCACTCAACTGATAGCCATTAGAAAGAGAAATAGTCACCATATCTTTGCTTTCCTGTCCTTTCCCAGCATCGGTAGCAATAATCCGAAAGGTTCCTGCTGTTGCGTCGCTGGCTGCATAAGTCCCATCCAGTATGGCAATATTTCCAAGCAAAGCCGCTCGTGTTACTGAGCTTTGGATAATTCTAAAGTTGAATGATGTTGACTCCACTCTAAGCTCAAGCTCGCTAACTATATTTCCAGATTTGTTAACGCCTGCCTCGAATTCAAATGATGCGCTACTTGAAAGATTGCGGATACGACCCTCGCCCTCTACTTGCTGGCCGCGTATTAGAGGAGTGGCGTTATCAAGTGCTGCCTCGTAAAGTGCGTCCGCTGCTTTATTTAAGGAGCTTATGAAATCAGGGTTCGTAAGGCTATCTGGAAAAGTACCGGAAACTTGATTTGTATCTTGAACTCTATGGCGATTTCTAATCGTTTCAATTGTTGCATTGTCTACCCCGAGCTGTTGAAGTTGGGCAACATATGGTGAAGTCAAGCCAAAATTAATCAAATCTATTTCGTTGTTTAAAACATCGCTAGGAGTTACGGTCAATGAACCTAATGCCCCGTTCCGCAAAGCAGTTTGCCAATTGCTCAACAACGTAACCTGTTCGCGGTGAAGTGCAGATAACTGCAAGTTAAACAGTGCGGCAGCTTCCCGTTGTCTCGCTTCCCATAGATCATCATTCGCGTCATAGGCGCCAACGGATCGATTAATGGCCGTTAGTGTTGCACGCGAAATACCGATGAACTTTTCTTGATTGAGCAACAACGCATTGAAACTATCCACTTCTGCTTGACTCAGCCCCTGCCTTAAAGTAAGTAGAGGTAAGCTGGGGATAACTGGTTGATCGATTACTGTGAAATTTGGGTCAGGAGGATCCAAGGCTAAAGCATAGTCCACCTGAGCCAGTACACTATTAACAGCGCTTGCGGTATTAATAATTTCACAATAAGCAGGTAAAACCCGACTTCTAAAACATAGTTTCGCCAGTACATCTTCTTGAGCTGCGAGCCTCTCGATGCGGTCACCCGCTGCGGCAAATTGTTCTTTTTGCTCCGGGGTATAAGTTGGCTTTGGAGGCGCAGGATCAATAAAACCATTTAGTTGCGCAGTTTCATCTCCGTCGACACCATCAATATTGGCATTGAGAACTTGGCCCAATGTGGCAATTTTGCAAGTAAAACTTCGTTTTGCATAATAGCCACTAATGCCGGTGTTTAAAGAAGGTAGGCTAATTAAAATCAGAGGTTCCCCTTCGCCATTTTCATTGGGATCTGAAGTAAATAATTCTGCATCAATCGTAACCTGATCCCCAACGCTTCCTACAGCATTGGTGCCAGGTATTAATACCCCGGTTAGTGGAATTGTGGCGGGGGCAGTAAAGTTACCTAAAAAATACGCGGCTTGTTGGGTGGGCGACCTGCCAAAGCTGGTTGTGTTAGACATAAAAAGAAAATAGCGGAAACGGCTGCAGTTAGATATTTCCTTGTTTTCAAGTTACGAGAAAATATTAAATCTTGATTCAATGTTTTCGCTACACTCGGTAATACTGTTTTCATTGCTATATCTCCTAAAATTGATAGTTTGTTTATCATCCATACGCCCTACTTCTATTGCTCACACGGCAAAAAATTCTTTCATGAAAATCGCATTACTTCTTCGCCCCCGCCTTACGAAGCATTTCCACCATTCTTTGCGATTCGCTCGCGAGCGCGTAATCCAATGCTGATTTCCCAAATCCATCTTTAGTGTTTACATTCGCCCCTTTCTTGATTAGCACGTCGGCAATACCGACTGATCCAAACGATGCCGCTAAAATAATGGGAGTAGCGTTTCCCATGCTTTTATCGGTGACGTTTGGATCTGCGCCATGTTCGAGCAACGGACGTACTAAAAGTAAATTGACCTTTGTTATTGCATGGGTAAGAGCCGATTTTCCATCGCGGTCTAGAATATTTACCTCGGCTTTGTGTGAGAGAAGCAAATTCACGATTTCAATGGCCTTGGCTAATTGCGGTGTATTTTGTTGGAGTTTTTCCTGTGCTTCCTCGAAAGAGCGAAAGTTCAGAGAAGGAGAGGCAGCGATCGCTGATATTAATGGCGTTTGGCCATTGCTATCCGCATTGCCATTAACGTGTGCACCATGTTCCAGGAGTAACTTTACAAGTTTCGGTTCAAGGCGGTCAGCAGCAATATTTAAAGCGCTATCGCCACCTGTTGTGCGCGCATTGACGTCGGCGCCATATTCCAGCAGTAACGCGGCGCTTGCTAGATTTAGGTTGTCGCAAGCCGCCATGAGTGCGGTGTAGCCATTGCCTTTGTTATCGCGTTTAACATTTGGTTTGGCGCCATGCTGCAATAAAAATTTAACCGTCGCTGTGCTTCCTTTGGGTGTGGCCTGTGTGCGTGTGGCACCAGCAGCGTAATAAAGCGCGGTTGTGCCATATTTGCTTATTTGGTTTACGTCGTGTTTTTGCTCGATGAGCTGGCGCATCGTGTATATATCGCCTGCGTAAGCCGCCCACATTAATTGAGTCGTGTCACTATTTTCGAGTTCTTGATTGGCAGGAACAGGACGTGGGAACAGGTAGGCTGAAGCAATCAGAAGCGAGAAGAAGAGATGTTTTAGTTGGCGCATTTCGCTTTAATCCACGGTAGGTGAGGGTAATTGGTTTTTTAAGGATGATTGGTCTAAATCAGGCGACGCAAAATTCTGGTATCCTAAAAAATGAATGGCGCAGTCGCAATGCTCACAAATGCAGCTATAAAATTAACGCGTATCAGCACGTTAATGATGACTATCACGTGGAAAGTAAAGAAATGTCAACGTCAAATATAAATACGACTGGGCCTCATATTTTCGTCCTCTAAGTCACACTACACACCTGTTATGATACTTTGATGCCCTCCGATCCATTACTACTCAAACGCCTACGTGAAATTCTGCCCGCCGAAGCTATTCTCTCGGAACGCGAAGATTTAAATCCGTATGAAAGCGATGGCCTAACGGCTTTTCGGCAGTTGCCGATGCTGGTGCTGCTGCCCGAAACCGAAGCGCAGGTGCAGCAAGTGTTGCGGCTGTGCCATGCCGAGGCGGTACCGGTGGTCGCGCGCGGTGCGGGTACGGGCTTGTCCGGTGGCGCGTTGCCGCTGGCGAACGGCGTATTGCTGTCGCTGGCGAAATTTTCCAAAATTTTGCATATCGATCCTTTGGCGCGTACCGCACGACTCCAACCGGGTGTGCGCAATCTGGCCATTTCTGAGGCGGCTGTGCAGTATGGCTTGTATTACGCGCCCGATCCTTCGAGTCAAATTGTTTGTTCCATTGGCGGTAATGTGGCGGAAAATTCCGGCGGTGTGCATTGTTTGAAATACGGCCTTACCGTCAACAATATTTTGGCCTTGCGCGTGATCACCATTGAAGGCGAAATCCTGGAGATCGGTTCAACTGCGTTGGATAGCGCGGGCTACGATTTGCTGGCCTTACTGACCGGCTCCGAGGGCTTGCTCGGCGTAATTACCGAAGTAACCGTTAAGTTATTGCCGAAGCCAAAACGTGCACAAGTGCTACTGGCGGGTTTCGATTCAGTGGAGAAAGCCGGTGCGGCGGTGGCCGACATTATTTCAGCCGGAATTATTCCCGCTGGTTTGGAGATGATGGATAAGCTCGCGATTCGTGCCGCGGAAGATTTTGTGCATGCCGGTTATCCATTGGATGTCGAAGCGATTTTACTGTGCGAGTTGGATGGGGTAAACGAAGAAGTGTCGGAAGAAATTAAACGCGTGCACACTATTTTGCAGCAGGCTGGGGCGACCACTTTACGCACGGCGCAGGATGATGCCGAGCGCTTGAAATTCTGGGCTGGGCGCAAAGCCGCTTTTCCCGCGGTCGGTCGTTTGGCGCCCGATTACTACTGTATGGATGGCACGATCCCGCGTAAACGTTTGGCGGAAGTGTTGCGGCGTATTCACGACTACTCGGCACACTTTGGTTTGCGGGTAGCCAATGTATTTCATGCCGGTGATGGCAATTTACATCCCTTGATTTTATACGATGCGAATAAACCGGGTGAGCTGGTGCGCGCGGAAGCCTTCGGCGCAAAAATTTTGGAATTGTGCGTCGAGGTGGGCGGCACAATTACCGGTGAGCATGGAGTGGGCGTGGAAAAGATCGACCAAATGTGCGTGCAATTCACATCGCAGGAATTGGCGCTATTTCATGCATTGAAAAAAGCTTGGGATGCGCAGAATTTATTGAACCCCGGTAAAGGCGTACCGACCTTACACCGCTGCGCTGAATACGGGGCGATGCATGTGCATCGCGGACAAGTGAAGTTTCCCGACGTGCCGCGTTTTTAAGATGCAAGCCTTACTCGATCAATATGGTGAAAGCATCCGCCTCGCGGCAACGCGGCGGCGGCCATTGCGGATACGCGGTTCCGGCTCCAAAGATTTTTACGGCGGCGCGTCGCTAGGCGATGTGTTGGATGTCAGCGGTTATAAAGGGATCGTGGATTATGCACCGGAGGAGTTGGTGCTGACGGCGCGCGCTGGCACCTTGCTGCACGAGATCGAGGCGGTGCTGTCGGATCAGGGGCAAATGCTACCGTTCGAGCCGCCGCATTTCGGTCCGCACGCCACCCTCGGTGGCTGTGTGGCGGCGGGCTTGTCCGGGCCGCGCCGCGCCAGTAGCGGGGCGGTGCGCGATTTCGTATTGGGCGTGCGCATGATGAACGGCCAGGGCGAAATTTTGCAGTTTGGCGGCCAGGTGATGAAAAATGTCGCGGGTTACGATGTCTCGCGCTTGATGGCGGGCTCCCTCGGCACTTTGGGTTTATTGCTGGAGGTGTCGTTAAAAGTGTTGCCCAAGCCCAAGGCGGAAGCAACCCTGCAATTTGAAATGAATGAATACCAAGCCTTGGAAGCCATGAATCGCTGGGCGGGCCAACCTTTCCCCATTTCTGCGACATGCTACCACGACCATGTATTGACCATCCGCCTGTCTGGAGCGCAAAGTGCGATCCAGGCTACGCATCCGCAGTTGGGTGGTCAGTTGATGGTGGCGGGTGAGGAGTTTTGGCACAGCATACGCGAGCAGACCTCACGCTTTTTTCGCGAGACCAGTCCTTTGTGGCGCGTGTCCTTGCCTTCGACAGCGACCCTGCAAATACCCGGCGAGCAATTGATCGAGTGGGGCGGCGCGTTGCGCTGGTTGTATAGCGAAGATGATCCGGCGAAAGTGCGTGACGTGGCGGTGCAAGCGCACGGCCAAGCGACGCTGTTCCGCAGCAGTACGAAACCGAAAACGATTTTTCATCCGTTATCCCAGCCGTTGCTGCAAGTGCATCAGCGCATGAAGCGTGCCTTCGATCCGCAGGGCGTTTTCAATATTGGCCGAATGTATCCAGATTTCTAAATCATGCAAACTCATTTAGCCGATTTCATTCGTGACACCCCGGAAGGCCAGACGGCGGATCGCATTTTACGCTCCTGCGTGCATTGCGGCTTTTGCCTCGCGACTTGTCCGACGTATCAATTGTTGGGGAATGAGTTGGATAGCCCGCGTGGCCGCATATATTTAATCAAACAAATGTTGGAAGGCGCACCGGTAACAGCCAAAACCCAATTGCATTTGGATCGCTGCCTCACTTGTCGCGCTTGCGAAACCACCTGCCCTTCCGGCGTGGAGTACGGCAAGTTGATCGATATTGGGCGCGCCGTCGCCGAGCAAAAAATTGGGCGCAGTTTGGCGGATCGTCTGCAACGCAAGGCTTTGCGCGTTTTTCTTCCGACACCCGCCTTGTTCGCGCCCTTACTCAAGCTGGGGCAACTGTTTCGCGCCTGGATGCCGGCCGCACTTAAAGCCAAAGTGCCGCTGCCGGGCGTGGCCGGGGCATGGCCGGTGCCACGCCATGCACGCAAGATGCTGGTGCTGCAGGGCTGCGTGCAGCCGTCGCTGGCGCCGCAAATCAATGCCGCTAGTGCACGCGTGCTGGATCGACTCGGCATCAGCTTAATCGTTGCGCCACAAGCCGGCTGCTGCGGTGCGTTGGCTTATCACTTGAATGCGCAAGATGAAGCCTTGGCGGCGATGCGGCACAACATTGATGTTTGGTTGCCTTATATAGAACAAGGTGTGGAAGCGATTGTTATGACCGCCAGCGGCTGTGGCGTCACCGTGCGCGAGTATGGGCATTACTTGCAGCACGATCCGGCTTATGCAGAAGCCGCTGCACGCATATCAGCTTTGACGCGCGATCTAAGCGAGATTTTGCGCGCGGAGCAAATAGCTTTGGCGCAATTCGTGCCATCGGTTTTAGCCAAGACTCGGGTGGCAGTGCATACGCCTTGCACCTTGCAGCATGGGCAAAAAATCAATGGCGTGTTGGAGGCGCTATTGACTGCGGTAGGCTTTGAAGTGGTGGATGCACCAGAACGGCATCTGTGCTGCGGGTCGGCAGGTACTTATTCGATTTTACAACCGGGGCTGTCGCAACGTTTGTTGAAAAACAAAGTGGCGGCGCTCGAAACCAATCGCCCGGAATGTATCGTGACAGCGAATATCGGTTGTCTACTGCAATTGCAAAGCGGTACGCAAAAGCCGGTGTCGCATTGGATCGCCTTAATCGACGGCGTGCTTAAGCCCGCTTAAGCCGGCTTTCCAGCGTGGCCAATTGTTCCGGTCGGTTCAAATTCACAAAGAACGGCGCTACATCGGTGCAATCGGCTTGTGCGCAGCGCAAACCGGCTTGCCATTCCTGCACCTTGTGCCCACCTTGCGCCAGATACGCTGCCAAATTTGCGCCGACTTGGCGCCGCATGAGGCAGATGGCGTGTTGCCCCGCACCGGCAACGGCAGGTACGACCAGATCGTAGTTGTCGGCATTCAGTGCGGCCAAGAGGCGCGCCACCAGGTCATCTGGTAAGAAGGGCGTATCGCAGGGCGCGGATAGAATGAGTTCATGTTTAGCATCAAGTAGACCGCGCGCAATGCCGGCCAGCGGCCCGGCGAAGCCTTCGGTTTTGTCCGGCAATACCGGGTAGCCAAAGCTGCGATAAATGTCCAGGTTGCGATTGGCGCTAATCAGTATCTCGTCGACTTGCGGGGCGATCCGCGACAAAACCCATTCCGCCAGGGTTTTGTCTTTGAGTTTAAGCAAACCTTTGTCTTCGCCGCCCATGCGGCGACCGGCACCGCCGGCGAGCAAGATGGCGCTAATAGGCTGTAGATTAGGCATGGCACACTATACCATTTGCCTGGATAATGCTGCTCAAATTAAGCGTAACTTGCTGATTTATAGGGGGTCAGTATTGATTGTGCGAAATGGGTGATTTGTATGAGTGCGGGGTTTTAGACTTGCTGTTTTGGCCAGAATCCCGTAATATCTCGCCCTTTTCCGTATTCTGACTTAGGCGAACAACCATGGTTGTAATTCGACTTACCCGCGGCGGCGCTAAAAAGCGTCCCTTTTATAATGTAGTGGTGACTGATTCGCGTACCCGCCGTGACGGTCGTTTCATTGAGCGCGTGGGTTTTTATAACCCGAAAGCGGCTGAAGGCGTAGAGTCTTTGCGTATGGATCGTGATCGCATCGCCTTCTGGCGTGGTCAAGGCGCGCAAATGAGCGAGACCGTATCGCGTCTGCTCAAGCAAGCTGGTAGCGCTGCTGCCTAAAGATCTGATCATCATGGGGCATGTGGTTGCCCCATTCGGTGTACAGGGTTGGATTAAAGTCCACCCGTATACCGATACGGTAGACGCATTAAGCGACTACCACACATGGTGGTTAGGGAAGCAGGAAGCGCACACGGCGTACAAGGTCGTGGAGGCCAAGCCGCACGGCAAGGAAGTGCTGGCGAAGTTGCCGGGATTTGACGATCGCGATGCAGCGTTGACTTTACGCGGAATGGAAGTTGCTGTGCCGCGCGCATCGTTGCCGAAAGTCAAACGCGACGAATATTATTGGAACGATTTAATCGGTCTAAAAGTTGTGAACACCGAAGGACTAGACTTCGGCACAGTGAAAACGATATTAGCCACTGGCGCAAATGAGGTGTTGGTGGTGAACGGGGATCGTGAACGATTGATCCCCTTTTTATATCAAGTTGTCCACAAGGTGGATCTTGAGAACGGCACGATCAGCGTGGAATGGGGAGCGGATTATTAAACCGCGCTTCGATGTGGTGACCTTGTTCCCACCCATGTTGGATGCGGTGGCGCAGCAAGGGATTACCAGCCGCGCCCTGGAAAATGGATTGTTTAGCTTGCAGGCGTGGAATCCGCGTGATTTTACGACGGACAAGCACCGTAGCGTGGATGACCGGCCGTATGGCGGTGGTCCCGGCATGGTGATGTTGGCGGAGCCGCTGGAGCTGACGTTAAAAGCGGCCAAAGCAGCGCAGCAAGCACAAGGAATAGCGCGGCCGAAAGTGATTTACCTTTCGCCGCAGGGGCGGTGCCTGAGCCATGCGGTGGTGATGGAACTGGCAACTGAACCGGGATTGATATTTTTAGCGGGGCGGTATGAGGGCGTGGACGAACGCCTACTGCAACGCGAAGTGGATGAAGAGCTTTCCATCGGCGATTATGTGTTGTCCGGTGGTGAGTTGGCGGCGATGGTGGTGATTGATGCGCTGGTGCGCCAATTACCGGGTGCTTTGGGCGATGCGGATTCGGCAGTCGAAGATTCTTTCGTCAACGGATTGCTGGATTACCCGCACTACACCCGACCTGAGAATTACGCAGGTCTACCGGTACCGCCGGTGTTGCTGTCAGGACACCACGAAGAAATTCGCAAATGGCGTTTGCAGCAAGCGCTGGCGCGGACATGGAACAGGCGTCCTGAGTTGTTGCAAGACCGGATGTTGACCAAAGAGGAAGTGCTTTTGCTTAAAGCCATCAAGCGCGAGCAAGAATTAGATTAAGCCGTGATCAGCACGGCACGTAGATATGAAATGGAGTAAGACCATGAACCTGATAGAACAACTTGAAAACGAAGAAATCGCCCGTTTGGGTAAAACTATTCCCGTATTCGCCCCCGGCGATACGGTGGTGGTGCAGGTGAAAGTGAAAGAGGGTACGCGTGAACGTCTCCAGGCTTTTGAAGGCGTGGTGATTGCGAAGCGCAACCGGGGGCTCAACTCCGGTTTCATCGTGCGTAAAATGTCTTCCGGCGTGGGTGTGGAGCGGACTTTCCAAACCTACTCACCCTTAGTAGCCGCTATCGAGGTGAAGCGTAAGGGTGATGTTGCGCGGGCTAAACTCTACTACTTGCGTGATCGTTCCGGTAAATCGGCACGTATCAAAGAAAAATTGACGGCGCGCACCAAAGAACAAGTCGCGCCGTAAGTTTACGGTAGATAGTGTTTAAAACGGGCGATCTTCGGGTCGCCCGTTTTGTTTTTGCCGCAAGGCGTTTACCAAGGGTTTTTCCGGGAGATTTTCCTGGGGTAGAATAACCCCATGCGCATCCTCTCGTATCTGTGCCTCTATTTGTTTTCCCTACCCGTATTGGCGGCGGATTCATTCCAAACGGCATTGCAACTTTATCAAGCGGGTATGCCCCATCTTGCTTTGGCGCGTGTGGAGCGCGACCAACAGCCGCAAACGGAGCAGGCAGCTTGGTATGATTGGGAGTCTTTACGCCTGACGCTACTTTCCGAAACACAGCAGGCCGCCGAAATTTTGCGACGCGCTAAATTTTACCCGGTGAGTGCGCCGCAGGATTTCCTGCAAAAAGCGCTTGGCCACACGGTTTGGGCGCAATTGGAATTAAACCAAAATGTTGCGGCGCGGCTTTCTTTGGCGCGCCTCATTTGGCAGTTTAAATTAAATTCAGCCGATCTAAAATGGGCGCGGCGGCTGGTTATCCGTTCTTATTTGATGGATCACAAACCGGATGAAGCTTACCGCGCCATGCTGCGCTTTCAGCAAGACTATCAGCCTTTGCCCAAAGAAGTAACCGCGGACTTTGTTCAGGGATTACTGACGGAAGACCGCGTAACAGAAGCAACGACGTGGCTCTCGGACTTAGAGGCGGCGAACCCGAGCTTGCTGGCGTTGCAAATGAAATCAGGCTTAATTACGCCCGATGCGGCGCTGCTTCAAGCGCGTACTGATTTACAAAAAAATCAGAATCCTGCCGCCTATATGGCAATCATCGCGGATGCCGCCGCGGCCCTAAAAGACGACCGCCAACAAATTACCGCACTCGAGCAATGGCTCGATAGTTTAAAGGCGGGTGCGGACAATGGACGAATACAGCAACTATGGCAAGCGTATCAACGCGAAGCCGAGCGCTTGGGTAATCAGGCGCAAGTATTGCGTGGCGACGATGCGGCTTGGCTGGCGCTGGCGGCTGGCCGCGGCGAAGATCGCTTGGGTGCGCGCGCGTTGTACGCCTACATTACGCAACAGGGGACGGAGCCGGCACTGCGTGAGGCAGCGCAGGCAAAATTGTATGCGGCTTTAGTGTCGGCGCAATTGGAGGGCGCTGCCGTTCAGTTATTCGATGCGCCATTATGGAATGGGAAAATTTTAACCGACGCGGAGTTGGGGCAATTGTTAGCCTACTTAGCGGCTGATTTACCGCCGGCCGCAACACGCCCTCTATATTTTACAGCGGGGCGCTTACAGGAGACGCGTAAGAACGCATTAGTCGCGGCCGATTATTTTGCACAAACGGTTTTGAATAGCGATTTACGCGAACTCGATTCATTCACGCTAGTCGCACTAAAGCGTGTCAGAAGCAACTTAGAGCAAGCCGGTTTTAAGAGCGATGCCGATTTATTTTATCAACGCATCCTTGCGCAATCGGCACCGCCCAAGAAAACAGCACCGGCGAAAACGAAACGTAAAAAATGAAGCGCGACCTTACAGGGTCTGTACGGAGCGCAGAAAATGCGCACGAGGCATCTCAAACTGTACGCAAGACTTATCAAGCCAAGCTAAAAATACCTTGTGCAGTGCTGGGTATTCGTACGTGGGAAAGTCACGTAGTGGGTGTTGATTTTTTGGTGCCTAGTGAACAGATACTGAGTCCGTGTGATGGTTTTACCCGCGAGGTTTGCGCACAGATATTAAATTATATTCAGGACGCGAATTTTAAGCTGGATATGCCATTACAGCTTGTCGGTACGTGCCATCAAAAAAAAGTGTGGCAGGCACTACGCGCTATCCCGCGCGGAGCAACACGCACCTATGGCGATCTAGCGCGACAGATCGATTCCGGTCCGCGCGCAATTGGTCGAGCTTGTGGCGACAACCCCATTCCCTTGTTCATACCCTGTCACCGGGTAGTGGCGAAAAATGGTACTGGTGGTTTTATGCATCACGCGAGCGGCGATCCGCTGACCATTAAAGCGTGGCTGTTGCGGCATGAGGGCTGGTTACCTTGAGCCGTCTTCGCATCCCGGTGCCCGCTGATGCCGCCCCTACAGAAAGCGCCGTTTTGCTGGACGATTTTTGCGATGCTTTGTGGTTGGAAGAAGGGCTTTCAAAAAATACACTTACCAGTTATCGACGCGATTTGCTTAAAGTAGTTCATTGGTTGGCGCAACGTCAACGCAATTTACTCAGTGCAACGCACGTCGATCTTTTGAATTTTATGGCGCAGCAAACTGAGCAGTTACAAGCCAGCAGTACCAGCCGCTTACTCTCCAGCCTACGCCGCTATTACCAATATGCTTTGCGTCAGGGGATGATCCAAACCGACCCCTCGCTTTTAATAGAACGTCCCAAATTACCACGTCCTTTACCGCACAGTTTAACCGAAGCGGAAGTCGATACCTTGCTGCGCGCACCCGATGTCGGCAAAGTGCTGGGCCTGCGCGATCGAGCAATGCTGGAAACGCTGTACGCGACCGGTTTGCGGGTTTCAGAGTTGGTGAATTTAAAGCTGGCCGAAGTTAGTTTGGATATGGGAGTGCTGCGCGTTATGGGAAAAGGCTCGAAAGAACGTTTGGTGCCTTTGGGTGAATCGGCCTTGGACAGCCTGCAATGCTATCTAAACACGGCGCGTGCGGCTTTGCTCGAACACCAGCAAAGCGATGCGCTGTTTGTAACCGCGCGTGGTGCGGCCATGACGCGCCAAATGTTCTGGTATCTGATCAAACGCTATGCGGTTGTCGCCGGAGTGCATAAACACCCCTCGCCACATACCTTGCGGCATGCCTTCGCAACGCACTTGCTCAATCATGGCGCAGACTTACGAGTAGTGCAAATGTTGCTGGGTCACGCCGATATTTCCACCACGCAGATTTATACGCACGTCGCGCATGAGCGTTTACAGCAATTGCATGCCAAACACCATCCCCGAGGGTAAGTGTTTTTGCACAAATATGTGCGCATCGTTTAGGGTGGTTTAACGGCAATCAAAGCAGAGCAACTGCGAATATTTTGAGGCGATCCCCTTATGTCGGTAAGCCGTTTTGCCAAAAATTATCAGACCACGTTCCCGAAAATTTTGCGGAACTCGGTACTGTCTTTTATGCTGTTGGCAAGCTTGGCATTGGGTGCGTATAGTCTCTACAGTTGGCAACGCGAAGAGCAAGAAGTTCGTGAAAACCTAGGTATTTTATCGAGTTTTTTGGCCTCGGCATCGCAATCGTTTTTTGACAGTTTGGGCAACGGCCTCGTGTCGCTCGGCCAGTCCTTGGAAAAATCCGACGTTTTGGATGACCCCGAGGTAGCACGTACAGAATTATTGTCATTTCAAAACCGTTACCCCGAAGTGAAGTCGATGGTTATTTTTGCGCCCGACGGAACAATGCTGATAAATACGGCTATTGCGCCGGGTAAACCATTGCCGGATTTTCGCGCGGATACACTTTACATTCGACGGCTCAATTTGACTTTTGCGGACCAGCGCCGTTACGTCGTTGACGCACCGGAATACGGCAAGGCATTACAGCGCTGGCGTTTTACCCTGCGCCATGTGGTGCGCGGCGTGGATGGTGCGCCGCATTTTCTCGTGCAGGCCGCTGTACCTTTGGAACAAGACGGGACTTTTTTACATCAGCTACCGGTTCCGCAAGGCAGCATTATCGGTCTTCTACGCGAGGATGGATATCAACAAGCACGTTGGCCGCTGATGAGTAAGGCGGACACGGTTTATGGTCAACCTTCACAGGGGCCGGCCTTGCGTTTGATTCGCGAGAACCCAGGTTTACACACCGGATTTTTTAGCGGCATGACACCCTGGCGGGGTAATCAGGAGATGTACATCGGCGTAATCACGCATTTATCTAAAGCGAAGATGTACGCCTATGTTTCCGTTCCGTTGGATTACGTGTGGCAACGCTGGTGGCGGCACAATCAGCCGGTCATTATAGTATCGCTGCTATTTCTCGGGCTGTTCGGTTTCATGGCGTATCGCGTTACTTTGCGCGAGCAGTCGCATCGCAGTGAATTAATCGATCAATCGCGTCGCGATGCCTTGACGGGCTTGCCGAACCGAGCGTCTGTTGAAGAGGCGATACAAGATTGCATTAACGTGGCGCAGGCTGCATCGAGTCAGTTTACGGTTTTATTTTTAGATATCGACCGATTTAAAGATGTCAACGATTCCTTCGGGCATACCGTCGGCGATCAATTGTTGATGAAAATAGCGGGGCTGATTCAAGAAGTATTGCGTGGCGACGATGTGCTGGCGCGTTTGGGCGGCGATGAATTTTTAATTGTTCTGCCGACGGGCGGGCTCGAAATAACTTTGCAAATCGTGCAACGCCTAATGCAGGCATTTCAAACCGTATTAACCGTGGGCGAATATAGCTTGCGCGTTACACCTTCAATCGGCATCGCGATGTTTCCCGAGCACGGGAAGCAGGTCGGTACTTTATTGCAGCACGCGGATACCGCCATGTACGAAGCCAAGCGCGACGGACGCAATGCCTTCATTTTTTATGCCGACCCGATGGGAGAGCGTGTGCGGCAGCGTGTGCAGTTGGAACATGACTTGCGTGAAGCGATTCGCGAAGGGGCCTTCCATTTACTCTATCAACCGGTGGTGGATCTTAAAACGGGGCGTGTTGTGGGTGCGGAGGCTTTGGTGCGCTGGACGCGGGCCGATGGCAACGTGGTATTGCCGGCGGATTTTATTCGTGTGGCCGAAGACTCGGGTTTGATCCTCCTGATTGGAGAGTGGGTGTTGAACCATGTGTGCAGTCAGATCAAAAGTTGGCGTGCGGATGGATTCCCTTTGTGGATTGCGATGAACCTATCCCCGCGCCAATTTCAAGACCCGGCTTTGGTGGCGAAGATTGAGGCGGCCTTGCGTAAATTCGAACTTCCACCGGGGGCTTTGGAATTGGAAATTACGGAAACAGCGGCCATGCTCAATCCCGAATCCAGTATGCGCATTATGGGAAAATTAAAGGCGCTAGGGATGCGCCTATCCATCGATGACTTCGGGACGGGGTACTCTTCATTGGCGTATCTAAAACGCATCCCGGCGGACAAGATTAAAATCGATAAATCGTTTATCGATGGTGTTAACATCGATGCCGATGACAACGCCATCGTGCATACCATTTTAACCTTGGCGCGAGAGTTAGAAAAAGCGACCGTGGCCGAAGGCGTGGAAACGAAAGAGCAGTACGATACGCTCCGCGCGCTCCAATGTGATTTGGCGCAAGGTTATTGGATTAGTTATCCGGTGTCGCCGGCATCTTTTATTGATTTTATCCGGAGCCGAGGTCAAATCTTTGTTCCCGTTTAGGCCCGTTGACCACGTTCGATCATGAGCCCCACACGCTTAATGTTGTTCAGCATGCCCAATTTAGTTACGGAGATACGCACCCAAGGTGCGCCGAAATCGGTGCGGATTAGATGGGCGATGTGTTCGGCAAAAGCTTCCAAGAGGTCAAAGTGGTTTTTTTGGGCGCTGGCGTTGATCGCCTGCACGACCTTGCCGTAGTCGATGGTATCTTCCACGCGGTCCGTGCTGCCGGCCTGACTATCGGGCAACCCGATTTCGATATCGAGCTGAACGGTCTGCGGCAAAAGACGTTCCCACGCGTAAATGCCGATTACCAAATCGAATTTGTATTCATGCAGAAATATGATGTCCACGGATTTTTGCGTAGAATGAAAAGTACGGCATTTTAAGGCTTTTCTTATGAGCACGATAGCACTCGTCATTCTCTGTTATTTTATCGGCTCACTTTCCTTTGCGGTGATTGTCAGTCGTGCCTGCGGATTACCCGACCCGCGCTCCTATGGTTCGGGCAATCCGGGTGCCACCAATGTTATGCGCACGGGCAAAAAAATGGCGGCTGTCCTGACGTTGCTGGGCGATGGAGCGAAGGGCTGGGCGGCGGTATTCTTGGCACAAGTATTGGCTCCGCTGTGGGGTGTGGATGCCTGGGGGGTGACGATCGCAGCGCTCGCGACTTTTCTCGGGCACTTATACCCGGTGTTTTTCGGATTTAAAGGGGGCAAGGGCGTGGCTACTGCTGCCGGCATCATGTTGGCGCTCAACGGGTGGCTCGGCTTGGCGGTATTGATTACTTGGGTTGCTGTCTTTTTCCTAAGTCGAATTTCATCCGTATCGGCGTTGGTCGCGGCGGTTTCTGCGCCGATCTATGCCGCTTTTTTTCTGAATGAGCAAACGGTAGGTTTACTGTTGGTGTTATCCGTACTGCTGATTTGGCGGCATCGCTTGAATATTCATAATTTGTGGTACGGCAAAGAGAGCGATTTCAAAAAGGTCGAGGAGTGAAATCGATGATTTGGTTTCAAAAAGAAATGGATTACGCGCGGGAGAGCCTGGAAAAGGTCTCGGAGCATGCCATTGGTGAAGCGGCGAACAAACTCAACGATGTCGTACGCGAAGGCATTGCTGAAGCGGGTAGCGAGTTACGCGAAATTGTAACAAGCGCTAGTCGGGATATTGACACCAAGCTGGACAAAATTTCTTTGGAATTGCACGAACAACGTCAATTCACAAAATCCGACGTAAAAGAATTGGTGGATTATGCGACCGATAAACTCGGCGCTACGATGGACGCTCGCGTGTTGGTGATGAAACAGGAAATTACCAATTTGGTGCAGGATAAAGTGGAGTATTTCAAGGCGGAGGTTGATACCTTTTTTGTCAAACGCCAGCAGGATATTGCCCGCGAACGGCGGCGGTTGGTCGTGAATATTCTATTGGCGATAGGGGCTTCGTTTTTAATGGGCGGGGTGTCCTTAATGTACCAACGATATTCAGCCGGAACGGTGGATTTGTTCGGCATTTTCCGCATTGTGTTTGTTTCACTTGCCGCCGGTTATCTGGTTTATATGTTTGTTTCTATGTTGCGCCGTTATCGACAAATGTCCGAGCACCGCAAAGATGTTATGTTCTTGGCGATGCGCTATTGGGGTTTTCTGCGACCCGAGAGCTTGATTGGACATTTACTGTTGGTGGCGGCGCTAATTTTGCTTTACGGAGTGGTTTTTTATCCCGAGCAAGTTATTCAACTCACCGGGAGCGAGACACTCTCGCATTGGTTGGGAACCCAGCGGCAACACAGCCATTGAGCCGCCCAGCGGTTTTAAGGGGCTTCCAACAGGGCTAGATCCCAACGTGGGCGCACACCGAAAGCATAACGATTTTTTGCGTGTTGAATCCGCATAGCACCGGCAAAGGCAATCATTGCGCCATTGTCGGTACAAAATTCCAGTTTCGGGTAATACACTTCCAGCCCTTGTTTATGCACCGCTAGAGTTAAACGCGCCCGTAAACGAGCGTTAGCGCCGACACCACCGGCGACCACTAAACGCTCTAAACCAGTTGCTTGTAAGGCGGCAATGGATTTAGCCGCGAGTACTTCGGTAATGGCTTCTTGCACTTCGGCGGCGAGATCGGCGCGCATCGTTGCCTCTAAGACTTGGGTGCGCGTGACGGTCAGGACGGCGGTTTTAAGGCCGCTAAAACTAAAGTTTAAATCCCGACTATGCAGCATTGGTCGCGGTAGTTTGAAACGTCCCGGTTGTCCGGTGGCGGCTAATCGAGCCAACGCCGGACCACCGGGATAACCCAAGCCCATTAGTTTTGCGCTCTTGTCAAAAGCCTCGCCGGCCGCATCATCCAATGTATCGCCTAACAAAGCATAGCGACCTACCCCATCCACGCGCATTAGCTGTGTATGCCCGCCGGAGACCAGCAGGGCGACAAAAGGAAATTTGGGTGGGTTGGGCTCGAGTAGCGGGGCGAGTAAATGTCCTTCCAGGTGGTGCACCCCAATGACCGGGCATTGCAGCGCAAATCCTAGGCTAGCGGCGATGCCGGCACCTACTAGCAATGCTCCGGCTAAACCCGGACCCTCAGTGTAGGCAATCGCATTCAAGTCAGTAAGTGCTAACTCTGATTGCTCCAAAATTTGCCGGGTTAAGGGTAAAACACGACGAATATGGTCGCGTGAAGCTAATTCCGGCACCACTCCACCGTACGCTTCGTGCATACGGACTTGGGAGTAAAGTGCATGGGAAAGAAGACCGGATTTCGTGCTGTACAGCGCAATCCCGGTTTCATCGCAGGAGGTTTCAATGCCCAGAACTAGCATGGGACGGGATTGTAGCGGAATCACCGACCCAGCGTCGGTTTCCGTGCGGTGTACTTGGAAAATATTGGCTTAGCTGATAGAATGCTCGTTTTTATTGGCTCTCTACTTCGTGAGTGGCCAGCTACAACCAAGGATCTGTTGCATGACGACTGTTCGCGTTAAAGAAAATGAGCCATTTGACGTTGCCCTGCGCCGCTTCAAGCGTACGGTAGAAAAAACCGGTCTGTTGACCGAATTGCGGGCACGTGAGTTTTACGAAAAACCCACTTGGGAACGCAAGCGTAAATTAGCCGCAGCCGTGAAACGCCATTACAAGCGCATTCGTAGTCAGACATTACCGCCCAAGCTGTACTAAATCTTTTCATTGGTTTCGTGCACAAAGCGCGCCGAAGGGGATAACCTTTCGGCGCGTTTTTATTGGGCAGGTGTTTGGTCGGGCGCTATTTTCGTTTGTGCTGGCATCGTAATTTTTGTCGCCCACGGCCCCTCATTCGGATCAATGAGAGTGTTTAAATTCAGCGGGGTGTAAGTTCTGTATTAGATATCCAGTTTCAAATTCGCTTGGCGGGTGCTATGATTTTCACGTTGTTCCTCCAAGGCGTTTAAAAAAATAAAAACACAAATAAAAACAAAGTCATCGCGTTTCTTGGGAATTTTATCTTTCAAAAGTGGAAACCATGAGCCTAAAACACCGCATTAGCGAAGAAATGAAGCAAGCCATGCGTGATAAAGCCGTCGCGCGCCTTTCTACGATTCGCATGCTGTTAGCCGCCATAAAGCAGCGCGAGATTGATGAGCGTATTACCTTAGACGATACCCAGATATTCAATGTCATCGAGAAGATGATTAAGCAACGCCGTGAATCCATCGTGCAATTTGAAAAAGGTGCCCGCCCGGATCTCGTGCTACACGAACAAGCGGAGTTGGATTTGTTATTAACCTACATGCCGGCACAAATGGATGAAACCGAAATAGCCGCTCATGTGGACGCGGCACTGGTAAAAATTGGGGCTAAGATGCCGTCCGATATGGGGAAAGTAATGGCTTTGCTCAAGCCGCAATTGGCGGGACGCGCTGATATGGGGAAAGTTTCTGCGCTCATAAAATTGAAGCTCGTTAACTAAGGCTTTTCTTTGCTGGTTAAGTCGCTATTATTGGCTGCATGATCCCGCAATCCTTTATTCAAGAATTACTGAATCGTCTCGACATTGTGGAGGTCGTCGAGCGCTATGTTTCGCTCAAAAAGGCTGGAGCGAACTACGTTGCGTGCTGTCCCTTTCACAACGAAAAATCCCCTTCTTTTTCCGTTAGCCCGAGCAAGCAGTTTTATCACTGTTTTGGCTGCGGTGTGCACGGCAGCGCGATTAGTTTTGTCATGGAGCATCAAGGTTTAAGTTTTCCTGAAGCGGTCGAGGAGTTAGCCAAGCACAGCGGGTTGATCGTGCCGCACGAAACCCGTCAGCACGAACACGAAATACGCGCCGCACAGACGGCGGGTTTACCCGAGATGATGTTGCAGGCGCTGTATTTTTATCGCGAGCAATTGAAGCAGTCCGAAATAGCGATTGCTTATTTTAAAAAACGGGGTGTCAGCGGGGAAATCGCCGCGCGCTTTGGCTTGGGGTATGCGCCGGAAGGTTGGCAGAACCTGGATAAAATCTTTGCCGATTATGCGCGATCTCCATCGTTGCTTGAAACCGGTTTGATTATCGAGAATGACGAGGGGCGGCGCTACGATCGTTTTCGTGACCGCGTGATGTTTCCGATTTTAAATGCGCGCGGCAATGTTATCGGATTCGGCGGTCGGGTGTTGGGCGTGGGAGAGCCCAAGTACTTGAATTCACCAGAGACTGCACTGTTCCAAAAAGGACAGGAACTCTACGGCTTATTTCAAGCGCGTAATGCCATTCGCGCCAGTGGTCGGGTGATTGTCGTGGAAGGTTATATGGATGTGGTGGCGTTGGTGCAGCACGGAGTGGCTTACGCCGTCGCCACGCTCGGTACCGCGACCACGCCCGTGCATGTGCAGAAACTGCTGCGGGCGGCGGATGAAATTATTTTTTGCTTTGACGGCGATGCGGCGGGGCGGCGCGCGGCCTGGCGCGCGCTGGAAAATGCCTTAGCCGCACTTACGGACAGCGCACGCTTACTGTTCCTGTTCTTGCCTGACGGGGAAGATCCGGATACCTACATACGCCAAGTGGGCCAAGCCGGGTTCGAGGAAAATTTCAGTCAGGCGCTGACCTTAAGTCAATTTTTATTTAAAGAACTCACGCGCGAACTGGATTTAACTTCTGCTGAAGGCCGCGCCAAGCTGGTCCAAAGCGCGAAGCCGTTAATCGAAAAAATAACAGCACCGGCCTTACAGATGATGATCCGCAAGCGTTTAGCGGAACTGACGGGACTTTCCACTGCCGAACTCACAACGTTGCTACCCAACGCGGAACCGTTCCAGCGGTCGGTGAAATTTAAGCCGCAAGCCGTCAAAGCGCGGCGCGCGCCTTCGTTACCACGGCAACTGTTGCGCATGGTGCTACAGCAGCCCAGTTTGGCCTTTGGGGTTGAGATTGAAGGCTTGGATGACACAAGTCTCGATGCGCGATCCTTGCTGGCTGTACTGGCCTTATTAAACAGCGCCCCGCAGATTCGCAGTACACCAGCGCTTTTAGAGGCTTTTCGCGGTGCTCCCGAGGAACAAGCGCTGAGTGAAGCCCTCGGCGAAACCTGGGCTTGGGAGGGCGAATTTGATTTGGCGCAGGAATTTCAAGGTGCGTTGGAACAATTGTGCAGTTCGGCGCGGCAAAAGCGTATTGACGGTCTGCTGACTTTAGCTAAAACCCAAACCCTAAGCTTAGAACAAAAGCAGGCACTGACCAGCGAACTAGCCGCCGGCAGGACCTCTTAAAGAGGGCGTGTAGCGGGTTTGGCGAAAAGCTGGAATTTTGGTATAATAACGGGTTTTACACGAAATATTACGATCATTTGGAACGGTGCGATGGCCACGGAAAACGAAAAAGTTGAGTTGAAATTAAACGAACTTGAAGCGCGCCGCCTGCGCCTTAAGAATTTGATCCTGCTCGGCAAGGAGCGCGGATACCTCACCTACGCGGAGATTAACGACCACTTGCCGGACGACATGCTCGATACCGAGCAGCTCGAAGGCATCACGGGCATGATCAATGACATGGGTATTCAGGTGTACGACGAAGCACCGGATGCCGAAACCATGCTCATGACCGAAAATGTGCCGCCGGTCGCCGACGAAGATGTCGTGGAGGAAGCCGAGCGTGCGTTGACGACAGTGGATTCGGAATTCGGACGCACCACGGATCCGGTACGCATGTACATGCGGGAAATGGGATCGGTTGAATTGCTGACGCGCGAAGGCGAAATTGTCATCGCCAAACGTATCGAAGACGGGCTGCGCCATATGATCATGGCCATCTCCGCGTGTCCCACCACCATCTCCGAAATGCTGCAACTCGCGGATAAAGTGAATCGTGACGAAATGCGTATCGACGAGTTGATCGATGGACTTATTAATCCGAACGCCGAAGAAGAGGAAGCCGCCGCTGCGGCCGAACTGCCGGATGACGACGATAGCGCAGACGATTCGGATGATTCGGAAGAAGACGAAGAAGGTGCTGCCAGTGCGGCGCACATGGCGGGTTTGTTAGTGCTTAAAGCCGAAGCGCTGGAACACTTTAAGACGATCCAGCAGATTTTTCTCAAAATGATGAAAATTTTGGAGAAAAAAGGCACTGACGACAAAGCCTATAAAAAATTACAGAGCCAAATTTCCGACGAACTCATGCTGATTCGCTTTACGGCGAAACAAATCGAAAGCTTGTGCGATAGCGTACGGCGCTTGGTGGAAGAAGTGCGCATCTATGAGCGTGGGATTTTGGATGTGTGTGTTAAGAAATGCGGTATGCCGCGTCCCCACTTTATTAAATCTTTTCCAGGTCATGAAGTTGATTTGCAATGGCTGGGCACAGAAATGCGTGCGCGCAAACCCTATGTGGAAATGTTGGCGCGGCACCAGCACGACATTGTGGACTATCAAAATAAACTGATGGCGCTGCAGGAGCGCGTCGGCTTGCCGATTAAAGAGATCAAAGAAATTGCGCGTCAGATGTCGACCGGCGAAGCCAAAGCCCGCCGTGCGAAACGCGAAATGATTGAAGCCAACTTGCGCTTAGTAATTTCTATTGCAAAAAAATATACCAATCGCGGACTGCAATTCCTGGATTTGATTCAAGAAGGCAATATCGGTTTGATGAAAGCCGTGGATAAATTTGAATATCGCCGCGGGTATAAATTTTCGACCTATGCGACTTGGTGGATTCGCCAAGCGATTACACGTTCGATTGCCGACCAAGCGCGCACCATTCGTATTCCGGTGCACATGATCGAAACCATCAACAAAATGAATCGTATTTCGCGGCAAATTTTGCAAGAAACCGGGCAAGAACCCGATCCTGCGCTATTGGCCAAAAAAATGGAGATGCCCGAAGATAAAATTCGTAAAATCCTCAAAATTTCCAAGGAACCGATTTCCATGGAAACCCCGATTGGCGACGACGAGGATTCGCATTTGGGCGATTTTATCGAGGACCTCGCTACTCTCGGACCCGGTGAAGCGGCGTTGTACGCCAGTTTGCGCGATGCAACACACGAAGTGTTGGACTCGCTCACGCCACGCGAGGCCAAGGTTTTGCGTATGCGTTTCGGCATTGAAATGAATACCGACCACACGCTGGAAGAAGTCGGCAAACAATTCGATGTTACACGCGAACGCATTCGGCAGATCGAAGCCAAAGCCTTGCGTAAACTGCGCCACCCCAGCCGCTCCGAGCGGCTCCGCAGTTTTCTGGAAAACGAATAATCTGTTTACACACTGGCCGGCTTCCGGCCAGTTTCTCATTGGGCCTCTAGCTCATGTTGGTTAGAGCAGCGGACTCATAATCCGTTGGTGCCGAGTTCGACTCTCGGGGGGCCCACCATTCAAATCAACAGCTTATAATATTTAGTCGATAATATTCTTTAATAAAGTCATAACAAAAAATTTCGTTAAATGTTTAAGGAAACCGAGCATCTGCCGTTTAACAGATTAATGCTTTTGCCTTGATTGTTCTCTTGAATACCGATAGGATTGAACGACTATGAAATCAAAAACCAGAAATTTTCTTCGTGGTGCTGGCAGCGTGATGGCATTAACGCCTGCTATTGATCTCCGTAAAATTATTCCACATCGTAGCCCTGCGGAACGTATGGCTAGTCATTTTGTTCGTGTTGGAGATTCTGTTGGCCGCGCTTGCGGTTCATTTGAAAGCAATGGCAAAACCATCAACAAGACGACAAAAGCCGCCTAAGAATTCTGTGAGCACGGCCAATGCAGCCGTTATGGGAGGAGGCACTAAGGGAAATGTAAATGCAGTTGCGCAATTCCAGCACACTTCATTTTTAGGCCCTATGCCTCATCCTACAGAACTTGAAGGTTATGAACGGTTAGTGCCTGGAGCCGCAGAGCGTATCTTGTTAATGGCTGAAGCCGATGCCAAACATCAACGTAACATTGAATCTTCTGCTTTACTTGCAGCCGAGTCTGAAGTAAAAAGAGGTCAGTACTTTGCATTTTTTATGGGTCTTGCTGCTCTTGGAGCAGCCATATCGGCGCTAAAGATGGGTTCTCCCGCTGTTGCTGGTGTGATCGGTGGCACGACTGTTGTTGGATTGGTGTCTGTTTTTATTATCGGTCGTTTTGCTAAATCCGATTAATATTTTTTGCGCTTTATTTCCTGCCCCGTTTTTAACTACTCCAGTTTGCTATAAAAATATTTAATGGGACTGCGTCTAAAAAATTTTAGTTAATTCACGCCCTATCGGAATTCGGCTAATGTTTTACATGCAGTTTTATTGGTATCGCATCAATTAGTTATTAATTAGGCATATTTTTATCACCTGTCGTAGCGCAGACTGAAATCCTCCTGTAACAATTCTTTCGCATAGTAGCGCCCTTCGTGGTTTAAATTGATCGGTCGGGCAGAATCATGCGTTGGTTGTTTCTCTTGTGCTTTTGCGGATTCTTATTTGGTTCTAAGGGCTTTGCCGCTGATAAACGCGACTATCAGCTAGGTCCTGGCGATACTGTGCGGATTACGGTGTATGACCATCCGGACTTGACGACGGATGCGCGTATCTCCGAAACTGGCAGTATTCAATTACCGCTGTTGGGAGATGTGGTACTGCGCGGGCGAACTACGGCTGAGGCTGGGGAGCAACTGGCAAAGCAGCTAGATCAAGGCGGCTTCGTCAAACAGCCACAAGTCACCCTCATGGTGGTGCAGTACCGCAGTCAGCAAATTTCCGTGCTGGGTTATGTGAGTAGGCCCGGCAAATATCCAATTGAACAATCCAGTACGCTGCTCGACTTGCTCGCCTTGGCGGGTGGGGTTCAACCGATCGCTGGCGATACCGCGATTCTGATGCGTGCGGACGACCCCGCAAAAACGCGCCACGAACTCGATCTGGCCGCCTTCTTCGAAAAAGGCGATGCCACGCAAAATCCCGAGGTCACAAACGGGGATGTGATTTACGTACCGCGCGAGCCGCGTTTTTATATATATGGTGAGATACAACGCCCAGCGGCTTATCGTATCGAACGCAACATGTCCGTGATCCAGGCCTTGTCGGTGGCGGGTGGGCTGACCATGCGTGGCACGGAGCGCCGACTCAAGGTGAATCGCCGCGATGCGGCGGGCGTACTACGATCAATCTCCATCAAGCTGGACGATATGGTGCTTCCTAACGATGTGATCTACGTTACCGAGAGCCTGTTTTAGTCAGCAGAATTGCTAAGGAATTGCGATGGACTTGAACCTGAATGAACTGTGGCTGATCTTTGCTTCGCGCTGGCGCGTGTTTGCTGCCACGCTGCTGATCACGGTAGTTACCGCGACTATTGTTGCCTTGCTCCTGCCGAAGACCTATACAGCAACAACCGCTTTGATCGTTGACATTAAGGACGATCAATCGGTGACGCAATTATCCACCGAGTACCGGCAGGCCGGCTATTTGGACACACAGGAAGAAATTATTTCTAGCCACAAGGTGGCGGTTAAGGTCGTTAACGACCTAAAGTTGGCCAACAGCCCCACGGCGCGCGACTCGTTCCAAGAAGAGACTGGCGGCAAAGGCAATATCCAGGACTGGCTCGCTGATCGGCTGCTGAAAACGCTCGTGGTGGACAAAAACCACAGCAGCGTAATACAAGTGAGTTATTCCGCAGCGGATGGCCGTTTTGCTGCCTTGATGGCGAACGCCTTCGCACAAGCCTACATCGATACCAATCTGGAGTTGCGCGTCGAACCCGCGCGCCAATCCTCGCAGTGGTTCAACGGACAGCTCAAGCAATTGCGTGAGACGTTGGAGAAGGCGCAGGCGAAGTTGACCGCCTACCAGAGAGACCATGGCATCGTCTCGGTAAGCGAGGGTGCTGACGTGGAAAATGCGCGTCATGGCCAAATTTCCACGCAACTAGTTGGAGTTCAGGAAGAAACTTATCTCACCGCCAGCCGGCAAAAACAAGCGGAAGAATTTATCGCGCGCGGCAAGCCGCTCGACAGTCTGCCCGACGTACTTTCCAGTGGCTTCATCCAAAAATTGAAAGGTGACTTGGCTGTCTCCGAAACCAAATTGCACGATGCGGAGGAACAGTACGGCAAAAATCATCCGAGGTACCAGCGCCAAGTCGCGGAGGTAGCAACCTTGCGCGAGCAACTCAGGCAGGAGACCAACAAGGTGATGGCGAGTATTACTACCGCCAACCGCCTTAACCAACGGCATGAAGCCGAACTGCAAGCGGCTTTTATGGAGCAGAAGCAGAAAGTCCTGGGATTGAAACAGCGCCACGACGATTTGGGTGTCCTGTTGCACGATGTCGAGAGCGCGCAGGGTGCCTACGATGAAGCTACGAAGCGCTTTCGTCAAGTCAGTGTGGAAAGCCAGATCAGCAAGACCAACGTCGCCGTGCTAAATCCAGCAATTGAGCCGCTGACCGCTGCGAAGCCTAAAGTAAGGCAGATTATTTCGTTGTCCGTCGCGGTCGGCATCATGCTGGGACTAGCAGGCATATTTCTAATGGAATTGCTGGATCGGCGCGTGCGTACTGGTGGCGAATGCGTGCGCGAATTGGGCGTGCCCTTGCTGGTTAGCATGGTTATCTCTAAAAAGAAGCCGCGCTGGTTGCGCAACTTCTACCGATTGTTTGCGCGTTGGTCTAGCGCCCCCGTGTGAGAGATAAGCGATGAGCATCATGTCCCCCATTTTTCGTAAGCTGCCTACAGATACGCCCATGCCGAGCGATGACCGGAGTATCGGCGCAATTTTGCTGGATGCCGGAAAACTCAGTCTGACCGATGCAGAACGTATTCTGCAATATCAAAAGCAAGAAGGTTGTCGCTTCGGTCAGGCAGGCATCCAGTTGGGCCTGTTGACCGAGGTCGACTGCAAACAGGCACTCGCGGCACAGTTTGATTTCAGTTACCTGCAACCTGGTGAAGGACGCATTAGCACCGAATTGGTGGCGGCTTATGAGCCGAAACATCAAGCCACGGAATGGTTTCGCGCCTTGCGCAGTCAATTGTTGTTGCGCTGGTTCGGATCGGAACAAAATCGCCGTGCGCTCGCTATCGTCAGCCCGCGTTCCCAAGAAGGGCGCACCTATCTCGCCGCGAATCTGGCCGTCGTTTTTTCTCAACTCGGCGAGCGCACGCTGTTGATTGATGCGGATTTCCGTAAGTCGCGCATCGCCGAAATATTCGGGATGAAAGATGCGCTGGGCTTGTCATCGATTCTCGCCGGGCGCGAAGATACACAGGTGATACAACCCGTACCGGGTTTGGATCGTCTACACGTATTGCCCGCAGGCATCGTACCGCCCAATCCGCAAGAATTATTGGAGCGCGCGGGGTTCGACGGCTTGCTGAAACATTTGGCGGGCGAGTTCGATGTAATTCTCATTGACACGCCGTCGGCTGCCGATCACGCCGATGCCCACACGGCGGCAGCCGTGGCCGGTGCTGCGGTGATGGTCACGCGCCAGAACCACACGCGTCTGGACGAGGTGCGCGTGCTGGGGGAAAAATTACGCGGTACGCGCGCCGAGATCGTCGGCAGTGTGCTGACGGGATTTTGAGCCGTGAGTCTTTCACTTAGCCCGCCCGCGGACGTTGATCGGTCGACCTTGTGGTTGCTGTTACCGATTCTGGCGGGGTTCGCGCTGCTGTTTCTGCCGACCTATTGGCGGCTATCGCAAAATACATGGCATGACGAGGCACATGCTCACGGCCCCTTTGTGTTGATGATTGTTGCTTGGCTGATCTATCGTCAATGGCCTGCCTTGCGCGCGGCCATCGGCGGCTTCGCACCTGTCAGCGGCGGATTGCTGTTATCGGCCGGTCTGCTTTGCTACGTGCTTGGGCGATCACAAGGACTCATCCTGCTGGAAGTCGGCGCGCAGTTACCGGTATTGGTTGGACTGGTATTGTTGATGGCCGGTTGGCAAGGGGTCAGAGTCTTGTGGTTCCCGCTCTTATTCCTGATATTCATGGTGCCGCTGCCGGGGTTTTTGATCGATGCCATCACCGGCCCGCTCAAGAGTCAAGTATCGGCGTTGGTGGAATGGGTGTTGTATGGTTTGGGTCTACCGATTTCGCGCAATGGCGTTATCTTAAATATCGGCCACTATCAGTTGCAGGTCGCCGATGCATGCTCCGGACTTAATTCCATGTACAGCCTGAGCGCGATGGGTTTACTGTTTTTAAATCTAATGAATTATCAGAGCAAGCTGCGAACTGCATTGGTCATTGCCAGCATCCTCCCGATTGCCTTTGCCGCGAATGTAATTCGTGTTATGACACTGGTGCTGGTGACCTATTACCTCGGCGATGATGCGGGCCACGCATTTCACGACATCGCGGCGATATCGCTTTACATCATTGCCCTGTTATTGTTGTTTGGTTTCGACGCAATGCTGCGCCCACTATTCACGGCAAAGAAAGCGGCACCATGAAAGCACGTCACTGGACCGTATTAATCGCCTGCTGCGCCATGCTCGGTGCGGCTGTCGCGGCTCAGGTGCTGAAGCCCGAGCACAAGCTTTCGCAATCGCGAAAAATCCAGCTCGACCAAATGATTCCGCAAAATTTCGGCGACTGGCGCATCGACCCGAGCGTGCGTCTCGTGGCGCCGACACCGGACGTTCAAGCCAGCCTCGATAAAATATACGATCAAACCCTTAGCCGCGCCTACATCAATAGTCGCGGTGAACGCATGATGTTATCGCTTGCCTATGGCGGCTCGCAAGACGATACGCTGAAAGCGCATCGGCAAGAAGTCTGCTATTCCGCACAAGGTTTTAGCATTTCCGGTCTCGTGCATACCACACTGGCCTTTGGTCGCAGCACGATTCCCGTCACGCGCATGATGGCCGTGCAGGGCGAGCGCTCCGAGCCGGTAACTTATTGGTTTACCGTGGGAGATCAAGTGGTGCTGAGTCGTGCCGAACGGCTAATCGTGCAATTAAAATACGGCCTCTCCGGTGAAATTCCCGATGGCCTGTTGGTGCGCGTCTCCAATCTCTCCACCGAACCGCAACGCGCTTACCGCTCGCAAGAAGAATTCGTGCATGAATTAATCGGCGGCATGCGCGCCGAAGATGTGACGCATCTACTCGGCGGCATCGGCGGATAACGGATTTTCAGAGCGATGGAATTATGAACGCTCTACGGCGCATCCCTTTCGCGAACCGTGCTTACGGTGCGGGGGTAAGAGTTTTTGCCGGCATTACTGGTGCCGTGCACTGGGCATTCGAGCGAACCAGAACCACTTGGCGCACGCTGCGCGCAGTACCTTGGCCGGTTTTACGTGCGCGATTGTTGCTGGCGCTGGCCGTTATCGGGATATCCGTGTTCTGGGGAATGGCGACAGCCATCTTAGAGCTTAACGCGGTCATCCTTGTGGCTGCGATCATTGCCTCGATATTTATTTTGATCGACTACCGAGTTGGCGTGATTATTTTGATACTAATCATGCCTATTTCGGCGAGCAGGATTTTTCCGCATGAAATGTTAGGACTAAAAGGGGTAAACCCTTTAAACCTTCTTATATTCGCGACACTTGCTGCTTATGGCTTGCGCCGCTTTTTCGTGAAGACATCCTATCGTTTGGTTCCGAAAGTCTGGCTGTGGTATTTCATTATCCCAGTGTTACTGGCAGGACTGCATGGCGCACCCCATGTCAGTGAAATCCCCCCATTTTTGGTTGATCTCATTCTTAGTTTTGATGAGAGCGGGGGATATTTGCGGGATATGGTAATTAAACCAATGTTTCTCGTGGTTTTCGCTTTAATGGTAGGTGCCGTAGCACATAGCCAGTCACGGCCACAATGGCTCCTGATACCGGTGTTAATTTCGATTTGGATTATGTGCCTCACAGTGGTTATTTATTTCTTGTTGAGCGGGGCGCATTTTGCCGAACTGGCCAAATCCACTGAGAGAGGATTTCTGGTGCCATTGGGAATACACCCGAATGACTTGGGGCGGCTCTATGCCACCGCCTATGCGTTGCTGCTGTACAGCTTGCGCGGAGTGCCTACCGGATTTGCTAGGATAGTCATCCTTATTTCGATGGTTTTGGTTTGTGTGGCGTTGGCGTTGACCTTCTCACGCGCGGCATTCTTAGCATTTGCCGTAATCAATGGCATTTATTTTTTTATGCAGCAAAATTTTAAAACGATCGCACTCGGATTCGGGTTTGTGCTGGTCATGATGTTTGCGTTACCTGGCGCGATTTATGAGCGGGTAAGTTTGGGTTTCGGTCCCGATGCGAAAGCATCTGAAATCAGCGCAGGACGCACCGATGAAATTTGGCTACCACTACTTCCCGAAATCATCAAAAGCCCCTTAATTGGGGGCGGTCTAGGATCCACGATGTGGTCTGATGCAATGAAAACCCAGCGGATGTTGCCGGTGGGGCATCCGCATAACGCTTACCTTAAAGCGGTGCTCGATATGGGTTTTGTCGGCTTGCTGCTGCTGGCCATTTTTTATCGACGAAGCTGGCGGCTGTTGCGCGAATTGAGGGAGCGTACCGATCTTGACCCCCGGCTCAGATATTTTTTTGAGGGTGCATCGATAGGGCTGCTGGCCTATCTATTGGTGGGTATGTCCGGCAGCTGGCTCGACCCGGGCCCGGATCAGGTCTTTCTTTGGGTGGCCTTGGGTATGGCTTATGGCGTTGCGGCAAAATCAGCGCGAATACCGGTGTCAAGCGGCACCACGTTATCATCGTGATGTGCTGCAGATGAAGATACTGAATGTAGTGCTGGCGACAGAGAGCCAAGGTACGAGGAAATTAACAATAAATTTCTCCCGGATTCTGCGGTTGGCAAAGAAAAAAAGCTATGCCAACATGAAATCCCTTCCGCGTATTTGCTTTGTCGCCCCTCATGCCTGGCCGGTGCTCTCGGGCAATCGCGACCTCAAGTTTGCTGGTGGCGCGGAAGTTCAGCAATGTCATCTCGCGCGTGGCTTGGCGGCACGCGGTTTTCAGGTCTCCATGCTCTGTCTGGACTATGGCCAACCAGAATTGGCGGAGATCGATGGCATCCGCGTACATCGTATGTTCAAACCGCATTCAGGTTTGCCCGTCCTTCGTTTCTTGCACCCGCGCCTGACGGCGTTGTGGCGTGGCATGCATAAAGCCGACGCGGATATCTATTATCAGCGTGGTGCGGATATGCTCACCGGTGTAGTCGCGGCATTTTGCCGCCGACGTGGCAAGAAATCAATTTTCGCTGGTGCTCATGACACCGATTTTTCTCCCGGTAAACAGTTGATTTCCTATAACCGCGACAAGTGGTTATTCGAGTATGGCTTGGCGCGTGCCAGCGCAATCGTTGCGCAACACCAGGCACAAAAGCAGCTATGCTGGGAAAACTATCGGCGCGATTCAAGCTTGATCCGTAGCTGCTATCCAATACCCGTGGCGCTAGCCGACCCAAGTGGCGGGTTGCTTTGGATTTCCACGATTCGAAAATTCAAGGGGCCTGAACGCTTTATCGAATTAGCTAAATCATTACCTGAATACAGCTTCACCATGATCGGCGGGCCAGGCGGGAGCGATGCCGCGAGTCTGCGCTATTACGAATCGATCCGTAGCCAAGCCGAGGCCGTTCCAAATCTCAAATTCCTCGGATTTGTGCATCCGGCGGACATTGAGCGGTACTTCGATGGCGCTAGGGTTTTTGTTAACACCTCGGATAGTGAAGGTTTTCCGAATACTTTTCTGCAAGCTTGGGCGCGCGCCATGCCGACCGTTTCACTGTTTGACCCTGGCTCGGTTGAGGATGGGCAACCCGTGTGCAAAACGGCACAGGACATCCATGGCTTGGTCGATGTTGTGCGCGCGTTAAATAGCGATGACGACCTGTGGCGAGATGCCGGTGAACGCTGTCGGAAGTTCTATTTGCGTCAGCATGCGCTAGACAGCGTACTCGATGCCTATGAGCGCTTGTTCCAAAACTTACTGAGAGAGATTCAATGACAAAATCACAATGCTGCGCTGCTGTAAGTCAGGTGGGGACTACCAACGTCGTATCTGTGCAATCTAACTCTGGCATAGGCGCGAATTCATGAAACCCGAATATAGTCGGTTGACGCAAATATTGCACATCGAGCCATTGCGATATTTAACTGCATCATGATACGTTCTTACGAAGATTATCGGCGCTATCTCAATGCAGATAGAATTTCCTTGGGTGTGGATAATACACTCCGAGCCTGGTTGTTCGATGACATTTGGAAATATCAACGGTTGATGCGGAAATTAGCATTTTTGACCAATTGTGGTGGAAACCCTTTACAGCGTCGCTGGGTAGCGCATCGCTATGAAAGTGTAGGCAAGAAGCTCGGCTTTACGATGGGCTTTAATGTATTCGGCCCAGGCTTATCGATCGCCCATCGAGGAACCATTGTCGTGCATACCGAGGCCAGAATCGGTGCGAATTGTCGTCTGCATATCTGTGTGAACATAGGTGCCCAATTAGAGGAAGGCCCCACCGCCGTTCCTAGCATTGGAGACAACTGCTATATCGGGCCGGGCGCAAAATTATTCGGTAATATTCGGATCGGGGACAATGTCGCTATTGGTGCAAATGCGGTGGTCAATAAAAGCTTCCCCGAGGGAAATGTAACGTTGGGTGGGGTACCGGCGCGCATCTTGTCCAATAAATCTTCAGACGGGCGGATACCGAAAGGTCACGTAGATCCTGAAGTGATGACCAATTTCAATTTTAATGAATAGTGCCGCACATCGATACGAGCTTCATGCAGTGACGTGTATTTGTTGCTTTACGATGTTGTCTATAGGCATCACCAATGCAGCGATGTTGGTGTGCAGTTTCTGTTCCGTTGGGCCTTTAGCTAATACACATGCGTTGACTAGAAAAAATGGCCCAGCAACAACGATATGATATTGGTATGTCTACCTATTACAGGCTACGCGTAGCCGTAATTCTGGATAGAGAGCTACAGCCAGCATGGCTGTATGTCATGCTTGAAAAGGTTAAATCACTTTACTTCGTCGAGCTCTGTTTGGTCATCAAGCAAGCCCCCAATAATTTGGGTGACGCAAGTCCGGCGTTATGGAAGCTCTATCACTACGTGGATGATCTACTATTTGGACGGGTGAAGGATGCCCTCGCAATTCGGGATGTGTCAGATCTGTTGCGCGGTGTGCCGCTCAGGGAAATCGGCTTGGTTGTAAGCGATATAGAGCATTTTTCCAATTACAACATTGATGTCCAATTGGACATCGGTGGAGGCGTTGATCCAACCACGTTGGCCGGTATAGCGCGCTATGGCGTTTGGCGCTATGAATTCGACGACGCGCCTTTGCGCGATCTAACCGCGATCGGTCAACGCGAAGTCTTCGATGCAGCTCCTCTGACCCTCAGCAGCTTGGTTAGTCATCTACCCGATGGACAGGTCGTGTGCCTGTATCGTTCGCAGTCGCGGACGGTGCCGTTCTCGCCGCGTCGCAACCGGGACAACGTGTATTGGAAAAGTGCAACATATGCGAGTCGCGCGCTTATGGCGCTCCACCAGTCTCTGGCTACTCCCAATGAAAATATACTTCACCCTCTCCCGCAAGGGGCGAGGGACTCTGGAGCACCGATGGCGGCACCTATTGCCACCGCTATTGCATCCACTTCGAACGGCAATGAGACGCGTCACATCGATTTTAATATGACGACTATGCTGGCGCGCACGGGTGCGAATCTGCTGGGACGTGCCATGCAGAAGTTGAAGTTCGTGGATCAATGGTTCGTCGCTTTTAAATTCGAGGATGAGCCGTCGCTACCGCATGCTTTGACTGGCTTTCAATCCATGATGCCACCGAAGGATCGGTTCTGGGCTGATCCATTTCCCATCGAACGTGACGGACGCTATTACGTATTTATCGAAGAGTTGCCGTTCGCCAGCAACAAGGGCTTTATCTCCGTCATGGAAGTACGAGCGGATGGCAGTTGGACGCAACCAGTCAAAGTGCTGGAACGCGATTATCACTTGTCTTATCCGTTCTTGTTCGAGTGGCAAGGCGATCTGTTTATGCTACCTGAAACTGGCCAAAATCGCACGGTGGAAGCGTACCGCTGTCATCATTTTCCGGATGACTGGCGGCTGGAAAAAGTGCTGCTGGAAAATGTAAATAGCGCGGATGCAACCCTGGTGCAAATCGGCGACCACTGGTGGATGTTCGTGAATATTGGTGAGGAGGGAACAGAGCTATACGACGAACTGCATCTATATCATGCCGACCAACCCTTCGGCCCGTGGGTGCCGCACCGGAACAATCCAGTAAAGTCGGATGCCCGTTCGGCGCGTCCTGCCGGTAATTTGATCCAGTTCGAGGGGGGGCTGTATCGTCCGGCGCAATGCTGTGTGCCGCTCTACGGTTCTGCCTTGTCACTTAATCGGGTAGAGCAGATCGACGCGGATATGTTCAGTGAACAGCAAGTCGCGCATCTGACACCCGATTGGCTTCCGGGATTGCTGGGCGCACATACCTTTAATCGGGCTGGGCGCCTGACGGTCGTCGATGGATTTCAACGCACGCCAAGATTCGGCGCGGTGCAAAAATAAAATGGAGATCACGCCATGGGCTTGATTGATCTTGTCCGTTCAGATTTACATCGAGAAGGCGAGGGACGAACCCTAAGAGTATTTTTGCGGAAATTTCTTTCTAGCCCAGGATTTAAATATTGTGTTTGGCTGCGGGTTTGCACCTTCCTCAGCGCTCATCCGTTTGGTCGCGTTTCTTTTTATCTACCTGCAAAGCTCATACTCCGGCGTTGCTCCATCAAGTATGGAATTGAAATTCGACATCAAACACAGATTGGGAGTGGATTTTATATTGGCCATTGGGGCGGGATTGTTGTGCACCCTAGGGCCAAGATCGGCAAAAACTGCAATATCTCGCAAGGTGTCACTATCGGTCAATCTAATCGCGGAAAGCGGGCGGGCGTACCGGTGATCGGAGATAGCGTTTTTATTGGCCCGGGAGCCAAGATTTTTGGCGCTATCACGATTGGCAACAATGTGGCTATCGGTGCTAATGCCGTTGTGACAAGCGATGTCCCGGACAATGCCGTAGTCGCGGGCATCCCTGCGCGGATTCTGTCGCAGTCAGGCAGTGTGGGCTACGTTGAGCATATCGACTACCCTAAGTGCTAAACATGACCTGGGTTTCTCATAAATAAGGAGAATTAGCCAAATCTGATGCTGGCTTTTCATGGCGGCAATCTTGCCCCGTGAAAATTGTGCGTAATGGACGCTTTCCAGTGCGCGCCGTGCTTAATTTCAGTACGCACTCACTACTGATGCGATTCCCAGTGAGTTTCATAAGATTGAAACTTAACACTACGATAATACTTAGTTCTTCCTTTGCTTGGTTTCCACTCACGATTCATGCAAGAGATTTCAAATACCCTCGTACAATTGCGCGATGAAGGCTTAGTTGCCAGTTCCACGCGTCGGCTTAAAGTGGCCGTGGTCACTTCGTTTCCACGCGACCCTGGTCGTCCGATGGGCGGTGTCGAAGCGGTTAGCGTGAACCTAGTGCGGGCTCTGGGCGAAATTCCAGAATTCGATGTTCATGTGGTGACGACCGATCATGCGGGAGTGTTCGCCGAGGAACACGTCTGGCTTGGCACAACTGTGCACCGCCTACCACATTCAGGTAAATCGGTGCTGCTTGATGCTACCGGACCCGGGCGCCGGGCAGTCCAAAAATTCCTCTTGGAACTTAAGCCCGACGTAGTGCATGCGCATGATGTTTATGGATTAATGGTACGCGACCTACCGATTCCACGCGTATTCACTATTCACGGCTTCATCCATTCGGACACGCGCTTGTCCGGTAAGCGCATAGCACTGTTGCGAAGCTGGCTGTGGCAACGTGTGGAAATGGCTGGCTGGGCCGAACAACCGCACATCGTTTCGATTAGCCCCTATGTGCGCGAGCGGCTCACCGACATCGCGCGTGGTGTGATTCACGACATCGACAACCCGATTGCCCCAGAATGTTTCGAGGTCAAGCGGCGTGAAGTGCACGGTACTATTTTCAGCGCCGCTTCTCTTTGTCGGCGCAAAAATCCACTGGCGCTGGTCGAGGCGTTAGCCCGGCTACGTGCCCGAGGAATCGATGCGCAATTACGCCTCGCCGGCCCCACGAGTGAGAAAGATTATGTGTTGTTGCTCCGTCAGCGGATTGCCGAGCTTAAGCTTGATGATCGTGTGACTCTGCTGGGCTCCATCGGCAGCGAGCAGGTGCGTGCGGAGCTTGCGACAGCCAGTGTGTTCGCGCTGGTTTCGTTGGAAGAAGGCTCCCCCATGGGTATTGAAGAGGCGATGGCGGCTGGTGTGCCAGTCGTCACTTCGAACCGTTGCGGCATGCCTTATATGGTGCGTGACGGCGAGTCGGGTTACCTGGTTAATCCGCGCGACACTGAAGAGATCGCTAACCGGCTGGAGCGACTGCTGTCCGAACCCAGGCTACGCGCTGCCATGAGCGAAACTTCTCGCCGTATCGCACATGATCGTTTTCACCCCGTGGTGGTGGCGAAGCGTACGCGTGAAGTTTATTTGCAGGTATTGGGTCGGTACTAGGGTGAATGCTCCAATGCTCGGAAAGACAAAACATTGACCCGGTTTCATCAGACTGTAATCTCCAGCGGTCATCATTCGCGGTTTCTTTAAAGCGTGTTTGCCGTTGGCAGGCGCTTTCGTCATCCAGTCAAAGGGCATTGGCATGATTCATTCAACCGCTCAAATCAGCAAAGGCACGATCCTTGCTGACAACGTGATAATTGGCGAATACGCGGTTATCGGCGCACAAAATGGTGCTGATACTGTCGGTTCGCCCGCAAGTATTGGCGCGTCCGTGCATATTGGGCCGCACGCCGTGGTGTATGCAGGTACCGTTGTTGGGGAAGGTGCGTACATTGGCGCTGGGTCAATCATCTTATCAGGGATCGCGATCGGAGCCGGGGTGACAGTAGGGCCAGGATCGGTCGTTTATCACTCCGTCGAACCGGGCATCACCGTAACAGGCAACCCCGCACGCGCGGAGCAAATGCGCCATCTGAATTTGCCCGGCGTGTCCATCCACCCGGATGCGATCGTTGAAACAAGCAGGGTTGGCGAGGCAACGAGCATCTGGGCTTTTGTGCATATCCTGCCGCAAGCGTCGATCGGGCGCGAGGTTAATATTTGCGACCATGTTTTCATCGAGAATGATGTGATCATCGGCGATCGTGTCACGGTGAAATGCGGTGTCAGCATCTGGGATGGGGCGCGCATCGAAGACGATGTCTTCATCGGCCCCGACGTGACATTTACTAACGATAAAGCGCCACGCAGCAAAGTCTACCCGGAGCAGTTCTTGCAAACACAGGTGCGCAAAGGCGCGAGCCTCGGTGCTAATGCGACAATTCTGCCGGGTCTCACGATTGGTCAGCGGGCGATGGTGGGTGCGGGGGCTGTGGTAACGCGCGATGTACCGCCGAATGCGATTGTGGTCGGGAATCCGGCCCGTATCGTGGGTTATGTAGACACCCCGCGTGCAGTTCAGCCGATCGCGAAGGCATCGGTTCTCAAAGATAGCGAGGCCTTGCCCGCATTGCGTGCGAAAGGCGTTAAGCTCCACCGTATGCCGATCATCATCGATCTGCGCGGTGCCCTGAGCTTTGGCGAGATAAAACGGCATTTACCGTTTACGCCTAAGCGCTTCTTCGCCATTTACGATGTTCCGAGCAAAGAGGTTAGAGGGGAGCATGCTCACCTCAATTTACATCAATTTCTGGTGTGTTTGAAAGGTACTTGTTCGGTCGTGGTAGACGATGGTTGGCAGCGTGATGAAGTCGTGCTCGACAGCCCAGCTGTCGGCTTGCACATCCCGCCCTTGATCTGGGGCATTCAGTATCAATACAGCGATGATGCATTACTTTTGGTTTTTGCATCTGATGTATATCAGGCCGATGACTACATTCGTGATTACGACCAATTTCTCGTTTATGTACGCGAAGTGCCGCATGTCGCAGTCTGATCCGATTCCGTTTCTTGATCTCAAGCCTGTTTACCAAGCCTCGCGTGAGGCGATCGACGCTGCGTTGCTGCGCGTCGCGGCCAGCGGTTGGTATCTGCTGGGGAAAGAGCTGATCGAATTTGAAACGGTGTATGCGAGCTACTGCGATGTAGCCCACTGCGCAGGTGTTGCCAATGGTCTGGATGCACTGCATCTTGCACTGCTGGCGCTGGGCGTGGGGCCGGGCGACGAGGTGATTGTCCCTTCCAATACCTATATTGCGACATGGCTCGCGGTGAGCCAGTGCGGCGCGCGACCGGTGCCGGTCGAACCGAATGAAGCAACCTACAATCTTGATCCAAACAGGATCGAAGTAGCCATTACGAAGCGAACCAAGGTCATCCTGCCGGTGCATTTATACGGCCAGCCAGCGGATATGGATGCAATACGCGATATCGCTGCTCATCATGGTCTAGCCGTGCTCGACGATTGCGCGCAGGCGCACGCAGCTATCTATAAGGGCCGCCGCGTGGGGAGTCTGGCTGATCTCTCCGCGTGGAGTTTTTATCCCGGAAAAAATTTGGGTGCTTTCGGCGATGGCGGTGCAGTCACGACTAACGACAGTGGATTGGATAGCAAACTGCGCGTGCTCCGTAATTACGGTTCGCGCGTGAAGTACGTCAATGAAGTGAGGGGATTCAATTCGCGCTTGGATGATATTCAGGCCGCCGTCCTGGCTGCCAAGCTACGGCATCTGGACGAGGCCACCGCCCAACGTCGATCCATCGCTCAGCGCTACCTGGAAGGCCTAGCGGGATTGCCGCTGACTCTGCCGCATGTTCCAGAATGGGCCGACCCGGCGTGGCATCTATTCGTGGTGCGACATGAAAATCGCGATGCCTTGCAAAAGCGGCTGGCCGAGCGCGGCATCGGCACGCTGATCCATTACCCGATCCCACCGCACTTACAAGCCGCTTATGCTGATCTGGGCTACGCGCAGAATGATTTTCCGATTGCCGAACGTATCCATGCGGAAGTGCTCAGTCTTCCTTTGTGGCCAGGAATGACGGATGCGCAGGTAGCGCGAGTGATCGACGCGATGCGCACGGTATTGGGTCAGCTACATTTGGAACACGTGTGAGCCTCCTTAAAGCAGCCTCGCTCGGTGGTGTTCGAATGGCGGTGCAAATGGTGGCCAGCTTTTTGAGCGTCAAGGTTACCTCGGTCTATCTCGGCCCGGCGGGGATCGGTGTTTTGAGCCAGTTGCAGAGTTTTATGGGTATGACCCTCGGGGTCGTCTCGGGCGGTGTCAACACAGGGGTTATTCGACTCACTGCGGAATACGGAACGGACCTGGAGCGTCGGCGAACGCTTGTTTCCACTACCGTGCGTGCGCTTGTTTTTGTTGGTGTGCCGATTTCACTGGTACTTTTACTAACCGCACCTTGGATAGCCGAAAAATTGCTGGATGACGCCGGCTACGCGCCGGCAGTTATGTTGTTCGGTGGGCTTTATATTTGCGGACTTTTGGGCAGTTTGCTGCTGGGCCTTGCCAATGGCGCAAAGGACTATGCCTCCACAACATTCATCAATATCGGCAATATTTTGGCAAGCCTCATGTTGTATACGCTGCTCTCTCCGATCTATGGCGTTGCGGGCGGATTGGCCGCCGCCGCGCTCGCGCCCTTGATGTCGCTGGCGGTTGCAGTCTTTTTTGCCCGCGGAAAGCCTTGGTTTGATCGCAGCGCATTAGCCGCGGTTTTTTCCAAAGACGAACTTAGACGGGTAGCGGGCTTTATTCCGATGGCTGCTGTCAGTGCGGTAGTAATACCTCTGATCCAAATTATGGTGCGCGATACCTTAGCTGCCCATGCTGGGATGGCATCGGTAGGGTTGCTTCAAGGGGTCTGGCGCCTTTCCGATCTGTACCTCGGTATATTTGTCAGCATGTTTTCTATGTACTACCTGCCGCGGTTTGCGGAGATCAAGGGCGCACCGGAATTGCGCCGCGAAATTGGGCGTGGCTTGCTCTACATCGTTCCTGCTGTCGCCCTCATCAGCGCGGTGATCTACCTGCTGCGGGATTTTCTGATTGCAGTGATTTTCACTCGTGAGTTTCTGCCGATGCGTGATTTGTTCGCCTGGCAGATGATTGGCAACGTAATAAGGATGGCAAGTTGGTTATTTGGTTATGTGTTGATCTCCAAGGCGAAACCTTGGGTCGTTACGATAAGCGAGTTGGTATTCGCAATCTTCTGGGTTGGACTTGCTGCCTACCTGATACCCCTTTATGGGGCGACGGGAGCAGTCTTGGCGTATGCAATCGTCTATTCGCTCCATCTAGGTTTCAATGTTTCAATCTCAATGAGGATTCTTTCTCGTTTAACCAGAGGCAAGATTGAGTCGTGAGTAATTTAGCGAAATTTTTGGTGCAGCGCATTGCTCGGCAGTCTCACAAACTGCGTATCCGCTATTATCAATACTTATCAGATTGTCGTCGGGTCGAAGGAGTGCCTGTATTTGTACAACCAGCCCTGATGTTAGGACAAGGTGAAATGCGATTTGGGAAGAATGTTTTGCTAGGATACTTTCCCTCGCCTCACTATTACCGAGGATATATTCACTTAGAAGCTCGATCAGGGACTGCTTTAATTGAAATTGGGGAGAACACGTTCCTTAATAATAACTCAGTAATATTGTGCGATGAGACGAAGGTGTCAATCGGCGCGGACTGTTTGATTGGCCCCAACTTCTTGGTGATGGACTCCGACTTCCACAACCTGAACCCAATGCTACGCCGCACAGGTAAACCTATAAGTAACCCGGTGACCCTTGGAAGAAACATTTTTGTTGGGGCAAACGTAACAATCGTGCGGGGTACAAACATAGGTGCTGACTCGGTAGTTGGCGCGGGGTCAGTAGTTTCCGGAGTATTTCCGCCGAGAGTTGTAATAGCTGGCAATCCAGCAAGGATTGTTAAACATTTTGATACCTAAAAAATTCTATTCGACTGGTAATTAGTATTGGTAATGGTGTGATGATTGGATGCAAATCAGTTGGTAACAAGGATGCCTGGGGAGTGAAATTTTATGAGACAACGTATGCTTTATATTCGGTCATAAATGCATGTGCTGTTTTCGTGATTACGCGGAAGATGGATCAAGGCGTAGAGTATTCTGAATGTACGCTGGAATGTCATCCGTGCCTTTTGCACTATGCGGCTATATGTTGCAATGGACTAAGGCACACAGCCTATTTATTGTATAGACCAACACTTGAGAGGTATTTATGACAAGCATACATCCTACCGCGATCATTTCTGATACAGCATTCATCGGCGCGAATGTGCAGATCGGTCCCTACGCGGTGATTGGCGAAGCGCATATCGGCCAGGGTGTCGAGGTCCTTCCAGGCGCATTTATCGGAAAGGGGCCGAAAGGTGCGGGCGCGCTCGCGCGCGCGCCCGAGTTCGAGCGCTTAGTCGAAATTGGGGACGAGTGCTCGATTGGTCCCCATGCCGTGGTGTTCTATGATGTGAAAATTGGATCGAATACTCTACTGGGCGATGGTGCCTCTATCCGGGAGCAATGTCGCGTCGGCAGTCGCTGTATTTTGAGCCGCTCGTCACCGTGAATTACAACACCACCATCGGTGACCGTACCAAGATCATGGACAACACCCACATTACCGGCAACGCCATAATCGGCAATGACGTATTCATCAGTCTGATGGTCGGGACGACCAACGACAATGTAGTACGCGAAGGCTACGGCGGGCATGTTCAGGGGCCGACGATTGAGGATCATGTCGTGATTGGGGTGGGAGCATCCTTGCTGCCGGCAGTCCATATCGGTGCGGGAGCAATGGTTGGTGCTGGTTCGGTCGTTACCAAGAATGTCGAGGCGGCGACTTTGGTTGCTGGCTCGCCTGCACGTCTGGTTCGCAGATTGGAAAGCGAAGTGCCTACCGACGATTTTACCAGTCAAATGCCGGCGACCTGAATTGGGAAAAGGTATGAAATGAATTTACCGCTCGTTACTGTTGTGTTGGTATGCTGGAATCATGAGCGCTTCGTGCGCGCTTCGATCCTCGCGGCCGTGCGCCAGACTTATCCTAATATCCAGCTTATCGTCTTCGACAATAATTCTAGCGACAGTAGCCGTAAAATTATCGAGCCACTTGCTGAGGAATACGGATTTACTTTTATTCATCAGCCTAATGTTGGCCTTGTCAAGACGCTGAACTGCGCACTGGAAATGGCGCGAGGCAAATATTTTTCTGCCGTGGCTACTGATGATGTCTGGTTGCTAGATAAAATCGAGCGCCAAGTGGCATTCATGGAGCAGGAGGTGGGCGTGGATATGGTCTGCGGTAACATCATAATGATTGACCAAGACGACCAACTCGTTGGGATCCAAGCATCTCATCGGCAGAAACAAGAAGTAACTTTTAAATATTTAATGGCAGTGGGCAATGCCGTGCAGGGACCAACTGTCATGGTACGCACGAAAGCATTGATCGATGAAGGTGGATACGATGAAACTATCCGGGTCGAAGATTATGCGCTGGCATTGAGGTTTGCTAATCTTGGGCGGCGTATCGTCCATACCGGTGAAGTGTATACGCTGTACCGTCGGCACGGGAATAATTGGACTAGCCGCCCTCTTTTTGAAGAGCTTAGAGAGATTGGGCATGTGTATCGTGAGACCCCCGAATATCGACAGTTTATATGTCGCAGCTTGAATGGGTATTTCCGAAAATTGGCATCTGAAAATAAGAAAGAGGCAATTCATTTATTGCGCAGTGAGCCTATTGCCTGGAGTTTTTCCGATGTCGGCATAGGTTTAATTAAGCTACTCGTACCGAATTCAACAATTCAGAAGTACAGAAAACTACATCGTGCCAACGCATTCTGAACGATGATTTAAAATAAAACAGGGTTGAAAATGTCTTCCGATTTGATCAGCATTATTATGCCGGTATACAACGTTGAAAAGTACGTCGGCGAGGCAATTTGTAGCGTCCTCAATCAATCACATCAAAATTTCGAGCTTGTCGTTGTGGATGATTGCTCACCCGATGGTAGTCGCGCAGTAGTCGATTCATTTTCTGATCCTAGAATTCGTGTTGTTCAGCATGAAAGCAACAAGGGTCTTGCCGAAGCACGTAATTCTGGTATTGCCGCCGCAAGCGGAAATCTGCTCGCTTTATTGGATTCAGACGACGTCATGCCGCCCTCCCGCATAGAGAGTCAATTGTATTTCATGAAAAGCAATCCAGGCATAGCGCTCTCCGCTGGCTGGTTCAGGATACTCAGCCAAGACAGCACAGAAAATGGGCGCATTCATGAAGCCCGCATTGATGCGTCAGCGATAAATGCTTCACTAGTCTTTGGCAATGTGCTTCCCCCTTCAACTTGGATGATGCGTAAAGAAGCATTTCCTGAAGAAGGGTTTAGAAATCAATATGCGGAAGATTTTGATTTTCTTGTTCGTGTTTCGCTATCACATCGATTAGCTCTCATGAGGGAGGTGCTTGTAGATTATCGACAGCATCCGGGAAGCTTGATGCGCACAACTAAGATGGAAAAAAGAAAGCAGGATATCTGGCACTCGCAAATGATTTTATTTGATCGCTTGCAAATAAACCCGACTGAGGAGGAAAAAGAGATACACCTTTTCGCGCGAACCAATTCCGGAAACGTAGAGCGGGATCAATTGGCCGCTCTGTATGCGTGGTTTATGAAACTGATCGATGCCAATGCTCGCGTTGGTATTTATGAACATGATGCATTTCGACTAGCGGCTTCTTATATGTGGTTCGAGCACTTATATCGCGCAACAGGCTGCGGCGTCAAAGCATTAGAAATACTTTTGGGGCAGCGTCTGAGTCTGCATCATCCACAACCAATTTTTCGTATTGCAAAATTAGTTGCCAAGTCGGCGATACGCAAAGCATTCAGGTAAAAGAAATCTTTGTATACGCGTTTTTATAGGGAAAGGTAGATTGAAGTGATTTGTAGACGATTAAAAGGGGATGAACGGCCAGAAAACCAAATCATCGAGCATTATCGAATCGAGATCGATCTAGCGGATCAATTACGGCAATCCAGCAAATCGGATCGGTTGTCGAGAAAGCTCTATACCGCTCTTTACGATGAGCTTTTTCAGCGAGTGCCACATCATCAGCAGCTTACGCGGAAGGTTTCGGCAGAAGGAACCGCGAAGTCCCTGCAATGGCAGTATGGAATGGTGGGGCGATTTTTAAATGCGCGGATGCGTTTTTTGGAAATTGGTCCAGGGGATTGTTCCTTATCTTTCAAGGTTGCGCCATCCGTCGAAAAAGTGTTTGCGGTTGATATCTCCAGCATTGTTACGGAGCATGCCTTGGTGCCCCCCAATTTCAAGTTGATACTCAGTGATGGCTGCAAGATACCTCTGCCGAAAAATAGCGTAGATGTTGCCTACAGCAATCAATTAATGGAGCATCTGCATCCCGACGATGCACGCGAGCAATTGCAGAACATTTATAACGTGTTGAAACCAGGCGGGCGTTATATTTGTGTTACGCCTAATAAAATCAATGGGCCATGGGACATTTCTTATTGCTGTGCGGAAATTGCGCGTGGGTTCCATCTGAAAGAATATTCGTTGAACGAGTTGATGCAATTGTTCAAATTGGCGGGTTTCCGCAAGTTGAGTACCTACGCCGGTGCGCGAGGATATTACGTCCGCTTCCCAATTTTTTTTGTAGTTTGGTTGGAACAAGTGCTTTCATATTTTCCATTTCGCATCAGAGCAGGGATCGGGCGCAGCCTGATGTTTCGCGCAATTTTGGGAATTCGTCTAGTAGGTGAGAAGTAATGTTGAACATGTATCGTAGGCAGAGCGCTTACCACCTCGTAAAAATTCCCCGTACAACCCAACGTTAACAAGAGTAACTCTATGAAACTAACCATGGTCGGCACCGGCTACGTCGGGCTTGTCAGCGGCGCATGCTTGGCGGAAGTGGGCAACCACGTTTTGTGCTTGGATCTCGACCC
>JAYVZN010000082.1:0-10203 GCA_043783305.1 Betaproteobacteria bacterium
AAGCAGTTCGGTACCGCGTTTATACGCGGCTAAAGACTCTTCCAACGGCAACTGCCCGGACTCCATATTGGCGACGATTTTCTCCAATTCCGCCAAGGCATCTTCAAATACCGGAGTTTTCGCGGTTTTACTCATCCAGACCCCCGCGTGAAAACGCTTAAAGTAGCTTAATTTACCCTATTTGGTCAATGCCGGGCGGTCGCGGGTCGATGCTTTTTATCTGTTCCCGCTGGGTAAACGCTGCGGGCATCAGTGCAGACAACACTTCTTGAATTTCTTACCGCTACCACAGGGGCAGGGATCGTTGCGCCCGACACGCGGAGAAACAGACATGGGCGCAGGTCTGTCACGGCGTGCTAGCCAATAAGCATGTATTTCACGCGCATTGGGAGTAATTGCATTCCGGACATTTTCAATTTCAGCTTCTGTGGACAAATCATGCCCGCGCCAATCCGTTGCGCTTGTAAACGCCCGGATTGGCGCGAGTAGTACATCCATCGGCAAACCCCCGGCGTTCCATGTATCCGCCGCCAGCGCCACACCGCGCGTATAACCCTCACACCACTCATCGACGATGGTGGTGACCTTCCCTTCAAACATACTTTCCATGAATATCGGCTCAAAATCTTGCGGCTGCTCAATCAGAGTCGCAGCGATCACGTTCATGTGCCGTATCATCAACGCAAAGATTTCCTCGAAATCTTTTGTGTTATCCCACACCGGCTCGAAATCCCCCCATACCGCAGGCAACCAACGCGATGGCAGAATACTCATCGGTCCGCTGACAATCGCGGTGAGAAAACCATCCAGTTCCGAAATATCCAGCAAGCCTTCATCTTTGCCTTCGGTGTCGGCGTCTTCGTCGACATGGTCGAGTAGGAACTGATCAAGCCGATCAAGCTCTTCGTCGTCTAATGGTTCGAAAATGTTTTTCATGGTTAAAGTATACGGCCCGGGCACCCATCGGCGCTACAGGGATTGCCTCTCCACTTTAATTTATCCATGAAACAAAAGCCGCTCATTGAGACCAACCGCTTTCTACGTGATCCGGAAAAATTGCGGAAAGCTTTAATCAAGAGCGTCGCCAGTTCCACCGCCATCGAAACAGGTGCGCCAGTCGCATCGGTTGCCCGCATGCTGGAAGAAGGCGCTAAACCCGCGCCCGAGACTCAGCTCGATAATCTCAGCGAATAGCCGCTCCATCGGCTGGTAGTTCCTGTCCAAGCCTGCCTGCACCGCCGCAAAATAAGCCGGCTTCTTTTCCTCGGTGATCACACTAAAATCCAGCAATCGATTACCTCAAAAAAAGTGGTCTGTTCCTGATTGCCTTGTTTCCAACTATTCCGCTTCGATCATGCCCACGCTATGTGTCTCTATTCTGGGCAGGACTTTCCATGTCGTAACGAATGCGGAAAAGGTGGCTGTATCCAAGATGAATAGCGCGTTCAAAAGTGAGGCTTAGGTTCACCAGGGTTCTTGCCTCCCCTACTTCTTCTGCCGTCGCCTTAACAAAAACATTGTTACGATATTTGCGGAACGTCACGCGAGCAAACGCTTCACGAGCCAACAAAATCGACTCGCCCACAGGAACTGGGCCGGAAAACACCTGGATATCGTTAAAATCAGTAATGTATCCTGGGCCTCTTCCTTCCTTGGCTCGACGAATGACAAGGTCAGGAGGACGAGGATAGACGCTGTCTTGCGTAGGGTGCTCCCACTCCCAGACCCAATCTGGGCGAGTTGGATTGTCGAGGATCAGTACAGGCGTCAGCCCGGCATCAACGATAATCTTCGCACCCTCTTTCAAGGCTGACCAGTACGCTGCAGCAGTAGTGGCGAGAACTTCCCTTACTTCGTTCTTATGAATGACATCAGATAGCAGTAAAGCACCCACGCGATTTGCGACAGTTTCGCTGTAACGCTCGCTCTCATTTGCTGCTCGATTAGCCATCTCGACACCTGTTAGCTCACCTTTGCGTAACTGAGAGATTACTAAGGTAAACGACTCTTGCGACGCATCCACATATTCGACGGACGAGAAAATGGAAAGTGGAAAGCTTCCCGTCTCCGCTGCGAATCCTTCTGCTGACGCAGCCTCCTCGATATCGCGAAGCCGTTGCGGGCTAATCTTCGCATTGATGATTGCATTGGTTTGAAGGTCGGCAATATCCTTTAGCAAGATATCGAGAGCGGCTCCTGTTCTAGCTACACCCTCAGGCCGTGCGTGTGGTTTTTCCGTCAGAGAAAGAAGGCGGTCGATAAGATTTGGATACCACTCATCGCCTATCTCGCCAAGACGCCGTTTCATCGCTTCGAACCCTCGTTTTACTATCTCGGCGGATTGAAAGTTCGATGATGTCCAGACGGCAAGTTGACGACGAAGCGAATCATCCGGTTGCCAGTCCACGGCAGACAAAATAACAAACATGATCAGTTGAGCTTCTTGCAGGGATTCAACATCGTCAGCACCAGAATATGAGTAAACCCAGCCCGGAACCATATCCGGGCGGAGGATGTCTTTCGCGCTTTCAACAAAACGATCCAATCGCGCCACATACCCTTGCCGATAGCTGCTGTCTGCAGCATATTGCCGGGCCTTCGTAGTTAAGTAGCTAGACGCCGAAAGTTCGTTAAGGGGTTCCTCGGTTTGGTCTCCGGTGCGCCATTGGCGCCCCGTCAACATCCCGGCCAAAAGATAGATTGCCAGAGATCGCTCGCCCAGTTGCGCCCCCTCGCGGGCGGCCCACGATATAAGAATTTCGAGGGTCAATATCCGAACATCTCGCCAATAGTTTCGCAAGGCAGCCAAGCAAACATGCCTCTGCAGGCCAGCCCGATTTTGACCAATGAACTGCCGCTCATTGTCATTAAGTCCAAGCGACAATTCCACGATGCTCCATTCTTGACCAATAGCCTCAGTCGTTATGAAACTCGACTTGCCGTACAACACAAAAGGCTCATGGTCGTAAGGCGAAGCATGTGCCCACCACTTAGATATCAGATCCGCCAACCACTCCGCAGCAGCCTGATCTCCTCGAGCGACTGCTCGCAGGAGCATTAAGCAAGTCTGGTTAATATGGGTGACATTGAGTTCAACTAAGTCTTTTGCGGTGCCCCATTCGAATTTGTCGTCCCGGTTTCGAAAATCTGCAAGAACTTCCCTCGCGCTGCTCCACCCGCCCACGAAATGCACAAGCGTTTCCTCATAAGCTCCTTGAAGTGGGGGTCGTAGTAGGGCCATTTCATTCGACTCGTGCTGCAATACACCTTGCTCTTCTAGCCGCTGTGACCACCAGTTTCCAAGCGAATACATGAGTAATACCGGGATTATCAGAATCCTGTCACGTATCTGAATGGGTGAGTGCTGTAGCTCCGGACAATCCAGGTGCTGAACAACGTTGCAAAGCCGCCTGATCGGCCTAGTTTCCCGTGGCAGGAGTGAGGCTGCCGCATCGAACAAAGATCGGTATGTGTTTGTCCATTGCTCATGCAGCGGACGATCAAACCTAAACGGATCCGGAATTAGCGCCCAACTCCCCACACTTCCATCGTCAGCCGGTGATAGGCTTGCGCCTAAAAGTGCCTTGTGCATCTCCGTCACTCGACGATACGCTTCTTCAAATGCTGCCGCGTCGCCACTGTCTGCCGTCACTCGCGCATCGGTTTCGATCTCAGAGAGAATTTCGTTGAGCGTCACATGTCGACGCTCAAGTCGGCGTGGGGCCGTAAATTTGAAACTCAGCCGCACAAGCATGCGTTGCCACATCAAGAGTTCAGGCCCCCCAACTACCCGGGCCAGCACAATGGTTTTGTCGTACAGACTCCCTGGCAAAAGCGGGAATATCAGCAAGGGCGATTGGGGCTTATTGTCAAAAATCCCGGTCGTTTTAGGTGGCTGTTGCTCGAGCGCCGCCTTCAACCAACCTGCCACCGCAAATCGTAGTGGCCAGTAGAATACATTGGTAAGCTGGGAGCGCTCGCGTAGGTTCCGCTCGACAGCCACCTTGCCCTCTCGGCGTCCATACGGGTGCATCAGCACCTGGGGCTGCCCCTCTGCTTTCTCGTCGAGACACTCCGGCCCAGGAATCCACCCGTACTTCTGCGCGTTTGCGAAAAGCGGGAATCGCATTAAGTTGGCTATTTCCCGACGCAACGCAACATTAATCGCATAACGCTTCACGGCTTCCATTTGAAAATCCGACTGGAGAAATTCCACGGTCCGATATAAAAACCAGATGGTTAGCACAATGTTGTAGACAAACCAGACTGAATCGACAGCAACCCACGTTACAACCCACCCAAGCGAATAGAAAGAGAGCATCACATACTGAACGGCCATGGATAGAACAAGGAAAAAAGAGCTCAGCCCCGCCACCAAACCGCCGGAGTCTATGAGATAAATCTGGAGAAACGCCTTTGAGGATGGTCGGCGGCCCAGCAACACGGTTACAAAGGAAATAATGAATGGATAGACCAGGGCAACAATAGTTGCCTGAATTGCCCAGAGCGATGTGAAATAGCTGAGTTGTTCAGGGTCTTTCCACGTGGACCAGTAACCGATAAACCAGTCCTTAGGAAGGACATACCCAAGAACGATTAATAGCACGAGCAAAATGGTGAGCGCGAACGCATAGCGTATTGGATGCTCACCACCCTTTTGAATCTCCCGGCTAAACCAATGATGACGAAGCCGACGACGAAGTTCATTATTTCTAAACCACTCACGCTCCTCCTTCCGGAGCAGGTATGCCATAGACCAAGGCCGCTTCACAGGATTTGATTGTTGTGATTGATTGGCCATGGTTAGCTACAAAGGTGCACTAGCTCTGAATGGAATACCAAGATCGTGTACCCGCAACATTGGAGTCGGCCTCGATTTAAAACAGAAGAAATTTTTGCTTGCCGTGCTTGCCGTGCTTGCCGTGCATGGCGTCGAGCACGAGGGTGTTAATATTTCTGCTCCCATCATGTGCCTTTGGTTCTTATAGTTAGCTACCGAATCCTACCATAGCCATAGCCATCGCCGTGCCTTCGGAGCAAGGGCGCCGCGTTTGCCGACGATGTTGTGAGTGGTCATTTGTTCAGCATTTTCATCAATTGGTCGGCGGTGATGATGGGGCAGACAAATTGATCTGCGAGGCTCAGCAAGTCTTTGTCACCGCTCACGAGATAGTCCGCCTTGCCCACGATGGCGAGTTGTAGAAAAGGCAAGTCGAATAGGTCGCGGCAGGCGGGTGTTTTAGGTGGCTTGACGGGCATGCGCACCGTGGTGCAATAGGGTAGATAGTCGCCTAGCAACTCTTGCTGGTCTGCGGCCGAGAGTTTGAATTTTGGGTACGCGAGTACCCGTAGAAGCTCAGCGGCGGTGGCGCTGGATAGCAGCGGCTGACAGTGCGGGCCTTGCCACGCATGGCGGAGTGCTCCCAACCGCCCTTGGGCAAATACCAGTGCAGATAACACCAGATTGGTATTGATGACCACGCGGGGTAGACGTGGGGAGCGGGTCATTTTTTGCGTGCGTTTTTAGCTGCCGGAGATTTGCGCGCCCATGCGAGCGCATTGGTGATGTCTTGCTCACTCAAGTCTAGCTCGGACAGCTTAGCGCGCACGGCATCGCCACGCTGGATGCGCACCGGGGTGAGTACGATCTGGCCGTTGCGGGCTTCCACGTCGAAGTATTCCGCAGGGCCAATAACGGCGGTCACGCTTTTGGGCAGCGTTAATTGATTTTTTGAGGTCATTTTGGCAAGCATGACAGGCATCCAAGTAGGTAAAGTAAGGAATTCTTACTTTACGATTTTTCCTAGTAATAATCAAGCCGCGGGGTGTTGCGCGATCATTTTGCTGAAAAACTGCGTCGCGTTTTCTAAATATCCCGCGCTGCTTCGCTGCGCCACATCCCCCCACGCGAGGCCGCTGCCCACGCCTGCTTGCCCCACACAATCACACGCGAAGCAATCCAGAACGACCAGACCAACATCAAGCTCTTCCAAAGCCACATGGGCAAACTCACCAAACCGGCGGAAACATACTCTGCACCTTGCCGATCTTGATACCAAATCCATTGCCAATTCGTCGATCCGCCGCCGGCCACCATCATGTCCGGCACACCGAGTAAGCCGGTTTTAACCCCCGCAATCAGCGACACCAAGAAAATCAAGGCGAGGATGCCCAACAGGATTTGCGTCAACTGGAATACCCAGGGGCGCATGTTCTGCACCACCAAGCGCTCGCGTCCTTGCAGCGCGATCACCGCAATCACCACCCACAGGGCCTGCCAGGCTTGTAAAGCGCATAGGGGCGCGAGCAAGGCTAACCATTCCCAAAAGCGTAAGCGCAATCCGCTGCCGGGTTGGAAGCGCCCGAGCATCCACGCCACCACCAGCAGAAACGCCAACAGCCCCCAAATCAAGACCGCTGGGCCAACTGCCGGGCCGAACGACATCAAGGGCCAACGCGTCGTCGGTATCGCCATGGTGACGGTCGCATTCACCGATGCCAGCCCCAATTTGATCTGCGGCGATCGGGTGATGAACGACAGTTTGGACGGCGTTTCGAATTCAATGATAACTTCTTGCCGACCGGGTTTGAGTTGCAAATAAAGCTTACCCTCGCGCCAATCGGCTGGCTCGGCTTGACCGCCGACTTTGAGTGTGCGGATGCGCGTCTCTTTGGGAAACTCGATGCTTTGGATTTGCGCCGACAAGCTGCGTATCGCCAACTGCAAAACGCCAGCCATGCGCTCATCACCTGGTTTCAAGTTGAGGCGCGAAGATTCGATGGCCCAATCCAAGCCTGCCACCGGTTTCGGTAGATTTACACGCACCTCCAGCGTTTCATCGGGGAAGGGTAGAAATACCGCTTGATTGCCCGGCTCACCAAACACCTGCGGAATGCCTTTGTAGAAGGTCTCAAAACGACTCGATGCATCGATGCGCCACACCTCGGCCAGGGTGAAGCCGGGAGCCGCGCGCAAGGTAAATACATCCACCGGTTTCAAGGTGGATTCCCAGGCCAAACTATCTTCGTTCGCACCCAGACGCGCGATGACTTTACCGGCCTGCACTTCCATACCGGCGCTTAATGGACGCTCGTCCGGCAAGAGCGTAATCTCGACCGATTTCGCGAAGCCGCCGGGCGATAGCCGCTCCAATTCGTTATGCACTGTCCAACCGCTCTCGGCGATTTTGATGGTGCGCGTCAAACGTGCGAACAAAGGAAAATCCGCTTGCCGCCCCACGCTGCCGTCTTGCTGTGCGGCCACACGCCGCGTCAGATTTAAACTGCTGGCGGGTAGATTGACCTTCTGCACTTCCCAGCCTTCGAGTGCGCCATAGCGCACGGCATAAGCGGGTGCCGGCAGCGATAAATTCCATTGTGCGTCAAGCAGCAGCCCTTCCATTTCCAACTGATGCACGCCGGCACTGACTCTGGCTTGCAAACGCCCTTCAGCATCCATACGTACTGCGGCGGCTTTGCCGTCGAGCTTGATACTGCGCGGCACCCAGCTCGGCGCGAACGGCAAGGGCAGCACGAACACACCGGGCTGCACATGCACTTCCAACAGCAAGCGGCCATTGTTGCCGCTCGCTGCTACCTGCAGATTAGCGATAGACACGCAATGCGGTAGACACTTCGGCGCAGGCCAAAGCTGCTGCTCTAAACGCTGCAACCAACGATCAGAAATCGGATCGCCGATTTGCCCACCCGCTTCGGGCGGCGCAATCACACCCGATTGATCCGGTGCTGCCGCTAATAAAGGCATCATCAAAACCAGCCCCGTTAGCAACCACAGGATTTGCCGCACTAATTGTTGCGCGTTCATACGAAGTCCTCCTGCGATGCGGATTTTTCCTTTATCGGTCGCGGCGCGCGTTTGGGCAGTGCTACCGGCCCCATGCCCCACAACATTTTTGCCGCCATCGCCCAAGTTAGCCAGATGCCCAGCGCGCTCAATACGCCGACGATGGCCGTGAGCCAAGGCGGCATGAGACCGATGCGCACTAATTTGTTGTCCGCGACCGGCGTATTCCAACGCGCCGACACCGTATGCCAATGCCAGTCCGGAATACCTTCCGATAAAATCGCTTTAGCACCGACGACTGGCTGCTCGTCACTCGACGCTTGTTGTGGCGCATACGTTTGCTTTAAGGAGCTCGAGCGTTTCTGCAGCGCGCTTAATGACATGCCTTTACCGGCCCGATCCATCATCTCTTCGCTCTGCATCTCCGGTGCAGCCGCAGCGGCGACGGGCGGTGAGGCCGGGTAGTATCCGGATGAAAGTACATCCATCGAACGATGTAAACCTTGCTGCGCGCGATCAATGGTCCAAGGAATCAGCAGCAGGCCCAAACCTAAAAACAGCAGCCCCGCGATCATGCGCGGGATCGTGCGGAACCAACCATCGGGCAAGGCTTTCGCCACCGCTAAAAACACCAGCGCCCACAACCAGGCTTGAATCGGCACGCCGCCATACAAGCGCGCAAACAATAAGGCCAAGGCCAGCGCAATGCCAATTTTAGTATTGAACAATTTACGCGCAATCAGGGCGCAGAGGATGAGTGCAAACCAATCCAGCGTGGTCATGCCGTTCAGCCAAAAACCTTGTGCGGTTTCCGCGTCTTCGATCCACAGGGCGCGATAGCCGGGCGGCAAATTAAATTGCATCTGCAAATTATCGAGCGTGGTTGTCGCGGGGAAGGCACGTACCGTCCAAACCGCCGTCACCGGCAAGCGGCTGACTGCAATCGCCGCGCCTTGTCCTTGCGGTAAAGCAAAACCGGTTTTACCGCTCGCGCCTTGGGTGATTAAGGCCGGTACATCGCCGATGGACACTTCCCTGAGTTGCGCTAAGCCATTCCATTCCAAGCGTTCACGTGCGGGGAGCGCGAATTGTATTTGCTCGCGCGAGGTGGCATATCCGCCAGCGAAATCGATCCAAATTTCACGTTTGGCGGATAATTTTTTTAAGTCTTGTCCCTCACGGCCGCGCACGCGCTGCACGAAACGCGCGCGGCTACCCGCCCGGGCTTCGTAAGTTTGCATACCGCTAAAACCTTCCGGTAACTCCAGACGTGAAGGGTCGAGCGAACGCAAACCTTCGACCGCCACTTGGCGTAAATTCCCCGCCGGTTCAAACATCCAAACTTCCTGCTGAATTTGCAATTCCGGTGCCGACCAAGCCGGTACGGTCAGCGCACTCAAGGGTGAAGCCACACGCGCCAGGGTCGTTACTTCATGCACACCAGGGCGTAATTTGAGCCATAACTTGCCGCCGCTTTTAATTTCCCACGGTAAATCGGATGCCACCGAAATCCACTCCGCGCCCGCCGGTAAAAAACCATCGACCTCCATGCCGCGTTCGACACCGGAAACTTTAAGCCGCAGTACCGTCGTAATGCGCGTCACTTGGCCATCACTGATCTTACGGAATACCGTGGCTTCCAATGCGCGCTCGCCGCTGCCGGATTTAGCGCCATCACCTTGCGATAAAGCCAAGACTCCCGGCTCAGGCCGCACGACATTTCGTTCCACGCCACGCTCTACGAGACGTACCGTACCAGCGTCGCGGGGAATCTCCAATGTTTGCGGGAGCACTTGTGTCGCAGCGATCACACCTTTCACTACCCACTCACCCGCACCGGGAATCCATAGCACAGGCTGTCTATTTTCGACTGTCACAGCGACGGCCTTGCCGTTTAGTTGGAGCGATTGCGGCCAATACTCCACGCTGCCCGGTAAGGAAAGTTTTTCCGCCGCATGCGCTGAAGAATACACCAACATCTCAAAGCGCAATTCGCGCGCGGAGACGATTTCAATTTTCAAATTTGAAGGGAAAAGACACTGCGCTTGATTGTTTTGTTTCGGGCAGTCGCGCTGCGGTTGCTGGGCTTCCAGCCACGGAATCCATTGATGGAGTTCAGCAAGAATGTTGGTCTCAGATTTTTTATCCGCCGCATGTGCTGCACCCAACAGCCAAAAAATCAGTACTAAAAAAATTTTGAGTCGAGAACGCATAGAGGCCTCTGTTTTAAGTATTATCGAGCGAGGTACCTATTAAAAACCACGGCAATGACGCTGTCAAATAAGCCACTGCTCCTAAAGCACTAAACAACCACCAGCTAAAGCTGGTGGGTTTGGGTTACGGACTGAAAGTCCGGATACGCGTCGCCTGAACGACGCGTCCTAATCGGGTTCCATTTT
>JAYVZN010000083.1:0-10099 GCA_043783305.1 Betaproteobacteria bacterium
TGAAAATGGTTTTCCTTTGCGTCCTTTGCGGTTCAATGTTTTAAGCTTCGTCACGTAGCGGCCCTTCCATCCAATCCACGTTTTTCATTTTGCGCACGATCACATACTCGTCGCGATTGGAACCCACCGTACCGTAGTAGTTGAAGCCATAGGCCAGCTGCGCATAGCCGCCGATCATGTGGGTGGGTTTGGTGACGGTGCGAGTGACGCTGTTATGGATACCGCCGCGATAGCCGCTGGTTTCCACACCCGGCACATTGATGATTTTTTCCTGTGCGTGGTACATCAGCGCCATGCCGCGCGGCACGCGTTGGCTGACCACAGCACGGGCGGTAAGCGTGCCGTTGACGTTGTAGACCTCGATCCAGTCGTTGTCGACGATACCGGCTTCTTTTGCTTCCGGTTCCGAAATCCACACATGCGGCCCACCACGCGACAAGGTCAGCATGCGTAAATTGTCGGTATAGGTACTGTGGATGCCCCATTTCTGGTGCGGCGTAATCCAGTTTAAGACGAGCTGCGTATTGCCATTGCCGAACTTGTCGATCACCGGTTGTACGGTTTTGGTATCAATCGGTGGCTTGTAAACACATAAGCCTTCGCCGAAATCCAGCATCCAGCGGTGGTCCTGATAGAACTGCTGACGCCCGGTGAGCGTACGCCACGGAATCAGCTCATGCACATTGGTATAGCATGCGTTGTAGCTGACGTGCTCCGACTCCAGTCCGCTCCAAGTGGGGGAGGAAATAATCTTGCGCGGCTGCGCTTGTACATCGCGGAAGCGGATCTTGTCATCTTCGCGCGGAAGCGCCAGATGCGTGTGGTCGATGCCGGTGATCTTGGACAAAGCTTTCCAGGCTTTCACCGCGACTTGGCCGTTGGTTTCCGGGGCCAACATCAGAATCACTTCCGCCGCGTCGATGGCGCTGTTGATCTTGGGTTGTCCTTTGCTCACGCCTTCTTCGCGCACCGTGCCGTTGAGCTCAGCCAGTTGCTGCACTTCGCTCTCGGTATTCCAGGCGATGCCTTTACCGCCGTTGCTGATTTTGCTCAACAGGGGGCCAAGCGAGGTGAACTTGCGGTAGGTATCGCCGTAGTCACGCGTAACTACGGTCATTGTCGGCATGGTTTTGCCGGGGATAGGTTCGCATTCGCCTTTTTTCCAATCCAACACGTCGACAGCCTGACCCAATTCACTGGGTGTGTCGTGCATCAGTGGGGTCAACACCAAATCTTTCTGTGTGCCTAAATGTTTCACGGCCAATTCCGAGAATTTTTTGGCGATGACTTTGTAAATCTCCCAGTCAGACTTGCTCTGCCACAAAGGTTGCACTGCTTCCGATAGCGGATGGATGAAGGGATGCATGTCGGACGTGTTGAGATCGTCTTTTTCATACCAGGTGGCGGTCGGCAATACGATGTCCGAATAAAGGCAGGTGGTAGACATGCGGAAATCGAGTGTGACGAGGAGATCCAACTTACCTTCCGCGCCCTTGTCGTGCCAGTTCACTTCCTTCGGCTTGGATTCGCCCAACTCGCCCAGATCTGGGCCGAGCACGGCGTTTTGTGTACCGAGCAAATACTTGAGCAAATACTCATGGCCCTTACCGCTGGAACCCAACAAGTTGGAGCGCCAGATGAACATATTGCGCGGGAAATTTTTCGGGTTGTCCGGGTCTTCGCAGGACATTTTCAGTGCGCCGCTTTTTAATTGCTCGACGGCGTACTTTGCTGGTTCCATGCCGGCGGCTTCGGCCGCCTTGGTGATCTCAAGCGGATTCATTTCCAGCTGCGGCGCGGAAGGCAGCCAACCCATGCGTTCCGAGCGCACGTTGAAATCGATCAGGCGATAGTCCGCCGCGCGGGCATCTGCTGTGGGCGACAAGATTTCACTGACATCCAGCTTTTCGTGTCGCCACTGGCTGCTGTGGTTGTAGAAGAAGGAAGTACCGTTCATCTGCCGTGGCGGACGACTCCAGTCGAGGCCGAAGGCAAGCGGTGCCCAGCCTGTCTGCGGACGCAGTTTCTCTTGGCCCACGTAATGTGCCCAGCCACCGCCGGATTGACCGACGCAGCCGCACAGGATCAGCATATTCATAATGCCGCGATAGATCATGTCGTTGTGGTACCAGTGATTCAAGCCCGCACCGACGATTACCATCGACTTGCCATGCGTCTTGTCAGCGTTGTCGGCAAACTCGCGCGCCACGGTGATGATGTCGGCGCGTTTCACGCCGGTGTGGCGCTCGGCCCAAGCCGGGGTATAGGGCACGTCGGCGTTATAGTCGGTGGTGACATTGCCACCGCCGAAGCCGCGATCCACGCCATAATTGGCCAGCATTAAATCGAATACCGTGGCAATTTTTACTGTTTGGCCGTGGATCTGGATATTTTTCACCGGCACATTGCGCACCAGCAAGTCTGCATGGTCGGTACCGCCAAAGTAGGGCATGCCGACACCGACGAATTCGTCCTTGTGATCTTTAAGACTTAGCTGCGCTGTTACTTTTTGCCCGGATGCGCCATCGTTCTGTTGGAGATTCCATAATCCAGATTGACCCCAGCGGAAGCCGATAGAACCATTGGGCGCAACCAGATTGCCGCTGGTTTCGTCGATGACGAGAGTTTTCCAGTCGGGATTATTTTCGTGGCCCAGTTTGCCATCCAGATCGGAGGCGCGCAGGAAACGGTCGGCGACCAGCGTGCCATTGTGATCTTTCAAGATCACCAGCATGGGCATATCGGAAAATTGGCGCACATAGTCGTTGAAGTATTCGCTTTTACCGGTGACGTGATATTCCGTCAGGATCACATGACCCATGGCCATCGCCAGCGCAGCATCGGTGCCTTGTTTCGGCGCCAGCCAGATGTCGCCGAATTTCACCATCTCACCATAGTCGCTAGAGACGGCCACAGTCTTGGTGCCCTTGTAGCGCACTTCAGTGTAGAAATGGGCATCCGGGGTGCGTGTCTGCGGCACGTTCGAGCCCCACACCATGAGATAAGTGGAGTTGTACCAGTCGGCCGATTCCGGTACGTCGGTTTGTTCGCCCCACACTTGTGGGCTGGCGGGCGGCAGGTCGCAATACCAATCGTAGAACGACAGGCACACGCCGCCGATTAGCGACAGATAGCGTGAACCGGCGGCGTAGCTGACCATGGACATGGCGGGAATCGGCGAGAAGCCGACGACACGATCCGGGCCATATTCTTTAATGGTGTGCACATTGGCGGCGGCGATCAGTTCCGTCACTTCGTCCCAAGTAGCACGTACAAAACCGCCCAGACCGCGCACGGTTTTATAGCGCTTGGTTTTATTCGGGTCGCTGGTTATGGATTTCCAAGCTTCGATTGGTGCCATAGTTAAGCGCGCTTCGCGCCACAACTCCATCAAGCGCCCGCGAATTAGCGGATACTTCACGCGCTGCGCACTGTACACATACCAGGAATAACTCGCGCCACGCGGACAGCCACGCGGTTCGTGGTTGGGCAGGTCGGGCCGCGTACGCGGATAGTCGGTCTGCTGCGTTTCCCATGTGATCAAGCCATTCTTGACGTAGATTTTCCAACTACAGGAACCAGTGCAGTTCACGCCATGCGTGGAACGCACGATCTTGTCGTGCTGCCAGCGGTTGCGGTAGGCGTCTTCCCAACTGCGATCTTCGTTGGTGACGACACCATGATCGTCGGAAAAATTTCCCTGGTTCTTGCTGAAAAACATCAGTCGGTCGAGAAAGTGGCTCATGTCGTACTCTCCTATCTTAATAACTATTTTTTACAGCGCCGTTTATGGATTCTTGATTTCCGAGCCGGCGCGTAAATAAAACCACCCGTTAAGAATTAGGCATACGGCGTAGAAAGCAGCAAAGCCGTACATCGCAAACTGCGGCGTACCGGCCTTGATCTGCTGCCCGATGACCACCGGTGCGATGAAGGCACCGTAGGCGGCGACTGCCGAAGTCCAACCCAGCACCGGTCCTGCTTGGGTGCGATCAAAAATGACACCAACCGTGCGGAAGGTCGAGCCATTGCCGATACCGGTGGCGGCGAACAGCACGACAAAGGTAACGATAAATTGGGTAAAGAAAATTTCCGGCGTAGCCGATTGATAGGCCTGCATCATGATCCAGCCCGCATAGGCGGAGGCCGCGACCATCACCAGCGATACGACCTGGGTCACGATGGAGCCGCCCACCTTGTCAGCGATCCAGCCGCCGACCGGACGCACCGCCGCGCCGACAAAGGGGCCGATCCAGGCGTAGGTGAAAGCCGAAATTGCGTTTGGATTCTTGGTGTGGATCCATACGCCGGTAATCGTATCCAGCACATGCTTATCGCCGAAAATAACCGTGATGGACAAAGGCAGCGCCATCGCAAAACCGATGAAAGAGCCGAAGGTTACGACATACAACGCGGTCAGCGACCAAGTGTGTTTGTTCTTGAAGATCGCAAATTGTTTAGCGACGTTTTCCTTCATCGGGCCGAATGCCGCGAGGCGCATAATCAGCAGCGCACTAACGATGTCCAGTGGAATAGCCACCCACATATTGATGAGGCCCAGACCAGTGGGCGCAGGTAGGTAGATGTACAGCACGAGAATAGAAGGGATGAAGGCTAACGTGTAGAGCCAAGTGACCTTAGCGAACGCGATGATGGGATTTTCAGCATCCGGAGAGATTGGTTTTAAATTGTTCAAACCGAACCAGCACAACACGGCCAGCGGCACCAACGAAAAGACCCAGGCAAAACCCGCGTTCTGGATCCAGGTGGGCGTACCGGCGGCAATTTTTCCGAGAATCCAACCGCTGTCTTTTTGCAGCATCATCGACTCGCCGCCGATGCTGCCGAGCACACCCACGGCCATGACCAGCGGGATTACGATCTGCATGGTCGTGACACCAAAATTACCGAGACCGGCGTTTAGACCCAGCGCGGTACCTTGTAGACGCTTGGGAAAAAAAGTACTGATGTTGGACATGGAACTGGCGAAGTTGCCGCCGCCCACGCCCGACCACAAGGCCATCAACTGAAACGACCAGAGCGGCCAGCCGGGGTGCTGTAGGACAATACCGGTGCCTAAGGCGGGTGCCAGCAACATAGCGGTGGTGAGGAAGATCACATTGCGCCCACCCGCGAGCCGGATAAAGAACGAGGATGGAATGCGCATTGTTGCACCCGAGATACCGGCAATCGCTGTCAGGGTGAACAGTTCCGCTTGGGTAAACGGAAATCCTAAATTGAGCATCTGCACCGTGATAATGCCCCACATACCCCAGACGGCGAAACCGCATAACAAGGCCGGTATGGAAATCCACAAATTACGGTAAGCAATGTGCCGACCGGTGGACTCCCAGAACGATTCATTCTCCGGGTCCCAGTTTTTTATATTAGTGCTCATGCAGGTTCTCCTAGGCGTGTAGTTTTTTCGAGTGGATTCGGTGATTGCAGTACATGCACTTGGCGCACTTCGGTTAGGTACATCCAAATCAATGAAATCCAGGTGATGCCGTACAGCAACATAAAGATGCCGCTATTAATGCCGGTGATGTCGACAATCGCACCGAACAAGATCGGTAACACGAAACCACCCAGCCCTCCGGCTAAGCCGACGATGCCGGATATCACGCCGATGTTGTGCGGGTATTCATCTGAAATATATTTAAACACCGAGGCTTTGCCGAAGGCCCAAGCCGCACCCATCGTGAACATCAGCGCCGTGAACGTCCAAACATTCAAGCCAATGTGGAAGGTCTTCGGCCCGCTGATGGTACGCACCGTGAAATCGGTTTGCGGATAGGAGAGAATGAACAGGCAAATCCATGATACCCATAGCACCCACCACGTGACCGTGTGTGCGCCGAATTTATCGGACATCCAGCCGCCGAGCGCGCGCAATAAACCACCGGGTAAAGAGAACGCTGCGGCGAGCAAGGCGGCGGTTTGAATATTGAATCCATATTCAATGATGTAGTATTTGGTCATCCAGAGCGCTAAGCCGACATAGCCACCAAAGACGATGGAGTAGTACTGGCACAACTTCCACACTTTGGGATCTTTCAGTGCTTGCAGTTGATCGCGGACGGTGATGCGTGCACTGATATGATGTGTTTTATCGGTATAACTAAACATCCAAAAACCGATGGCCGTAGCCAGCATGGTCGCCGCATATACCATAGGAACCATTTGCCAACCATAGATCACCACAAGGGTCGGTGCGACAAATTTGGTTAACGCCGCTCCGGTATTCCCGGCACCGAAAATACCCATAGCAAATCCCTGGTGCCCTTTAGTAAACCAGCGCGCGACATAGGCAATTCCCACTGAAAACGAACCGCCGGCCGCACCGACGAATAAGCCTAACACCAGGAAATGCCAGTACAGTGTGGCGTAGCGGATCAAAAAAATCGGTAGCACAGTAGCCAACATTAAAATGAAAAAAACGAGCCGTCCGCCGAATCGATCAGTCCACATTCCCAGCGGCAGGCGAATCAACGAACCCGTCAGTACCGGCATAGCGATCAGCAGGCCGAACTGAGTTTCATTGAGATCCAACATTTTTTTGATTGGAATCCCGATTACCGCAAACATCATCCAAACAGCAAAACAAATCGTAAAGGCAAAGGTGCTGGAGGCTAATACGCTTAACTGTTTATGGGTCTGTGTTGTCATTTTGTCTCTTTTAAAAGCGGATAAAAAAATCCGAATAACGTGAAGAACAGTGTAGGCCCGGTGTAAGAAATTAATAGAGGGTGAGAGATTGAGGAAATTGCTCGGGATACCACTAAAGAGGTAGAGGTGGACTTATGCAAACCACTAAAATAGCGACTATTCAAGATTCTTTGTTGGGCTAAAAACGGTTGCTGCGAAGCAAGAGAGGTACTTCCTTGTAGCACCGCACAGCCTGCTCTCGAAATTTCGTGTTATTTTTCCAGCCGATTGTAAAAAATATTTTCGGTACTCTTGGGTAAAATATGCGGCTTGATACGGTTTGCCGTTCGGATTAATCATTCCGACCATTCAATGGCTCTATACTTAGCAGACATTTGTCGGAAATTTCTTTAAAATTTGGTTTGACGTATCGGCCTTCAGGAAAATATCGCATGAAACTTGTGCAGCGGAAACGCATAATATGCATTGTTTTATTACGATCACATTGTTAATGAAAAGGAATATCCGATTTTCTTTAGAAGAGTTTTCACAACGCTTCATTTCTGGCCCAAATTTGCCAAGTGGTGAGCAACTTGATGGTGCGGTTAAGCGGGTTCTCGGGCTAAGCTAAAAATTAGCTAATGAATTCCGTAAAGTGTGTACAAATGTTTAACACGCTTCTGTCTGCGTACAATGGCGTAATAACCAAGTGGAATTGCGCCGTATGTTATGTGATTCCTTAACCTCCGAGGAAACGACCGCCCTCCTGCAATCCGCAGATCAGGTGCGCCAAGCAGCGGTGCGTCACTTGGGCGACAAACACGGCTCGCCTTTAGTTATTTCGTTCGTGCGTAATCTGCAAACCGGCATTGACCAGGTGGTCAGTGTTGCGGTCGAAGAGGGTGTGGCACTTGCTTGCAAGGCTGGCTGTAACCACTGCTGTAGTGCGCAGGTCGAAGCGATAGAGCCGGAAATATTTCGTATCGCACGGGAAATTGCATCGCGCTCACCTGAAGAAATCAGCGCACTGATCGAACGCTTACGGATGTACGGCGCGGTGCCTAGCGATGCGGCCCCTTGGAGCCGACGAACACCGTGCCCGTTTCTAGCCGATGATTTGTGTTCTATCTATGAAGTTCGCCCGGGTGTTTGCCGCAAAGCGCATTCGCTGGACGTGGCGAAATGCGCAGAAAATTCGCCTACGATTCCGCAGAGTCTCAACATCGTGCTGGGTGCAGAAGCGCTTCTGAAGGGAACGTCTGATGCGTATCGGGATCTGGGTTTACACGCGGTGGGACACGATCTCGGACCGGCCGTTTTGGTTGCGCTCACGGACCCGACGGCTGAATCACGTTGGCAGAGCGGCGAAGCTGTTTTCGCGTAGGGCGTAACAGAGTTTGGGTTATTTCCCCCGACTCTTCATAATCAAATCATAAGCCACTTGCACTTCCTGCGCTTGCTCGGTCGCCACGGCAATCATGTCCTCCGGCAGGCCTTGGCCAATAAGCTTGTCGGGGTGGTATTGGCTGATGAGTTTGCGATAGGTTTTTTTCACTTCTTGGTCGGTGCTTTCTTTGGCTACGCCGAGCGCTTTATACGCGTCGTCCAAAGAGGAAGCCGAGGTGGCTTGGCCGCTGGCAAAGTGCGACTGGTTTAGCACCATGGCCATGATGTTTTGAAATTCGGCTTGGCTGTAACCGAGTTGGCGCGCGATCTCGACGAGTAGATGTTCTTCTGCGCTATCAATGCGACCATCCGATACAGCCATCACGATGAGATACACCAGCAGCATTTGCTTGAGGCTGTGCGTGTGGCCGCATGCAGCTAAGAAGCGCTGGATGCTGGGCGTTATATCGTAGCCATTCTCCGAACCTTGTTTAAATAGTGCGATAGCTTGCTGCCGATGGATCGCGGACATGCCCAGCTTTTGCATAAACTGCTCGACATAGGCGATTTCATCTTTGGAGATATGACCGTCGGCCTTGGCCAATTTCCCCATTAAGATAAAAACGGTTTCGAGGAATACGGTTTGGCGATTGCCGCTGCTGAGAGGGTTTACGCCGCCCACGCCGTAAGCATTTGCACGGTCTATGATGCCGCCTAAGAAAAAACCGAGTAATGCGCCGAAAAATCCGTAGAAGTAGTAGCCTAAGATGGCGCCGATGAGTCTAAACAAGATAGCTCCTGAGAGTGCGGGTAAAGGTGGTCATTATAAACGTATGCGTCGTGGGCTGAATCTACAAAGCAGCGCGATCAATGGCTCAGTTGCAGCGCGGCTAGCCGGGCGTAAAGCCCTCCTTGTTGGCGCAGATCCTCCGGGGTGCCGATTTCTACAATCTTGCCTTCGTCCATAACGACGATGCGGTCAACTTTTTGCACGGTTGCGAGTCGATGCGCAATCACCAGTGTGGTCCGCCCCTGCATCGCGGCATCGAGTCCTTGCTGCACTAAAATTTCCGATTCCGCATCCAGCGCACTGGTCGCTTCATCCAGCAGCAGCAACGGTGCTTCCTTTAGGATGGCGCGCGCAATGGCAATACGCTGGCGTTGGCCACCGGATAAGCGCGTGCCACGCTCCCCCAGGAAAGTCTGGTAGCCTTCGGGTAGTTGGTCGATAAATTCATCCACCAGGGCGGCCTTGGCGGCCTGCAATACTTCCGCGTCGCTCGCTGTGGCACGGCCGTAACGAATGTTCTCCAAGGCATTCGCAGAAAAAATTACCGGGTCTTGCGGCACGATGGCAATGCCTTGGCGTAGATCGTGCAAACTTAATGCGCGGATGTCTTGACCATTGAGTCGAATGCAACCGTCGGACACTTCGTAGTAGCGCAACAAAAGCTGAAATAGACTGGTTTTGCCTGCGCCGGAGGGCCCAACCAGTGCAACGCTCTCGCCCGGTTTGATGATCAAGCTAATGTCGTCGAGCGCAGGCGTTAGCGGCCGCGCAGGGTAGCGGAAGGTCACGTGTTCGAAGTGGAGCGCTGCTTGCGTTGGATGCGCTGGTACTTGCGGCTTAAGCGCCTCACGGATGGCCGATTCAGTATGCAGTAAATCGAGTAGTCGTTCCGTCGCCCCGGCGGCGCGCATCACATCGCCCCATACTTCGGCCATGGTTCCGACAGCCCCCGCGACCAATGCCGCGTACAGAACGAAGGAGGCCAACTGGCCCCCCGTCATGAGACCATCGTGTACTTGGCGCGCGCCGACCCAGAGGACGAAGATGATGCTGCCCATGATGGCGGTAATGATCAAGGCTGTCAGCGCAGCACGCACACGTGTGCGTTTAATGGCAGTGACAAAACTGGTTTCCGTGCGTTCGGTAAAGCGACGAATTTCCTCTTGTTCTTGCGTAAAGGCCTGCACCGTCGGCATGGCGTTGAGGATTTCACCGGCCAAGGCCGAGGCGTCGGCGATTTTGTCTTGGGATTCACGCGACAGCTTCTTGACCTTG
>JAYVZN010000084.1:0-4024 GCA_043783305.1 Betaproteobacteria bacterium
CGTCGCCAATATGGAGTCCGGGCAGTTGCCGTTGGAAGAGTCTTTAGCCGCGTATAAACGCGGTACCGAACTGCTTAAATTATGTCAGCAAAAAATCCAAGATGCGGAGCAACAAGTGCGCATCTTGACCGAAGCCAATCAACTCGAAATATTCTCTAGTGATAAACCCCTCTGAGTTCCAGGCTTGGCTTGGTGCTGTCCAAAGCCGTATGGAATTGGTGTTGGAGCGCGTGCTGCCCGTTGCGGAGATTGCGCCGCAACGATTGCATGCCGCGATGCGCTTCGCCGCGCTGGGCGGTGGGAAACGCGTGCGGCCATTATTGGTGTTTGCTGCGGGTGCCGTTGCCGATGCGCACGAAGATCGCTTAGAGATTGCCGCCGTAGCCGTGGAGTTGATCCATGCCTATTCGTTAACGCACGACGATTTACCCTGCATGGACGACGATGTGTTGCGTCGCGGCAAGCCGACGGTACATGTGGAGTTCGACGAAGCAACCGCGCTACTGGTCGGCGATAGCCTGCAAAGTTTGGCGTTCCAGTTATTAGCGGAGTATCCCCTGGCGCAAGATCCGCACAAGCAATTAGAAATGGTGACTTTGCTGGCAGTTGCCGCGGGTTCGCGCGGCATGGCCGGTGGCCAAGCCATTGACTTGGCGGCGGTAGGCAAAGCCCTCGCCCTGCCGGAGCTGGAATTAATGCATATTCATAAAACCGGTGCCTTGATTCGCGCCTCGGTTATGCTCGGTGCCTTGTGCGGCAAACTCAACGAGACCAAAATAGCAAAGCTCGATCACTTTGCTAAATGTATTGGCCTTGCCTTCCAAGTGGTGGATGATGTCCTGGATGCCGAAGCCAGTACCGCGACTTTGGGTAAGACGGCAGGCAAAGATGCACAGCAGAATAAACCGACTTACGTTAGTTTGTTGGGTGTAGCAGAAGCTAAAAAATTAGCCGAATCGCTACGCCAAGATGCGCAAGCTGCTTTGGATGGTTTTGGGGCGAAAGCGCAACGCTTGCGCGCGCTGGCCGATTTTATTGTTTTGCGCTCCTTTTAAGCGGCGGTTTCATGGCGGACTCTTTACTCGAAAGCATCAACGATCCGCATCAGTTACGACTCTTGTCGCGCAAAGATTTACCGCGCTTGGCCGAGGAGTTGCGTACGTTTTTGTTGGAAAGTCTATCCAAAACCGGCGGTCATCTAGCTTCCAACTTAGGCACGGTGGAGCTGACTATAGCGCTGCACTACGTGTACAACACACCGGAAGATCGCTTGGTGTGGGATGTGGGGCACCAAACTTATTCACACAAAATTTTAACCGGGCGGCGCGAGGCGATGAGCCGTTTGCGCATGTTGGGCGGCATCGCTGGTTTCCCCAAGCGCGACGAGAGCCCTTACGACACGTTCGGCACGGGCCATTCCAGCACTTCGATCAGCGCCGCTTTCGGTATGGCGATAGCGGCTAAGCGCCTAAAATCAGATCGGCGCGTGGTAGCGGTAATCGGTGACGGTGCGCTCACCGGCGGTATGGCGTTGGAAGCTTTAAACAATGCCGGTGCCAGCGATGCCAATCTATTGGTAATTTTGAACGACAATGAAATGTCGATCTCGCCCAATGTCGGTGCTTTAAATCACTATCTGGCTAAACTCTTGTCAGGACGCTTCTATAACACCGTACGCAAACGCGGAGGCCAGGTGTTGGATGTGTTGCCGCCGATTAAAGAATTGGCCAAGCGCGCGGAAGAGCACGTCAAAGGCATGGTGGTACCGAGCACTATGTTTGAAGAATACGGCTTCAATTATTTAGGGCCGATTGACGGACACGATCTGGATTCCCTGATCGATACCTTATCTAATATCAAGCAACTCAAAGGCCCGCAGTTTCTGCACATCGTTACCAAAAAAGGCCAGGGCTATAAATTGGCCGAGGATGATCCGTGTTTATATCACGGTGTGGCGAAATTCGACCCGGCCAATGGGGTGGCGAACAAAGCCGGTAGCAAGCCGACTTACACCCAAGTGTTCGGCGACTGGCTGTGTGATATGGCCGTAGAGGATTGGCGCTTGGTGGGGATAACCCCGGCGATGCGCGAGGGTTCGGGCATGGTGCGTTTTTCCGAAGAACATCCGGAGCGCTACTTCGACGTGGGCATCGCCGAACAGCATGCGCTCACCTTTGCCGCAGGTCTGGCCTGCGATGGGATGAAGCCGGTGGTGGCGATTTATTCGACTTTTTTACAGCGCGCTTACGATCAATTGATCCACGATGTGGCTTTACAAAATCTACCGGTGGTGTTCGCCATTGATCGCGCCGGGCTGGTGGGGGCCGATGGCCCGACCCATGCGGGTGCGTTCGATCTGACATTTTTACGTTGTATTCCCAACATAACAGTGATGGCACCCTCCGACGAAAACGAATGTCGGCAAATGCTCTACACCGCGTTTACCTTGAATGGCCCGTCCGCAGTGCGCTATCCGCGCGGCAGCGGCGTAGGCGCAAAAATTGAAAATGAAATGCAGGCTTTACCGATCGGGCAAGGGCGGATTTTACGCCGTGGCGAAAAAATTGCTTTGTTGGCCTTCGGCAGCATGGTGCAGCCCGCCTTACTCGCGGGAGAACAGTTAAACGCAACGGTGGCGGATATGCGTTTTGTTAAACCTTTGGACGAAGCATTGATCAAACAGCTTGTGCAAAGTCATGATTTGATCGTTACACTGGAAGAAAATGTAATCCAGGGCGGTGCGGGAAGTGCAGTGGCCGAATATTTAGCGAAACTGGGTTCAAGCAAGCGTTTGGTTTTATTGGGTTTGCCTGATCGTTTTGTGGAGCATGGCGACCCGGCGATACTGCTGGCCAGTTGCGGGTTAGACGAGGCGGGGATTGTAGATACGATTAAACATAGTACCCGAGTTCTTTACTCAACTATTGACCTCGCGTATACTGTCGTCAAGTGATCGCTTCCCGTAAGCGCGTTAAGAAGTGCCCCTAATAGTTAGGATAACTCGATGAATCAATGTGAAGCTTTACCGATAGCCGACGTTCAGGCCACCCCCGATACGCGTCAGATCGCGATCAATCAGGTGGGCATTAAATCCGTGCGTCACCCGGTACGGGTGGCGGATAAAAGCGACGGTGTGCAGCACACCATCGCCAATTTCAATATGTATGTGTATTTGCCGCAGGATTTCAAGGGTACGCACATGTCGCGTTTCCTGGAAATTCTGAACGGCTACGAGCGCGAAATTTCGGTCGAGTCATTTGAAGATATGTTGCGGCAAATGGTGATCAAACTGGAAGCGGAATCCGGCTTTGTCGAGATGAGCTTCCCCTATTTCATTAATAAAACTGCTCCGGTTTCCGGGGTGCAGAGCTTAATGGACTATGAAGTTACTTTCACCGGCAAGATCGATAAAGGTACCTATACCCAAACCATGAAAGTGGTGGTGCCGGTCACCAGCCTGTGCCCTTGCTCGAAAAAGATTTCCGACTACGGCGCACACAACCAACGCTCGCACGTCACCATCACCGCCCGCACCAATAATTTTGTGTGGATCGAAGAAGTGGTGCGCATGGCCGAAGAACAAGCCTCCTGTGAATTGTATGGCCTACTTAAGCGCCCGGATGAGAAATACGTCACCGAGCGCGCATACGACAATCCGAAGTTTGTAGAAGACATGGTGCGCGATGTGGCAGCGGTGTTGAACGCGGATGAACGCATCGATGCGTATGTGGTTGAATCGGAGAACTTCGAATCGATTCACAACCACTCGGCTTATGCGCTGATCGAACGGGATAAAACCAAAAAGTAATCGGAAAGTGGTTGTAGATAATTAAAAAAGCCGAGGATTGATCCTCGGCTTTTTTAATCTACTTTGCCGAACAAAGTGCGCGCTAGAAACTCGCGGAAAAATAAAAGTAATGGGCGGGCATTAATTTTCCATCTTAAGGTTTAAACCACCGGCTTTAGCCGGTCAGCTTTAGCTGCGAGAATATGCTGCACAAAGGGAGGTGCGGCATGGATTATA
>JAYVZN010000085.1:0-4000 GCA_043783305.1 Betaproteobacteria bacterium
TCCAGCGGTGCGCCGTCCTTGAGTATCTGCACCGCATGCGGCAGCGATACGGATTGCGTCTTCATCACCCAGTCAATCACCGATCCCGCCGCGTTGCAGCCGAAGCAGTGGTACAGGTTCTTGCTCTCGGAAATGGACAGGCTGGGCGTATCCTCTTCATGGAACACGCAACGCATCACCCAGTCCTTGCCGCGCTTGGTGAGCGTATGCCCCTGGCTCTCGATCAGGCGCAGCAGGGAGATTTCTTTTTTTAACCGGTCAAGCTCGGTGGCGGGGATGCGGGGCATAAAACCTCCTTGGGCTAAAAAGCTGTCAATACGCAAACATGGTTTATTATTACACGCATATATGGTATTGTGCAACCACCACATCAGAAACCGGGGGTTAGAGTGTCGTCATTATTTACTTTGCATTTACTGGCGATGGATTTTGGCAAACAACTGGCGACGCTACGCAAGGCGCGCACAATGACGCAGCAGGCGCTGGCCGATCAGGTCGGCTGTCATGTGACGATGATACGCCGCTATGAGGCGGGCGAGACGCAGCCGACGCTGGAGGTGATCCGCAATATGGCGCGCGCGCTGTCGGTCAGCGCAGATACGCTGGTCTTCGAGCAGGACGAGCGCAATCCGGTCGATGAGCTGCGTTTGCAGTTCGAGGCGATCAGCCAGTTACCGGCAGGAGAGCAATCGGTGGTGAAGGAGGTGCTCGATAGCCTGATTATCAAGTATCAGGCCAGACGCTGGGATACGGCGCGTGCCGCCGCATCCGTACCAGCGAAGAAACCCGCCACCAAGCGACACGCCGCCGCACACCGATAGCACAGCCTCTGTTAGCGGCTAAGAAAGAAGATGGCGACGATGGCCGATTTGGCTTACGATTTCGAGTGGGATGCGCATAAAGCAGTTTCCAACTTGAAGAAACACGGCGTGACCTTTGAGCAAGCCGCCTCCGTGTTTCTGGATGCGTTATCTTTGACGGTATTTGATGAAGCGCACAGCCAGCATGAGGAACGCTGGTTCACGCTGGGGCACACGGCGGGCGGTGTGCTGCTGGCGGTGGCGCACACGTATCAGGCAACCAGTTCGAGCAGTACGCGGATACGTATTATTTCAGCGCGCCCGGCCACGAAACAGGAACGACATTTTTATGCGGATAATCCGCCAGGGTGACACCATGAACACTACGACCAACCCCACGCAGGACGATGACGATATGCCCGCCGAGATCGATTTTACCAAGGGGGTGCGCGGCAAGTTTTACCAGGCTAATGCGAAGCTGAATCTGCCGGTGTATCTGGATCAGGAGGTGCAGGCGTATCTTTCAGTGATCGCCTCGAAGAAAGGCGTGCAACTGTCCGACCTGGCGAACGACCTCTTGAAACGCGAGATCGGTATCATCGAGGCCGTGAAATAACACGAGCCACCGCGAAACGACAACAACGCGGCTAGAGAAATCTGGCGGCTAAAAAAAAGCCACTCGCATCCGGGGAACCGGAGGCGGGTGGCTTTTTTATTTATAGAGGAAGAGAAAGACGGATCATGCGGCGCAATAACGATTGTGACTTACGCGAATTAGCAAACAGTAGAAATACAAGATACAAGATGTGACCCCTTTGCTTCTCGCGTTCATTTTAAAATGTCATTCAACCTGTCGCCATGCCACGAAGCTAGACCCTGCGCCTTCCGCGGGCTGGCAAACGGGGGAAATACAAGATACAAGATGTGACCCCTCGCGTGTGAGATGTGACCCCTCGCGTGTGACCCCTCGCGTGACCCCTCGCGTTTCCTCGCGTTTCCCTTTATTGTTTGATTATTGTTTGTCCCCATTATTGGACCCTATTGATTGCTTCAATCCATTTCTTTCTTAAGCCACTGCCCTTTGTAACAAATATAAACTACTTGATATGCTTCAGCCTCCGAAATAATGGCATCCCCCTTGAAATACCCAGCCACTTTCTTTTTATCAACTACCGCTCTGAATTTATCCAACTCCCAATTTCCAGATTTAACACTTAGTGCACCGATGTAGGTTGTTACTCTGTCTATTAAAAGAGGGCATTGATTCACACTTTTTAACGACTCGTCTACGAATAATCTGAGTGAAAAGGTATCATTCTTTTTGTTATCTCTACACCAATACGCTGCACTTTTCAGACCATCCACTTCACGTTCTTTATCTTTGTGTACCACCCCATATACGAATGGCGGGCCATACGCAGCCACTATTTCATAAAAGTTTTTAATTTGTTCACAGTTATTTTCATTTGCGACATCAACCAACTCTTTCGGCATTATCAAGTCGATGGCTAATGCATCGAAAGATAATATTAGAAAGCCTGCCAGCAAGATATGTTTCTTCATGAAATTAGTCCGCCTTGTTTTTTAATGCTTCCTTGGCAACCTGCTCTGTATTTCTCATAGACTTGATTACTTCCCCTACAAGTTTTCCCAAACCACTCGCATTATTTTTATCCGCCTTACTCAATCCAACGTGAATATGATTGTCATCATAGTCATCTTTATAATTTCCTGGGATTGAAGAAAATTCTGTTAGAGCAACTGCTTTTTTCAAATCAGCCTTTGTAATTCCACTTATTGAAATATCAGCTGCTCTAGCCCCACTCTCAATCAAGTGCGGACTCTTTTTAACCGATTCCGCCACTACTTTTCCTGTCGTTAACGATCTAGCTACTCCATGGCTGTCCAGATACCTATCGCCCCCAGTCACCACTAATTTAAATTCAGAATCTTTTTTACCAGTTACCTGTATTACTGCTTTATTTAGAGCGACAAGATTAGATGACACTTTACTATTCGTAAAGAAGTAGGAATTTACCAATTCATTCCCGTCAGGATCAACATACCGAAGTGGATTTTGACCAGCGTAGGTATACATTGCCAAATTCGTTGGATTAAATACGCCACCCATTCCCGGCAGATTGAACTGAGCCAAAGACTGCTGCACAGTCGGTGGAAGAAGCTTTACATTCTCATCTTCTTTGTGCGGCGCGTTGGGCAAATACTTCCCAAGAATCGGATCAGTGGATTGCCAGACCGAAGTGCGTGGATCGTAGTACCGCGCCCCGAAGTAGTAGAGCCCCGTCTCCTCATCCAGCTCCTTGCCGGTGAAGGGTGCTCCCGGCGCAACATTTTCTGCCAAACCCCGGAAACCCAGACGCGGCGCGGCTTGCAGGGCGGTCATTTGCCCGGACGTGCGTCTATGCAAAAAAAATTTTGCCGACGCGGGTTTTGGAGCTGTGTGCTGTCCGGCCAACAAGAAGAGGCGCTCCCGAATGTTTTCCTGACGCGCATTTTGCCTTTGCGCACACGCGCAAGGCAAGCGGTTTTTTATTTAGCCGTGGGGTTGATTTTGAGGGAGCCCCACCGGGGCGGACGGGAGGACAGGCAGACGGGGCGGGGAAGGAGCAGCGCAGCGCGACCCCGCACCGGCTGACTGGCCTGGGCGGGCGGGGCAATAAAACAATACGCGGTGGCGGCACAGCCGCGACCGCACAAAGCCGGGGGTGTGGGGGTAGCGCAGCTTCCCCCGCATCAAACGATGGCGCGGCTTGCCGCACAACGCCACAAACACAAACCGCGTAGCGACCACACCGCAAACAACAACCCGCGCAGCGACCGCGCAGCAAAAGGCGGAGGGGCGGCGCATCAACAGCCCCGTTTTGCTGCCCACCCCCAGCGGGGGACAGGGGGAGAGCGAATCGAACAAACCGCGCAGCGACCGCGCCGCAGGCCGGGGGCGCGAGACATAACAGGTGTTGTGCGAAGTGCGCGGGGTTGGCCGCTTGCGGACAGCGCATTTTGCATAACGCCCTGTTATGTTAAAGCGCGCAGCGATTTACCCCCGGCCTGCCCGTCAACAGCCTTTGCGCAGCAAAGACCAAATCTTGTTCAGCGGCGCGCTTTTGCGCGTCCGCTGCAACGCTTGGCCGGAGCGATGCTCGTTGCACCACCACTGCTACAGCGACGGCGCGGCACTT
>JAYVZN010000086.1:0-3963 GCA_043783305.1 Betaproteobacteria bacterium
GCCAATGTTCGAACGCATGTCGCTGACATCATCTTTGAGTGCATTGTGACGCTCTTTTAGCGAAACAAAGCTTTCACGAAGGCGCGCAATTTCCAATGAAGCGCTGGATGGCTCTCGTTCGTAGCGTGGGGTTGGGTCAAGGTTTTGAGTCATTATCGCAAATCCTCAAATTCGATGATGAAGTCGGCGGTGGCAGCAGCGCCTTGGGCAGTGTCATTGCGTAAGTAGAGCGTGGTCGCGCTTTGGCGATCAGTAACGGCAATCGCTGGCTCGGTGACTTTCGCGTTGGTGGTCAATGCCGCCAATCCCGCCGCCGACACGATAGCCGTACCTGCGCCTGCCGCTGCCGTGCGAAGGCTGAATGTCGCGGTCGTTAGGCTGATGCTTGCATTCGTTACCGTGACTTTTCGAACACGATAATTGCTTGGAAGGCGAACTGCCGTGGCGGCATCAACACCGGCATTGTTCAGATTGACAGCTCGCAAGGTACGAGTGGCAATGCGTGACGTGTCTCCACCTGATCTTTCAACCACCAGAATATCACTCGTGCCGTTACCGACAAACATGGCAGTCTCGCCAGGGTTGATCACCACATCGTCAGTTGAGCCATCGATGGTATCTGCGCCTGATCGGCGATATAAAATGGAAACGCCTGATGTGGTGCGATTCTTAACCCATTGCACCCATGGTCGGCCAGAACCATACACACTTGCTGATGGCGCAGTCATGACGCATTGCGCGGTTCCGGTAAACGTCACCCATATATTATTAGCCAGCAAAGGGTACGTCGCCGCCGTGACGATCAATTGCGCAGGACTAAAGCCGCTTTCGATCGCCATGGGGCGATACCAGAAGAACGGTTTACCGGCTGCACGGGACCAGACCATGGAAGTATCAACAAATGCGCCCGCATCGTCGTAGCTAAAAAGCGTTAAATCACTGCCAACATTAGATCCAGACTCGGCAGTATTTGTAAAGAAGCCCCACCGTTGACTCGATGCCCCCGTGTACCACGCCATTCCTCTCGCGGTGTTTGCTGGACCACGAAACCAGCCTATCCCTGGAAGCGTCCCACCGATTATGAGATTTGCGGCAGAGCTAAATTGAGCGGTAAGGTCGGCAGATGCATCAAGGGCACCAAGGCCACTCGCTTGCCCCCATGGAATCTGATATTGATTATATAAACGGGCGATAATCGGAACAAAGGTAACGCCCTCCGGTGTCGTTACTTGCTTGTTGTTCGTTCCGGTCGATGTCTCAAGAATTTCACTGCCTGTGCGCAATAAGCCCTGAACAGTCACTGAATAAACGTCAACCGCTTGCCGTACGTACCATCCTGCGCCAGTGAAATAGGAGCCAGCAAAGAACGGATACGTATGACCTGCGCCAACGTTCCAAACATTGTCCTCAAAGCGGCATGCAGTAACGGTAACCGATGAACCGGCCGAGCAACCGGATGTCATGGTAGGCGTTGCTTGATCATCAACGAGATGGTTCTCCCTTACTATCCATTGTTTAAGGGTACTTGGGGACCAAGCGAAGATACCAGCTCGGTATGCTGCTACCAGGCTTCCGTTTACGGATTGACCGCAATTTTTTATGGTATTATTCTCAATAGTAAGCCGTCGAATAGGCGCAAATACACGTATGCCGTTTGCGGGTGCTCCAATGATAATATTGCCTGAAATGGTGATGTCCTGATCGTAACCGACCCCGCCAATCGCGGATCTTTCCCATCCAATTCCAACAGAATACTGATCTCCACTAGACGGATTAACGGTCGTCGGTTCCCAATGGATGATGTTATTTTTTATCGCGATTGATTCACATGGAGCCGTGCCAACTTGATCCGTTGATATTCCAAAGGATATTTGCAAAGAAAAGGTCCAGGGATCTCGATCAAGCCGGATAGAATTTCCCGACACAGTGCAATTCGTCAGCGCCGCTTGCGTAGTATTGCCATCCGCAAACCACGACCACAGCTGCACGCCATAGCGACCACCTTCAATGATATTATTCACGAAGCTGACCCCATCCGTGCGATATGCTACTCCAGTCAAATTGCACCCAATGAGATAATTCGTTATTACATTACCATATACGGACTGTTGTGATCCGTGAACTTCAATTGCCGTTGTTGCGCCAAATGTATTTTTAGCGGGTGAACGGAATCGGTTGTAGGCAATAACGACCTCAGACGCATTTGTGTAAATTGCGCTGTGATCATTGGCTATGGTCGCACTCGACGCATGGTCGAACCAATTTCCCGTTATCTGTACGTCAGTACATAATCCAACGGGCGCATTGGTTGATATGGTGTTAATTGATTTATAGTCTTTGAACCAACAATTTTTAACGGAAATCCTATGCCCGCCAAAGCATAAGACTGCATAGCGCGAGTTCCCCGCATTGGTAAGGTCACCAAAAACCGTCGGCACATTCCCCGTATTATTCTGATCAATGCACAAATCATACATCCCAAAATCATTCATGTCGGCGTCAGTGGCCAATGCGCGAGAGATAATCGCGTTATAGTTACCCGCGCCAGGCTTGAGCTTGATCACGCTTCGCTCACGCGATTCGCCGCGTAGAACGATCCCTGGGTAAATGGTCAGGGCATGTTTAAAGGTCGCTGATGCCACCTGAACAATGCTGATTAAGTACGTTCCAGCAGGAAAATAAACAACGCCACCGCCAGCTATATTCACCGCATCAATGGTCGCCTGTATTGCGCTAGTATCATCAACAAGACCATTCCCAGAGGCGCCAAAAGATTTAACGCTTACCCCGAGGCCACTGCCGCCAGAAGAGGAAGATGCGGAAGAGCGTGATGCATAAATGACCCACGTTTGCGCAGATAAGCCAACGGTAGAAATAGAACTCAAATACCAAGAAGATCCGATTTGAGATGAGCCGTTTAATATGTTAACAAACGTATAAAGCGGCAAGATTGCGTTAGCAGACGAATCAGATGGTCGTGTCCAGGCTCCTGCTGATGCTGTCCACAGACCATTATTGATCGGGTTTGATTGGCCTACCAGTAAAACGCGATCATTCGCTAATAGCGTATATCCGTCAATGACTTGTAGGCCAGACAGACTAACAACATTTATGAGCGAAACAACCGTTGCGGCCTGTTTTGGGACTAAGCCTCCTGCCGTTAATGCTGCGGTTACTTCTGGATGAAGTGATGAAAAACGAACTACTTGAGACGCTAGCCCAGACCCATCGCGCACGGTACGCTGACGTTCGGCAATCTCGGAATTGATCGTCGTGGCAAGATTCGTTAGCTGCGTATCAAGTGCGGCAGCGTTGACGTAGTTGGCGGCTGAAATATCGCCGTTAAACGTGTTCGTAATCGTGATAGGGCTGACCATAGTTAGCGAATCCTTGCCGCGCTAAGCGAGCCGCGCCATTGCGGTGTGCCTGCGGTATAAGTGGCCAAAACGTTGAGGTAATAAGTGGTTGAAACAACAATACTGACACGCTTGGATGGGATCGTCAGCACTTCGCAGTCGCCTGACGCAAGCTCATGTGATGTCTTTGCCCAATCATAGCCACGGGTTGCGCCTGCACTGCTTGCGGTCGTGGTGCCAATGAGCGCCTCTAATGCTCCGCCGACTGTGGTAGTTGCAGCCGTTCCCGGTTCGCCATTGGCAATCGCGCTAATGGTCCAGCTTCCAGCTGGAAGCGTGATTGATGCAAGCGCCAAATAAGTTCCGGTCGCCGCTGCGTTAGTCGCCGCGCTAACCGTGCTTTCAATGATTTGCGCGGTAGATGGTGCGCTGAACAAAAACCAAGTCTGCGCAGTCGTCCCCACCGTGGCGGCGGCAGACAGAATAAACAAAGCGCCTGGGTAGCTTGCGCCGTTTATGATGCCGACCTGCGTATAAATCGCCAGCACCGCACCATTGGCAGCATCAGTCGGGCGAGTCCATGCGCCAGCAGCGGCTACCCAAATGC
>JAYVZN010000087.1:0-23206 GCA_043783305.1 Betaproteobacteria bacterium
AAAATGGAACCCGATTAGGACGCGTCGTTCAGGCGACGCGTATCCGGACTTTCAGTCCGTAACCCAAACCCACCAGCTTTAGCTGGTGGTTGTTTAGTTGTTCGTGTCGCGCTTTGTGCCAATTGCCGCACCAACTCCGGTTCGATGTCGATGCCCAGTTCGTCGCCGGGGTTGATCATGATACCAAAGCCGGTATCCATTTTTTCCAGTATCCAAGTGAATTCGGTGAGCAGCCCGCCGTTGAATTCCGGATAGTTGTCTTCTAAAAACGGTTTGGCGCGGTCCGGGCTGGTGAACAATACCAATGCATTGATGCCGCTATCGTCCTGCACCACCAGGGGTTGTGCGCTGGTCGAACGTTGTATGCCCCCGATTATAGGTTCGTCGATGACGGGCATGAATACTTGCGAAGCGATTAACTGCTGCATAAAAACTTCGCTGGGCGATTCGCCAAGTTGTGCGGCGTGAAGTTGTTTTTCGAGTTCGTTTTTAAAATGTATCGTCATGAATGGCTTTATTATATTTAGGTGTTGTCGCCGGTGGAGACTTCCGACAAAACTTGCGAACCCGCGCTAGAGAGGCACATGTGCAGTACATTTTTCTCATTCGCGCGCAATTCAAGTAGCCCGAGCTGGCGTAGCAGTACGAGTCGTTCATTGACATATTCTTTGGGCGGCGCGTCGCTGGCGAGATCGGATAGATTTTCATACACGGAGCCGCCTTGCGACACGGCACGCAGAATGTCTAAATCGGCACTCGACAGACCGGCACGGAAAAAATCCTCCGCATTACGCGGGGTGCCGGAGATGGCCGCATCACCGTGCTTTTGTCCTAGATGCATGAGTTTATGGATGACGCTTTCAAACAAGCGTCGTGATAGCAGAACAAAGATCAAACAAAAGCCGCCGAACACGAAAAGCGCATTGGAGCGACTGCGGCCAAATTCCAGTAAATTACTCGATGCCATATTGAGAAATAAAGGTACTGTGAGTGCTGCGACTACGCCTAACACTAAATATTTTAGTAATTCGCGCAGGTAAGATTTGCCTTCAGGATGACTCAAGAAAAAGTTGGCGATACCGGCCAGCAGGCCTGCCGCCAGCATAATGCCGAACACGGTCCACATATAACTATCGAGCAAAGCAGGGTTGTTACCCATTATTTCCTCCTTCGGGTGAAAGGGTCACTTGCTTAGCGGCGCAGTTGCTGGAGCAGTTTTGCCGCCGTACTTTCCACGAAACGACGTGAGAACAGTACAAATAACAAACAAAAACCGGCAAAGGTAAACAAATCGATGGGGCGTGATTTAGCGGCTGCGAGTAGGTCGCTCGAGATCATGTTAAGAAATAAAGGGACGGTGAGCGCCGCCACGACACCCAGTACAGCGTATTTTACAAAGGACTGACCGGACACGGTCGAATTCTTATCGCTCATAAAATAATTCGCCGCACCACCCAGAATGCCGGTCAACAGCATGATGCCGAGTAATAAGAGCATGTAACTATCCAACGCGATACCGCCCGCGGTCATGAGCGCGCTGCCTTGTAATTCCATGTAGCCCCCTTCGTTATTTAATGGTTATTTTTAAAAACGTATGTAGGCATAACCTTGTTGCTGTAAATCGATGAGGCGGGTGTAAGCGTCGTGCACCACGGTCACGCCCGGTAACAAATCTTCAGCGCTCCAACCTTTGCTGCGCAGCGTAACATTACAAACTTCCACGCTAACACCCTGCCCGAGTAACTCTTGAATCACATGCTCATTCGGATTGAACGCGAATTCGTCATTTTTAAACTGGCGATAAGTGGCTTCGTTGAGCACCCAGTAGGCTGTAGGGCCGTGCAGCACGATGCTGATATGGATCTCTTTTTGTGGTACGCCAAAGGCTTTATACGATTCCAACAAGCCGCGCACGTAATACAAAGCTTTACCAATACCAGCATCCCAGACATCGTCTTTGGCATCGTACACGACGCGGATATTTTTTTTCTGCGTGATCTTGACAATCGTTGGCTCGACGAGAGCGAACGGGTCGGGGTCGTTGGGCGGCGCGGGAGTGGCGGCTCGTCCAAGTGTGCTGGCAGCGAGGAGGATTAAGAGCAGCGTAGTTTTGATTGGGCGCATTGAGTCGGTTAGAATTTTGATGAAGGATAGCAATATTAAATGGCTTTTGCCAGAAATAACAAGGCGCGCGGCGGGGCGCGAAGGTCGGCAAACGTTTTTAGGGCGCTTACGTTACCAATTGATTTCATAAGCTGTTTTAGAGCCGATCACACAACTATCCAGATTCGCTGGAATAATTGCGCGGTCATGGCGGGTGGCTATCCGGCCAGCCATGATTTCCGCGCTATGTTGCGGATAAAGTTCTCCTTGAGCCGGGTCGGGGAATCCGTCCGGGTAAACCGGCTGACCGCGGGCATCGTATTTATCCTTAGCGCCAAGGGTGTGCAACAACTCGTGTGTGAGTACCACATTATTTTGTGCGGCTTGTTGCGGATCTGCAAACACGTGCACTACGCCGAGCAATCCTTTTTGCAAACCCAGTGAGTGCTGTAGAGGAACACCCTGTTCCCCGGTATGGAACAACACGAATAAACGGATACGTCCGAGATTGTGCCAAAACGGAGTATTACGAAAGGCAAAGTAACGCAGCCGTAAGCTCCAGGCCGCGGCGGACAGCGCACTATGCATTGCTACCCGTTTGTGGCGGGGCTGTTTGAATTTCCTGCTCCAGTTGGATATGGACACCCGGTAGGCGTTGCCAGCGATAGCGCCGTGATTGTTGTTTGAAAAAATCCCCAATTTCATTGAACTGGTCGGCCGTTAAACTGGCGATGTAAGCTTGCGTTTTTGCCGCGCCATCGCCGTTAATAGGGTAGATCACGATTTCCAAGGGTCTTAACCATCCACGCACCAGCATGCTTTCCCAAACAGTGGTGCCGGCGATCAGCACGAGTATGAGCAACAACGCGAGAATGCGTATTTGTTTGAAGCTCAAGCGGAGCCGTCCGCAGCGGCAAGCTTAATGCGTATCGGCAAGCAATGGCTAACTGGGCGTTGCAAGGCATCGCAATCGGGCTGGGCTTGTAACAGCCCTACCATAATTTGAATTGGCTCGGCATGAGAGATTACAGCGATATGTTGCTCCGGAACTTGGCGCAAAAGTTCAAGGAAATCCGCTAAGCGTTGCTTCATATCGGACCAGGACTCGCAACCAGGAATACTGGCGCTGTATCGATTCGGCACATTCGCGTCGTGCCATAGACGCACCGGCTGCCCTTCAAACGCGAAGGCACCGGTTTCATTGATGCGCGCATCAATGACTAAAGGTACGCGGAAATGTTGATTGATAATCTGTGCGGTTTGCTGCGTGCGTGGAAACTCCGAGCAGTAAATAATTTCGATCGGTGTTTTGATTAGAGCTTGACCGCAACACGCCGCTTGTTCGCGGCCTGCCGGAGTCAGATTGTTTTGCACCTGCGGGTGCGCGTTAACGCGATCCAGTACGTTAAAATCGGCCTCGCCGTGACGCACAAAATGCAGAGTCTTCATGGTATTTTTGCAAATAGCGTTTAGGGCAAAAGCTGGATATCTTCAATGATGACTGTTTCCAGCGGCACGTCTGAGGGCAAGAAAGCTTTTGGCCCAGTGCGGATTTTGGATATTTTTGTAACGACCTCTCGGCCTTTCACGACTTTACCAAAAACGGTATAACCCCAACCCTGCGCATTAGGGGCTGTATAATTTAAAAATTCGTTATCGCGGGTACTAATAAAGAATTGTGCCGTTGCCGAATGCGGCTCTCCTGTGCGCGCCATGGCGATGGTGTACGCTTCATTTTTAAGGCCGTTATATGCTTCGTTGTGCACGGGCGCGCGGGTTTCTTTTTCGCGTAAATTGGCATCGTAACCACCGCCTTGGATCATAAAGGTTTCGATTACGCGATGAAAAATAGTACCTTTGTAGAAACCGCTCTTCACGTATTTTAAAAAATTATCGACGGTCTTGGGTGCTTGATCCGGATAGAGCTCCAAGGTCATGCTGCCCTTATTGGTTTTAATTTCTATGGTTGGGTTGGCGGCAAATGCCGCTATAGACAAGCAAAGTCCTAGTAGTGCGACGGATAGTTTTAGGGTCATGCGATTTCCCCAACGGCAAATTAATAAATAAAGTGAAAAATAAATAGGCCCAAGACTAACATTCTCCCGTCTTGTTGTAACGTCATCCTCAGAGGGAGTGCCGGCAATAACTAAAGCCCGAACCCCACCGAATTGCTTGCGATATTGGCCGGCAACGGAAGCTGCCAATGCGGAAAACAAGCCTAACCCGCCTAAAATAGTGATTGACCAAACCAACCGGTCAACTGACAATGTGCGCCATGATGTCTACCGTGGATACCCAGCAGCGGATTCTTGATTCTGCGCGCGAGCTAATTTTTTCCCGCAGCTATGCGGATGTGGGTGTTGCCGCCATTTGTGAGCATGCGGGGGTTAAAAAGGGCAGTTTTTATTATTTTTATCCAAGTAAACAGGCGCTTGCGCTAGCAGTGCTTGATATTCAATTTACTGATTTTAAAGAAAAATTAATTAATCGTGTGTTTGCAGACGACGCGCCTCCACTGGCTCGTTTGGCGAATTTTGTAGAAGCAGTTTATGAAATTCAAAATAAAATTTGTGTTGATAGTGGGCAGGTATGGGGTTGCCCGTTCGGGAATCTATCGACGGAGCTCTCGACACGGGATGAGGCTATACGCAAGCGAACTCAGCAAATATTTGTTGAAATGCAAAGGCTTATATGCCGTGTGGTAGAGGCGGCGCAGGAAGTTGGTGAGTTGTCGCCGGAGGTTGATGGGCAAAACACTGCGCAAGCGATGGTGGCCTATTTTGAAGGCGTATTACTATTGGCTAAAAATCAGAATAACCCAGAATTAATCCACCGTTTGTTGCCTTTTATGACACAAATTCGTATCAATCGGACTTAAAGTATCGGGCTTTTAACGGCGATACCCGGTTGACCTTTTTGTGTAACATCGGCGTGCTAATCTCACGAGAATCAGTAGTTTAATTCTCATTGTAACTATCTAGTTACCTTGGTTTTTGTCAACCTTGACCGACGATAATGAAGTAGTCTTATGTCTTATTTTTAATTTGACCAACCGGTCGACTTTATTAAATAATGAGGAATCGCGACAAATCGGGTGATTTAGTCGATGGGATGTAGGGTCTTAAGTCCCATTTTAGAAAGAAAAATATCGATGACAATAGATCGCAGAGGACTACTTAAGCTTATATCCGGAAGCGTAACCGCGAATTTGTTATCGAGGTCTGTGGTGGTGCAGGCGGAACCTAAAACTAAGCCTATTAAAGCCGTCGTTTTTGATGGCTTCGTTATATTTGACCCAAAACCAATTTTTGAATTGGCCGAAACACTATTCCCGGAGCAGGGAAAGGCGCTAGGGCAACTCTGGTTTGCAAAAATATTTAGCTATACGTGGCTGCGTACAGTCGGCGGACGCTATAAGAATTTTTACGTCGTAATAGCGGAAGCGCTCGTGTTTTCCGCTGAAAGTTTAAAGCTGGAGATATCGTCTAAAAAACAAAATCAGATGATGGATGTTTGGACCAATTTAAAAATCTGGCCGGATGTTAAATCGGCACTGCAACAACTGAAGAAAAAGGATATACGGCTGGGTTTTCTTTCCAACCTGACCGAAGAAATGCTACGGGCAAATGCAAAAAATTCAGGCATTGAAGACGATTTTGAATTTTATCTGAGTACAGACAAAGTTCAAGCCTACAAGCCAAGCCCGCTAGCGTATCAAATGGGGGTTGATGCATTAAATCTTCCAAAGGAGAGCATAGTTTTTGCGGCATTCGGAGGGTGGGATGCGGCCGGGGCCCAATGGTTTGGCTACCCGACGGTCTGGATTAATCGGTTAGGGGTACCTATCGAGAGGCTGGATTTCAGGCTCGGTGCAACGGGAAAGGGCATAGAGCCATTGATCAATTTTGTACTCCCTAATGCAAATCGTTGAAGTCGCTGGGGTGCAAGACGAAACAGAAAAATATTTCCGAAGGTTGAATGGGTGACCCGTAAGACGGGCCGCGTTTCCGCCGCAGAAAAATTTACCAGATATTTACGAAAACGATAAAACATCAGTCGCTGGTCGAATCGTTTTTAATGTCATAACTTAGAAAAAGAAGGTCGCCAATGAGAGCTAGAAAACTTTGTGTGTGTGGGATGGTAATGGGCAGTTTGGTGGTCGGTCTACTGTCAGTATCAACAGTGCTGGCCGCGGAAGACGCAGCGCGAGTGTTGCCCTTTGCGGAGCGTGTTAAGGCATTAGATAAACAACTTTACACAGGGAAAGATGCGGTTAAAGTTGATCCAAAAGATCTGGCGGTTATAAACGAAGCAGATAAGGCGTTGGCCGCAGCCCTGCCCAATCCGGGTTTAAAAGTTGGGGAAAAAGCACCCAATTTTGCACTGAAAAACCCTCATGGAAAGACGGTAAAACTGGACGAAATGTTGAAAAAAGGGCCGGTGATTTTAGTGTTTTATAGGGGCGCGTGGTGTCCTTATTGCAATCTCGAACTGCATGCGCTGAATGAAAAACTCCCACTATTCAAAAAATACGGTGCTTCGTTGATTGCGATTACTCCACAAACACCGGACAAATCACTCGAGCAACTCAATAAAGATGGCTACCCTTTTGAAATATTGAGCGATCTGGATAACAAAGTGATGAAGGACTACAAGTTATTTTGGGAAGTATCGCCGGAATTGGACGCGGCCTATAAGCACAGCTTCGGTTTAGACGTTGCGGCGTTTAACGGAAAGGGTCGGCGTGGCTTGCCGGTGCCGGGGACTTTTGTAATAGATAAAGCCGGAATTGTTCGATCCGCGTTTGCGGATACCAATTACAAAAAACGGATGGAGCCAGCGGAAATTTTAAAGGTAGTGCAAGATTTATCACGCGAAACTAGCCATCGGTAGAAGACCCTAATTACCGCAAGCGAAACAAAAACTCTTAAATAATTTCCAGACAATCCCGGCGCTTAATATCGACAATGCTTGCTTATAACAAAAAAATTCTGTGGGTTGTCTTGCTGTGCGCGAGCAGCGTTTCGACAGGTGCTTTTGCCGATGAGAGCATGGCAAAAGTTTCGAGTGCGAAAAGCCGAATTGCCTGGAAAAAATGGGGTTCTGAAGTCTTCGACCAGGCAAAACGAGAGCACAAAATGTTGTTGATTAATGTTGGAATCGAGGTTTGTTTTGCCTGTCGCTGGATGGAACAGCAAACGTATCGGAATTCAAATGTTGCGCAATTGGTCATGGCGAATTTTATTCCGGTACAGGTTGATGCCGATAGTCAACCGGATATTGGCGAGCGGTACTCGGACTGGGCTTGGCCGGCAACCATCTTTATGGCTCCCGATGGCACCCAAGTTTTGGCGTTGAGTGGAAATAGGCAGCCGGGAAGTTTTATTCCCATTCTTGAGAAACTGGTTTCACAGCAGGCTAGGGGGCAACTAACACCGGATATCCTTGCACCGTATGCGGCATCACCGCTACCGGAGAGTACCGATCTCACGAAAATTCGAGACAATGTACGACGCCAGTTGGATGACGATTTTGACGACGAATTGGGTGGCTGGGGAGATGAACTTAAAGAAATCAATGGTTCCGGAAAATTCAACCAGCTAATCCTGCGTGCACATGCAGAGGGTGATCAGCAGGCGCAACAACGATTCCTCAAAACGGCATATGCGATGAGCGGTCGTTTGGATCGAGTATGGGGTGGATTTTTTTCAGCCGGTATCAACGGATGGACATCCCCGATCTTGGAAAAACGTACGGGCGCACAAGCCACGGCCTTAGAGGTTTTTGCGTCAGCGTATCACCTCACAAAAGATCCACGGTTTTTAGATGCCGCTAAAAATGTCGATCAATATATGCGCACCTGGATGCAGGCACCGGACGGTACGTTTTACACCAGCCAAACGGATTCTCCGCCACGCTTGCCGAAAAATTGGACGTTGCCACAGTACTTTGCATTGAATACGGATGCCAAACGGCGCCGTTATGGTGTTCCGGTAATTGATCATACGGTTTACACAAACCTAAATGCCCGGGTGGTGGTTGCGTATGCAAAACTTTACGAGGCAACCGGGAACGAGGAGTTTTTACGGATGGCCGAACGATGTGCTCAAACACTCATCGACGAACGTCAACAAGCGCAGGGGTGGGTATTGCAGGTCAAAGATAGTGCCGCGGCAAACCAAGATCAACGTATACATCTGCAATCGACAATTGCGCGGCCCTATTTGCGCACCCAGGCGCATTTCGGTGTTGCTCTACTTGCGCTGTACCGTGTATCGGGTAAGCCGGTTTGGTTAAAGTCGGCGCAGCGCCTGGAAGCGGCCATGCGCACAAATCTTGAAGATCATGAGTTGGGCGGATTCTATGCAACGGTTGCAGACAATGTTGATTTAAATATACCGCGTCGCAAGCCGCTACAGGAAAACGGTGTGGCCGCGAAATTTTTATATCAACTCGGGAAATACACAAAAAACCCTGAGCTTAATAACGTAGCCGAACGCGCTATTCGTGCAGTCAGTATACCTTCGATGATTAAACGTGAAGGGCGGATTGTCGGAGATTTGGCCGTGGCCTTAGAAACCGTTACGGCAGAGTACATCGAATTTACCGTGGTCGGATCAATGGACCAACCACAAGCGCAACGGCTATTTGAAACGGGCCGGGCTTATTACGAGCCGAGAAAGTTGCTGCATTATGAATTACCCGGGCGCTATCCAAATTTGGGTCGAGCCGTGATGTTTATTTGTTCACAGAACGCCTGTTCAGTACCCATTTTTGATCCAAAAGAGATAGCCGCCCAGGCGAGCAAAATTAGTCGAACGGATGATTTTAAAAAGGCAATAGAAGTTAGAAATAAAATATAGAGAGCACGTAAAAGTCACGCCATTTAGTGCAGGAATCAACAACGTCCAGCGATTCAGTCGGGTAGTGCCGAGAGGCTTCCAAGCACCTAGATTCTATTGAATGAGATCGAACGCAACAGGTCGTTGCCCTGTCTCATAACGTGAGTGATCCGGATTCAAGTTAATGGTGGCAAAGCGGAAACGTGGAAAACAAGAAATGCATTTGAGTCAGGTACTAAAACGAACTTTAAAAGTAACTTAACTGAAGGAGATAATACTGTGTTAAATATCGCGAGTAAAACAATGAAAATGCCAGCTTCATTAATCGAAATGGAGCAATCAACTGTAAATAATTTTACGCTGACTCAGGCGAGCATTAATGAAGACTTAGTGCATGAGGCTTTTCAGAATAAAGGGGGGGAGCTTTGGAAGGAACTTCAGTTCCTATTATTCAACATAAACCTGCGCATGATGCGCTCTGGATTTGGATTGGGTAAGGCGCGCTGCGAGGAAGAATGGGTATTGCGCAATATGATTGAGCGTGTTGAGCAGCAATATACCACGCAAGAGTACGTGCCCTCTGAACTGAAGACCGCAGAAGAGTTTATGGTGTGGTTGAAAGAGAGAATTTATAGCCACCGCGTTAATCATAGTCCCTTGTTTGAGTTATTCGATAAAGATGACTTGAGTGCGGAGGAGTTACGGTTTTTTCTGGCCAATTATCGCGTGAACATGCAGCGTTTCCATTTGCATGTAGCGGCATATAGTCTGGTGGTGCCGTTCGAAATGCGAGAAGAACTCTACCATAATCTGCACGACGAATTTGGCCAGGGGGATTTTAGTAAAGCGCATCCGAATTTGTTTGAACCTCTAATGGACCACTTTGGAGGAGCGCAGGACGACGATATCAATGCCGAGACTTGCCATCTGTTAAACACAAAAATTAATTTGTGTTGGTTTGCGGATGGCCTTCATTACGGGCTAGGTGGTATGGGGGGCTTGGAATTGTCGATTCCTATGCAGCAGCGTCGCGTTTTAGCACATCTTCGGCGTTTAGGGCTGAGCGAAAAAATGGTTGAATTTTTTGTGGTGCATTGCGAGCTCGATGAGGATCATGGCGACGGATGGTTTGCTGCGGGAATGCCCTACACGATAACCCACGAAGACTATCAAAAAGTATTTTCCGGTGCTATGCGTATGCTCGATGCCCGCGCAGGTGTCTACGATGGAATTCTGGCCGCTATACTTAAAGCCAGAAATCTCAAATGGGTCGAAGAAGGTTCTTCTGTTTCAAACCCGAGCTAAATAGAGAATAAATAATGCACTCCTACGTGCCGTTAACCCCGGTTACATTTCTCGAGCGAAGCGCCCGGTCGCATCCCAACAAGAAGGCGATAGTCTTTAGCGATTGGGCGCTTACTTTCAGCGAACTGTTACATCGAACACGATGTCTGGTACAGGTTTTGTCAACGCTGGAAGTGGGAAGTGGGGATCGCGTCGTCGTTCTTACGGAAAACAATATTCAGGCAGTCGAGGTCCATTTTGCGGTACCGGGCGCGGGCGCGGTGCTGGTTATGGTGAATCCGTGGCTATCGGAGGCGGATGTTACCGAGCTGCTGGATTTTAGCGAAGCCAAAGTATTGATTGTCGACGCGGCTCTTTTTCAAAAGCTTTCACCCTACGGTCGACAAAGACTCGTACAAATGCAGCATGTACTCGTTATAAATCGGTCGGGATATACCCTAGAACCGGGGTGTTTGGATTATGAAAATTGCATTGAAAATGAGGATGGGTGTATTTCCTTGGAGCAACGCGTACCCTCGGAATTAGAACCCATTACGATTAATTTTACATCCGGAACAACGGGAACCCCCAAGGGCGTGCTCTACAGTCATCGAGCCGCTTATTTAAACGCCTTAGGCCAAGTCTTGATGATTGGCTTGAATAAGCAATCGAATTATTTGTGGACTTTGCCGATGTTCCACGTTAACGGCTGGGGACACATGTGGGCCTGCATTGCGGTGGGCTGTACGCAGATTATTCCACCGTCTAATTTTACCTTGGAGAGCACCGAGGATTTTATGGCCCTCGTTGAACAGCACGGGATAACGCACTTAGCCGGTGCGCCGCGTCTGATCAAAAAGCTATCTGACGCAGCGGCCACCACTAAAAATGGTGCCCTGCGCGGCATGACGGTAGTAACGGGGGGGTCCGCCCCGTCATCCATGCTAATTCAGCAATTGGAAGAAATCGGGGTGAATCTTATTCATCAGTATGGGTTAAATGAAACGGGCGGCCCCTTTGTCGTCTGCGAAGAGCAAGAAGAATGGCTACACCTTTCGGTCGAGGCCCGCGCTAAACGACGCGCTTGCCAAGGTGTCGCAACGATTCACGCGGGAACAGGGTTACGGGTGCTTGACGCGGAGGGTAAGGATGTCCCCTCGGATGGCCAGACTCTGGGGGAAGTGGTGATGACGGGTAATACAGTGGCTTTAGGCTACTACAAGAATCCGGAGGCAACGAAAAAAGCGTTTCACAACGACCGGTTTTATAGTGGCGATATGGCGGTGGTTCACCCAGATGGTCATTTGGAAATTCGTGACCGCATAAAAGATCTGATTTATGTTGAAACGGAATACGGTTGGGAAAATATATCATCCATTGAAATAGAGAATACGCTGTGCCGTAACAGCGCGTTGCAAGATGCCGCCGTAGTTAGTATTTCCGATGGACGTAACAATGCAAATGGCCCATTCATCGTAGCCTTCGTTGAAGTGAGGAATGCAGAGAAAATAACGGAGGAGGAGTTTCATTGCTACTGTGCGGCGGAACTTTCGGAATACAAGCGGCCACAGGCGGTTATTTTTGGGAAATTACCAAAAACCAATACCGGGAAAATACGCAAAGATCTTTTAACCAAAGAGGCCGTAAATCGTTTTGCTATTTCTGCAATACAACCTGGTGTGTGATTCGCTACCGGCTCAAGAATATCCCGGGGTGAAAAGTGCATCTAAACGCTGAAGCGCTGCTAAATATTACGGGCAATTTAAAACTGTTTAAATTTTTATTAAATCGTTGAGTCCTTCACCGGTGGGTTGCTACGTCCATATCCACCGACACCGTTTCGTCGCAAAAGATGGTTGCGCTTGAGGACTAGCAAAAAAAGTAATTACTGCGCAGTAAGGTGTTTTTAATCACGTTGTAATTTTTAAAAAGGGTACTATAAAATGAAAAGCTATTTAAAATTATTCCATGTGTTGCAGTTGGTGCTTTTAGGGGCCGTCTATTCCTCCTTTGCCTTGGGGGCCAATTCGGACCCAAAAATATCGAGGCAATTTTTATACGCCACCAGTAACTCAGCCAGTGGGAATTCGGTTGTAGGTTATAAGGTAGGGCGTGCCGGAAATTTAGATCCCTTACCCGGTTCGCCGTTTTCAACTTTTGGATTGGGGCAAGGGGTAACGCTGTTGGTCAGCAGCGATAGCGGTCTTGTCGCGAGTGAGGATAATCGGTTTTTATTTGTCCCTAATCGCGGCAGTAACGACATTGCGGTATTTCGCATTAGACCCGATGGCACGCTTGCAAGTGTTTCCGGTAGCCCGTTCCCAAGTGGTGGAATTACGCCAACAAGCCTCGCCATTTCGGGAGATACGCTGTTTGTAGCCCACTCCGGTTTAGGACTGCTGCGTAATTGTACGGACTGTGATTACCGTGGTTTTCGCGTTAGCAAATCCGGACAGCTAACGCCCATTGAAGGCTCGTACGTTAAATTGTCAGAATCGCCACCATCCGGCCCTCTGGCAATCCGGTTTTCGCCAGATGGTAAATTTTTATTCGGCACCGAAATTGTTTCCGGCAAAATCAACGTTTATAAAGTCAATCACGATGCCGAGCCGGGACAGGCTATCCTAACACCAGCCCCCGGCTCTCCTTTTGCCGCAAATGACAAACTGCCGCTTGGTTTCAACTTTAACCCGAATAATCCAACGCAACTATTTGTTAGCAATGTTGGGTTAACCGCGAATTCAGGTAGCGTTTCACCCTTCCTGATCGCCAATAGTGGTCAAATTTCGCCGATTGGGGAAGCCGTAACGAGTGGCCAAAGTGCGACGTGTTGGATTAATTTAACGCATGATGGAAAGTGGCTATTTGCTACTAATACCAATAGTGATACCGTAAGTTCTTTTGGAGTTGCTGCCGATGGAAGGTTAACCTTGGTTGATACCACGGCGCTTCCGAACGACAGTATTCAAACCAATAAATCGCTTGCTGCTGTCGATATGGCCATGACATCCGGCGACGAATACTTGTATGTTTTAACGCGTATCGTGCCGGCGATTACGGGATTTAAAATTGGTACCGATGGTAAGTTGGCACCCATTTCCAGCGTTAAATTTAATATCCCGGATGCTGTTCCATTTGGGTTGGTGCATGTCGATCTTAGTAAATCAAAAGCCCGTCAAGAATCACACGAAAAAGATTAACGAATAGCGGTGAGTGTGCAACGAAAATGGATGCTCACCGTTAATCGCTAAGAACGCAGCCACACATTACTTTGCCAATAATACGGCAAAGTAATGTGTGGCTTACGTGAGGTTTCGTGCACGAAAAAGGTAACGTATGACTACACTATGGCCCGTTCTTTTCGCAATATTGGCCGGAGTCGCCCTGACACTCCAAGCAGGTGTAAATAGCGAATTACGACTCGTGTTGGGCAGTCCTTTTCAGGCGGCATTTGTTTCGTTTGCCGTGGGGACGATTGCGCTGGGTGCGTACACCTTTTCGCAGCGTTTAACGTGGCCTATTATCAGCGATGCAATAAAAGTGCCGTGGTGGATATGGACCGGCGGATTGTTGGGTGCCTATTTAGTTACGTCTATTGTGGTGCTGGCTCCTCGTATCGGAGCCACGGCATTAATTGGGCTCATTATATCGGGACAAATGCTGACGGCTCTACTTTTAGACCACTATGGACTGCTGGGATTTCAAATACACCCGGTGCGCTGGGAGCGCTTGGCGGGTGTGGTTTTTCTAATGCTGGGCGCAGTCCTGATTCGGAAGTATTAAAGACCACCCAAATTTTAATCACCCATTGGTACGAGAAATTGCCGACAACCTTCACAACACCCAAAAATGATTTGGTAAAACAAGCCGTGGCCATGATGCAAGAGCATCTAACGATACCGGGTTGGTCCATGGCGGAGAAAGTGGTGCTTGCTGGTCGTGTGCTGCATGCCGAGGGCCACGATTCGGGTTTAGCTGGCCAAATTACAGCCCGTATTACAGGGACTAACAGTTTTGTAACGCAAAGAATGGGACTCGGTTTTGACGAAATCGAGGTTTCCAATCTACTGGTGGTAGATAAAAATTTAAGTGTGCTGGAAGGGCGTGGCATGCCCAGCCCGGCCAATCGTTTTCACGCGCACATTTATCACGAACGTCCAGATGTAGGGTGCATCGTACATACTCATCCAGTACATATTGCGGCGTTGTCGATGCTCGGGAAACCTTTAGAGATTGCGCACATGGATACGTGCGTACTATATGACGACGTAGCTTTTTTAGATAGATGGCCTGGAGTTCCAGTGGGTAATCACGAGGGTGAAATAATTGCCGCAGCGCTCGGTACTAAACGCGCTATCTTACTAGCTCACCACGGATTATTAGTGGCATGTCACTCTGTTGAAGAAGCGTGCATCATTGCTATCCAGTGCGAACGAGCCGCCACGTTGCAGCTATTGGCGACGGCGGCTGGCGAGATTCAAAAAATTGAACCGACGTTAGGGCGTGAAGCGCACGACTGGTTACTCCTGGAAAAACGAGTGCAAGCCACTTTTTATTATCACGCCAGGAAGATTTTAAAACAATTTCCGGGTTGTTTAAATCACCCGGTAGCGTCAGGTACAGACAAAGAGCAGACATGAAAAGCCGAGAAGGGGTTTGTCTCAAAACAAGTGACAATTTCTTGGGTGCAAAATTTTATAAGCGATGCCGCTGATCGCCGCGGGTAAAGCCGCGCAGGGGTAACTCTAAGTGGGTACCCAAGGCGATTACTTTAAAGAGCTCGCCCATCTCGGCGGGCGATAGCAGATACTGCACTTGGTTTGCGCGCGGTAAGTAGTTGATCACATCTTCGGGTGCTGTTTCTGCAAGCAAGTCGGTGATGCCGCAGTTGATTAAAAAGTTGGCTTGAGTGGCGTAACCCAGTACCTGTAGATCGGCGGTGCTAGTTGCAATGGCGCTAAAATTGACGTGCGCCGTGATGTCCTGCAGGCCCGGCCAAAAAAAGGGATCGCCGTGGGCGTGGTGGCGATAGTGGCACATCATGGTGCCTTGGTTACGTTGCGGATGGTAGTACTCAGCGTGCGGAAAACCATAGTCGATGAAGAGCAGCGCGCCGCGCGTTAGACAATCGGCTAGGCTGGTAATAAAAGCAGGTGCGGCAAGATTAATTTCGGTGATGTAGCCTTCGGGTAAATCCAGCGCGGCGGCGGCTTGTTGTAGCGCGCCTTCTACCATTGGCTGGTCGACCCAGACCAATTGCTCGGCGTTGAGCGCAACACCGCGCTCACAGAGCGTGCCGTTGCGACGCGTAACGAGGTGCACCGGCATGGCATCGAGTACTTCATTACCATATACAACGCCGGTAAATGCCGATGGTAATTTATCTAACCAGTACACGCGCTCGATGAGTTGCGGGGCTTGAGCGGCTAAGCATTTACGCTGCTGCGCTTGCAGCGTGGCCGAGAGCTCCAGAATAAAGTAATGCTCAGGCAAGATGGCGAGTTTTTGTAATTCGAGCAGAATATCGCAAGCCAGTTTGCCGCTGCCCGCACCAACTTCGAGTACGTCGCCGCCGGTTTCGGCCAAAACTTGAGCAACTTGTTGCGCCAAGCTGCGGCCGAATAAATGTGAGTGCTCTGGCGCAGTGGTGAAATCACCTGATGCGCCGAATTGACCGGCACCGGCGGCGTAATAACCTAACCCAGGGCTATAGAGGACAAGCTCCATGTAGCGTGCAAAAGAAATCCAACCGCGGTGCATGGCGATTGTCTTGCGCAGGGTTTGCAGCAGGCGTTGGCTGTGCGCGGCGGCTTCCGGGCTGGGAATGGGTAGTGAGGGCATGAGGGATGTGGTAAATTTCTATCTTCCAGATTATAGCGGCTCCGCTGTTCCGTTTTCCAATCTATGTCAGCTAACGAAAAAATCGTATTGATTACGGGCGGTGCCAAACGTGTCGGTGCCGCAACTTGTCGGATGTTGCACGCGCGTGGCGCGCGGTTAATGGTGCACTATCGCTCTTCGCATATCGAAGCTCAAGCGCTGGCGGATGAATTGAACCGGCTGCGCGTCAATTCTTGTGCGGTGGTACAGGGTGATTTACGGCACATGGAGCGTTTGCCGTTGTTGGTGGAAGCCACGCTCAAACAGTACGGTCGACTGGATGTGCTGGTAAATAATGCATCGAGTTTTTATGCAACTGAAATCGGGCAGATTTCGACGGAAAACTGGGATGACCTGATCGGCACCAATCTCAAAGCGCCGCTGTTTTTAGCGCAGGCCGCCGCCGACGCTCTGCGCCATTCACAGGGTTGTATTGTAAATATTGCCGACATTCACGCCGAACGTCCGCTTAAACGCTATGTGGTGTACAGCATCGGCAAAGCGGGTTTGGTGGCGCTGACTAAATCACTCGCGTATGAATTAGGGCCGCAAGTGCGCGTGAATGCCGTTGCTCCGGGACCGATCATGTGGCCGGAAAACGATCCGTCGTTTGATGCCGCCGAGCGCCGCCGCATTATCGCGCACACGGCACTCAAGCGCGAAGGTTGTGCCGAGGACATTGCGCGCACGCTGGAATTTTTAATTTACGACGCACCCTATATTACCGGGCAGATTCTGGCTGTAGATGGCGGAAGGAGTGTAAGTTTATGACAAAGTTAAGCGTGGTATTCGAATGATGGATCCGGTCAAAGTTCCGCGATCCCTGCTCTCTGCCGTCGGTAAGGCCATCGGCGACTACGACATGATTCGTAACGGCGATCGCGTGCTGCTGGGGTTGTCAGGCGGTAAAGACAGCCTTTCGTTACTGCATGTATTGCTCAACTTACAACAGAAGGCACCAATCAAATTCAGCTTGGGTGTTTGCACGATTGACCCGCAATCGACGGAATACGATCCCAGCCCCTTAGCGGACTATGTTCCGCAATTGGGCTTGCCGTATTTCGTGGAGCGCTTTCCGATCCTGGAGCAAGCAAAGAAGTCCATGACCAAAGATTCCTACTGCGCCTTTTGCTCGCGTATGCGCCGCGGCATGTTGTATGGCTGCGCGCGGCGCGAGGGCTATAACGTATTGGCGTTGGCGCAACACTTGGACGATGTGGCCGAAACATTTTTGATGAGCGCATTTTTCGGCGGCCAGTTGAGAACCATGAAAGCGCATTACGTCAACGATGCGGGCGATATACGCATCATTCGCCCACTGACATACGCACGCGAACGCCAGACCGCCGCCTTTGCTAAAAATGCACCTCTCCCGGTAATTGCCGAAAATTGCCCAGCGTGTTTTGGGATGCCCACGGAGCGTATGAACATGAAAGTCTTGCTGGCGCAATTAGAGCGCGAAAATGCTGCGGTGCTACCGAACTTACTGACCACGATGCGGCCTCTGATGGGCACGCGCGTGATAAAACAACGCCGACAAAAAAACTCAAAAGATTTAGCTGCCGAGATTGTCGAGAGCACGGAGTTTTTAGGCTGATCGAGCCAGCGTATCCGATAGAATATTGATTAGGGAGATATCCAATATGCCATCCGAAGCCGTTAGACGAATTACTTCATTCAAACCACCCGTGCGTATCTTGATGGGGCCGGGACCTTCCGATGTACCGCCGCGTGTATTGGATGCGATGGCGCGACCAACCATCGGCCATCTTGATCCGGCATTTATTGAGATGATGGAAGAGCTCAAAATTTTACTGCGCTACGCTTTTCAAACCGAGAACGATCTGACATTCCCGGTATCTGCACCAGGCTCGGTGGGCATGGAAACTTGCTTCGTCAATTTATTAGAACCGGGCGATAAAGCCATCGTGTGTGTTAATGGCGTGTTCGGCGGGCGCATGGTGGAGAATGTTAAACGTTGCGGCGCAACACCCATTATTGTGCAGGACGTGTGGGGCGAACCGGTCGATCCAAACAAACTTGAAGCGGCGCTTAAGACGAACCCAGGCGTCAAAGTAGTTGCCTTTGTGCATGCAGAAACGTCCACGGGCGTGTTATCGGATGCCCAAACCTTGGCGGAGCTGGCGCGAAAACACGGTGCATTGAGTATCGTTGACGCAGTAACTTCACTCGGCGGATCACCCTTACAGGTAGATGCGTGGGGCTTGGATGCGATTTACTCCGGCAGTCAGAAATGTTTGTCTTGCACTCCCGGTCTGGCACCGGTGAGCTTTAGTCCACGTGCGGTAGAGGTAGTTAAAAATCGCAAAACGCCGTGTCAGAGCTGGTTCATGGATTTGAATTTAGTGTTGGGTTACTGGTCGGCGGCCAAGCGCACTTATCATCACACGGCACCGATCAATGCGCTATATGGTTTGCACGAATCTTTGGTCGCGTTACAAGAAGAGGGATTGGAAAATGCCTGGGCACGGCATCAGCGTAATTATATAAAGTTAAAAGCCGGTCTGGAACCGCTCGGTATTTCGTTCTTGGTGGATGAAGCCTATCGCTTGCCGCAATTGAACGCGGTGCGCATCCCGGAAGGCGTGGACGATGCGGCGGCACGACGCGATTTACTGGATACGCACCATTTGGAGATTGGGGCCGGTTTGGGTGATTTCGCGGGTAAGGTGTGGCGCATCGGATTGATGGGTTATGCCAGCCGGGAAGAAAATGTGCAGCGCTGCGTAAAGGCTTTGGGTGAGACGATGGGGCGCTGCTCTTAAAAATGGTTATCAGTGAAGCGCGGAGGCGCGAAAAAATAAATTAGTGAGCGTGTTTTACTTAAACGCCCAGCGGTTTTGAGTTTGCAATGTTGTAAATATGATCTTTGCTCTACGCTTTTTTAAGTGTCTCCGTGGTTCAACTTTTTCTAGGATAAACATCATCAACCCAGGTTTAGCTTCGGATGGTGGCGGAAACGGCGCCGATCTCTACCCCGCGCTCCACGGACGATTGCGCGGTACTTTCCCGCAACACGCGCAAGAGCGCTGATCAGGGTAGGCTCGCCGAAGCGTTCGCGTGGTACGAAAAAGCAATTGCCGTCGACAAGCTAAATCCTGCGTATGGGTTTGACATTTACAAAATGCCATGATCAATAGATAAAAATACTGCTTTTGTAGAAGCCTTTTTGGTGAGAGGCTTTACTAGGTTTGCCGGCATGATCATACCATTGTCCTCAAAAAAACGGACACGTGAAAGAAGTGGCCGGGTTAACGTAAAAGAAAACCCAAACTAAAGGTGTCCCTATCAACCGCTTCCTCGTAATAATGCACGAAGTCGACCAGCGAGACACCCAAAGCAAGACATACCTCTCTCACCTCAAGAAAATCCAGTGTCTTTTCCCCGGACTCATACTTGCTGACAAAAGACTGCGGTCTTTTCAGGCGAGCGGCCAAATCAACCTGCCTCAGCCCCACTGCTTTGCGAAGGTCACGAAGAAGTTTCCGTAATTTTTGTGTTTCGTTACTCCTGTGCATCGCAGCAACATAGATTCGATTGACGAATATCCTATATTCGGATATTTTGGCAGCTAACGAATGTCAGAGAAAGACAGGGCTTCAATGATGCGCGCTTATTTTTTCAAGAAAGCTCCTCACAATACATCCAGCCGTTATGTCCGGCTGTCGTGCATCGTGTAGAACGTTCCGAGTGAAACGACAAGAATATCCAAAACGATAAATACATCCTTGAGAATGGAGCAATCAGATGAAAGCCCTGCATAATTTTTGGCTTAAGTGGTTTACTGGAGCCGCCTTCGCTGATCCACAGCGTTGTTTGGCCGAACAGGGCACGGCAGAATCGGAAATTTACATGAAGAGAAGAAATGACGCATTGGATGTGCTGGCAGCACACGGTCTGCATGCGCATTACTATCTCCCGGCCACTAAGATCGTGGATAACACGCTCGCCGATGCGTGTCGGTTCTTGGGTAATGCTGGCTACATCATCACAAATTGGCAAGGCGATTTTGTCGGAAAAATCGTAGCCGCCAGACCCAGCAAAGGGGCGTTGACTGTCGCGCGACGACCTTTGTTCAAGATACGTTCGCATTAGCTGGCGACTGCGTCGGGCAAAACCAAGATAACAACCACCTGAACAATACTTACGCGGCCAATCCTAAAATGGAGAATCAAAAATATCCTTTTGATCTCGGAATCATCAATGAAACAAAAGCCGCGAATCGTTTGGGCATCCGGGTCGGGATAGGTTTTGCCCTGATGCTGGTGTTGATGGTTAGCTTGGTGCTGGTGGGTCTGACACGCATGGCAAGTATCCAACAACACCTCGAAGACATCGTCTCCCACAACCTCGTTAAACGGGATCTAGCATTGCGAATGAACTTGTCCTTGCTCGAACGCCTTGTCAGCATGCATTCCTTGACAGTCATGAATGACCCATTCGATCAGCGCGATGAATTGGATCGCATGCGTGAACATGGCGCGAAGTTCTTGGCGGGGCGCAAGGCACTCGAAGCACTCGCAATAACCACAGAAGAGAGAACCATCCTTGGGCATATCCGCGAACAGGCGGCAAAGACCAGGCCGCTGGCGGAACAAGTGGTAGAGGAAGTGCTCGCGGGTCAGTTTTCTCGGGCACGGCTAAACATCCGCACCCAGGCGATCCCAGCGCAAGCGGCGATGGTGCGGCACATCAATGCGTTTATTGACCTGCAACAACGCGCGATGGATCGGGGTATCGCCCAAGCGGCAGAATCCTACGTTGTCGCACAGCGCTTAATGCTCATGTTCGGAGGTTTAGCCGCCGGGCTTAGCGTGCTGATCGGGGGTGTAGTGATTCGCTCTACCGCGCGCCAGGCGCACGCGCTTCAGCGCCAGGCGCTGTTCGACGGGTTGACTGACTTACCTAACCGCGTCCTGTTCGACGACCGCCTACACCAGGCCATTTTGATCGGGCGGCGTGAGCAGCGGTGTTTTGGGCTGATGGTGATGGATATTGACCGATTCAAGGAGATCAACGACACACTCGGCCATCATGTCGGCGATCTCGTGCTGCAACACGTCGCCAGTTGCGTTCGAACATGTCTACGCGAATCCGATACATTGGCGCGTATGGGCGGGGATGAATTTACTCTGCTACTGGCAACGGTGGGTGATCTGGATGACATCGTCGCGGTCGCAAAAAAGGTACTCAAGGTGTTGCGCGCGCCGTTCAAGGTCGCCGGCCGTAACCTCGAGATCGGGGCGAGCCTCGGGATCGTGATGTTTCCGCAACATGGAGAAGATCCCGATTTACTCATGCGCGAAGCAGATGCCGCGATGTATGTCGCTAAACACACGCATAGCGGTTACCGGGTTTACAGCGAGCACCTAGATCATCCCGTAGGCGATCAATTAGCGCTGCGGTATGCGCTAAGCCAAGCCATCGCCAACAATGAACTCGTCTTGCACTACCAGCCGAAAATTGACTTCGATGCCGACCGGGTGAGTGGTGTTGAGGTGTTAGTGCGCTGGCAGCACCCCGTACACGGACTGATATTACCCGATCAGTTTATTCCCTTGGCGGAGCAAACGGGAGTGATTAAACCATTGACCGAATGGGTCTTGAAAAACGGTTTACAACAATACGAGGAATGGCATCGGGCGGGGCTTTCGTTCTCAATATCGATCAACATTTCGGCGCTCAATGTTCAAGACCCAGAGTTTCCAAACACGGTCGCCCAGTTGTTGGCAACCTTTACCTTCCCGCCCTCGCAAGTGGAACTGGAGATCACCGAAACGGCCATGATGACCGAACCAATACACGCGCTAGAGTGTGTTCGCAAGCTGAACGCACTCGGGTTGCAAATTGCGATCGACGATTTCGGCATGGGCTATTCCTCAATGGCTTACTTGAAAGAAGGACTCGTCGCCAAAATTAAGATCGATAAATCCTTTGTAACGGATATGGCCGTGAACCGCAATGAGGCCGTAATCGTTCGTTCCACCATCGAGTTTGGCCATAGCCTGGGCCTCAAAGTCATCGCCGAGGGAGTCGAAACGCAGGCCGCCTGGGATGCGTTGAAAATACTCGGTTGCGATTCCGCGCAAGGCTACTACATGGCCTACCCGCTGCCCTCTGAAAAATTTCTGGAATGGCTAAAGCAATCCTCTTGGAGCCACCGAACCAATGACTAGGCAATTCTACGATGATGTCCTTTGCTGGCGTGGTATCACACCCGAGGGTAAAGATGGACTAAATTTTCAACAATCCTTTAATTAAAGAGTTTAAAAAATGCGTACCCAACCGAAAAGCAAAGAAACAAAAAACAAAAACATCCTGGACATTTGGGCTTTGCGCCGTCTGATGCGCCTTAGCCAAACGGAGTTCTGGAGCAAGGTCGGCGTGAGCCAAAGTTGCGGTTCGCGCTTTGAAAATGGGAACAGGATACCAACCCCGATAAGGCTGCTCATAGACGTAATCTATGTTCATTCAATAGATGCTTCCAAGGTCAAACATGAGGATATGGCGATCATTGAATACCTACAGCAACATCGTGCTGATTTATATTCAAGGCTGTTGAAAATTGTGCGTGGCACTTCACGTAAACGAATCCGAGCACTACCCTAATACCACTCTAGCGAAGTTGATCCCAACCTATAAGAGAATAAAGGCTGGCTCACCATTAGGCCTGTTATAACGATAATCCGCTTCCTCTACCCAATATGAGATGAATCGTGACCGCTGCATGCGATGCCAAAGATAAACCGGTGATTAAGATTTCTTCCATAGATTTAAATCTAAAACTATTTCGGCTGTATTGAACGGCACACCACGAAGCAGGTCTTCTTCGACTATTTATAATGACGATGTTTTAACTTTGTGGCATAATCGTTCTTCATCTACCTAAAAACATTTTTCCCATTGGAGTAACGCATGGACTTCTCACAACTCCTCGCCGATGCGGCTTCCCTCATCCACGCCGAACAAAGAATTCTGAACGTCGTCTGGCCCCAAAACTGCGGCTTCGATCCAACGATCCTCGTCCCCCGCCAACTCACCGGCACCGAACAACTCAGCGAAGATTATTCCTACGA
>JAYVZN010000088.1:0-9795 GCA_043783305.1 Betaproteobacteria bacterium
GTGAAGAATCGGGTCATGCCAATCTTGCGACCGACAAGTCCAAGGCTCATTTTTCGCTTCCTTTATCAGAGCCGGCTACGCTAGCCCGGCACCTTAAAAAACTTACAACTTAATTTCGACGTCCACACCTGCGGGCAAGTCGAGCTTCATCAACGCATCCACTGTTTTATCGGTGGGATCGATGATGTCCATCAAACGCAGATGGGTACGCATCTCGAATTGGTCGCGCGATGCCTTGTTCACATGCGGTGAACGCAGAATATCGAAACGCTCGATGCGGGTGGGTAAAGGCACAGGGCCTTTTACCACCGCGCCAGTGCGCTTCGCGGTTTCCACAATCTCTAGCGCCGACTGATCGATGAGACGATAGTCGAACGCTTTGAGGCGAATGCGAATTTTTTGGCTTTGCATCTATTTTCCTTTATGCGTCGTTCGTGAACGACCCTAGCATCGGGCGAGGCATGCCTCGCCCCCACGTCCCTATTCAATAATTTTCGCTACCACACCCGCACCCACAGTCCGGCCACCCTCGCGAATCGCGAAGCGCAAACCGTCTTCCATCGCGATCGGCTGAATCAGGGCAACGGTGATGCTGACGTTGTCGCCCGGCATCACCATCTCGGTGCCTGCCGGTAATTCCACTGATCCAGTCACGTCCGTGGTGCGGAAGTAGAACTGCGGACGGTAGCCGTTGAAGAATGGGGTGTGGCGTCCGCCTTCGTCTTTGGATAGTACGTAGATCTCGGCGGTAAATTTGGTGTGCGGGGTGATAGAACCGGGCTTGGCCAGCACTTGGCCGCGCTCGACTTCTTCGCGCTTGGTGCCGCGTAACAGGACTCCGACGTTGTCGCCTGCCTGGCCTTGGTCCAGCAGCTTCCTGAACATTTCCACACCGGTGCAGGTGGTCTTGACGGTGGGCTTTAAGCCGATGATTTCGATTTCGTCGCCGACTTTGACGATGCCGCGCTCGATCCGGCCGGTGACGACGGTGCCGCGCCCGGAGATGGAGAAGACGTCTTCGACTGGCATCAGGAAGGGGCCGTCGATGGCGCGTTCCGGTTGCGGGATGTAGCTGTCGAGCGCTTCGGCCAGTTTGAGGATGCTGGGCTCGCCGATGTCGGACTGGTCGCCTTCTAGGGCTTTTAATGCGCTGCCGATGATGATGGGGGTGTCGTCGCCGGGGAAGTCGTATTTGACGAGTAGTTCGCGCACTTCCATTTCGACCAGTTCCAGCAGTTCGGCGTCGTCCACCATGTCGGCTTTGTTCATGTAGACGATGATGTAGGGTACGCCTACCTGACGCGCTAGCAGGATGTGCTCGCGGGTCTGCGGCATGGGGCCGTCGGCGGCGGAGACGACCAGGATGGCGCCGTCCATTTGGGCCGCACCGGTGATCATGTTTTTGATGTAGTCGGCATGGCCCGGGCAGTCAACGTGGGCGTAGTGCCGGTTTGCGGTTTCGTACTCCACGTGCGCGGTGTTGATGGTGATGCCGCGTGCCTTTTCTTCCGGGGCGGAGTCGATCTGGTCGTAGGCTTTGGCCTCGCCACCAAATTTCTTGGATAAGATGGTGGTGATCGCCGCCGTTAGCGTCGTCTTACCATGGTCCACATGTCCTATCGTCCCTACGTTCACATGCGGCTTGGTGCGCTCAAATTTGCCTTTTGCCATGATCCGGTTCCTCTGTCCTTATCTCGTTAAATCTGGTAAACCCAAACCCGTGGTGCCCATGACGTGGATTGAACACGTGGCCTCTCCCTTACCAAGGGAGTGCTCTACCACTGAGCTACATGGGCGAAACTATCAAAATGTCCCAACACCCAATTCTGGAGCGGGTGAAGGGAATCGAACCCTCGTCTTAAGCTTGGAAGGCTTCAGCTCTACCATTAAGCTACACCCGCGATACTTCCTTGACCGGCGCCAACCCTAAATTGTTGCATGTTTTAGGTAAAATCATGGTGGAGGAGGTTGGATTCGAACCAACGTAGACGTTAAGCCAGCAGATTTACAGTCTGCCCCCTTTAGCCACTCGGGCACCCCTCCAGCGAAACCGCTAATTATGCATTTCCGCCGCAAGAGTGTCAAATAGAGAGTTGAAAGCATGGCAAATATCAGCATTACACCACCATTTCATCCTTAGCGCGTTTTTCCCCTTCTTGCAAAGCCAAATCCCGAGGCCCAGGAGCCGCACGGATTTCGCGTATAATTCAACGTTTTTCCTGCATCCGCAATCGGATACACACACTAAATGGATAGCCCGCAGCATCGGCAAAACAACACGCCAGTCACCCGAACAAAATGAACAGCAAGGAACTCTATTTACGTCTGCTGCGTTATGTCATTCCCTATTGGCGCATGTTTGCTGCGTCAATTTTTTGCACCATCGTGGTGGCGGCTACCGAGCCGGCCCTACCCGCGTTACTCAAACCTCTGCTGGACGGTAGTTTCGTACATCGTGACCCGCATCTGATCCAACTTATTCCGCTGCTATTGATTTTGCTGTTCCTGGTGCGCGGCACGTTCACTTTTGCCAGCAGCTACGCCACCAACTGGGTAGCCACTAAGCTCGTGACGGATTTGCGCAACCAAATGTTCCATAAACTAATTCGTTTACCCACGCCGTATTATGACAATGTTTCCTCCGGGGCCGTTATTGCCAATATTGCGTTCAATGTAACCCAAGTCATGGCAGCCGGAACCAACGTCGTTACGGTGTTGGTGCGAGACACTTTCACTATTTTAGGTCTGCTCGGCTGGATGTTTTATCTGAACTGGAAATTGAGTTTGATTGCCTTAGTCATCACACCCCTGGTCGCACTCACCGTGCGGGTCTTCAGCAAACGCCTGCGTCAAATGAGCCACAGTTCACAACATGCTATGGGCGACGTGACGCATGTGCTGGAAGAAGCATTGTCAGGACATAAAGTGGTCAAAGTATTCGGTGGCGAAGCCTATGAAGCGCAACGCTTCGATGAGGCCAACAATCGCCTACGCCGTTTTAGTATTAAGCAAAACGTAGCAGCCTCATTACACGTTCCCTTAGTGCAGGGGATTGCCGCTTTGGCGCTGGCGGCGATTATCTACTTTGCCACCTTAGAATCTTCCGGCAATCTCATCACGGTCGGCGGCTTTGTGTCTTTCATCACCGCCATGTTGATGCTGCTGGCACCGATCAAGCACCTCACTAGTATTAACGAAGCTATACAGCGCGGCTTAGCGGCGGCCGAAGTAGTATTCGAATTATTAGATCACGACTCCGAGCCGGATCAAGGCCGTGTTGAACTGACCCACGTCACTGGCCGTATCGAGTTACGCGAGGTGAGCTTGCAGTATGAGGCGGAAGGCGGCGCGGCCTTGCAAAATATTTCGCTGAGCATCGCGCCAGGCGAGGCGGTAGCACTGGTGGGACAATCCGGCAGCGGTAAAACCTCGCTGGTAAATCTAATCCCGCGCTTCTACCACCCCACGCAGGGTGCGATATTGCTCGATGGCCACAACCTAACCGACATCAAGCTAGCCAGCCTGCGCGAGAACATCGCCTTCGTCAGCCAGGACGTAGTTTTATTCAACGACAGTATCGCCGCCAATATTGCTTACGGCCGCCAATCGCAGGCCAGCGTCGAAGAAATTACCGCCGCCGCCGAAGCCGCACATGCCATGGAATTTATTCGCAACTTGCCGCAGGGCTTACAAACGACGGTCGGTGAAAACGGCATCAAGCTCTCCGGTGGTCAGCGCCAGCGCATCGCCATCGCCCGCGCCATCTTAAAAGATGCACCGATTTTAATTTTGGATGAAGCGACCTCGGCTCTGGACACGCAATCCGAACGCCATGTGCAGGCGGCACTGGAAACTTTGATGCACAAACGCACCACCATCGTTATCGCGCACCGACTTTCCACCATTGAGAAAGTGGATCGCATCGTTGTGCTGCAACAAGGACGTATCGCGGAACAAGGCACGCATCAAACTTTACTGGCCAACGACGGCATTTACGCCAATTTGTACCGCACACAGTTTGCGTCAAACCCCGCTTAGTTTTCGAGTAAGCTCTTTACCGCCTCGATTACTTTCTGGCTCGATAGATTTTGTAAGCAGGCACTCAAACTGCGAATATTCCGTTCGCAGCCTTCTTCCATACACGGCACGCATTCGCCCGCACCTTGCAGCAAAGTTACCCGGCCCACGGTTTGTGTGCCGCGCAACCGATACGGATTTTGCGATTGCGTATAGCCTTGCGGCCACGGCCCCCACTTCACCGGATTAGACGGCCCGAACAAGGCCACGGTGGGCGCGCCGACGGCAGCGGCAATATGTGTCATAACCGTATCCGGCCCCACATACACTTTAGCGCGGCTGAGCAAACAAGCACTCTGCGACAAACTCAAGCGTCCCGCCAGATTGACCGCATCAAAGGGTAGCGTGTTGAAAATTTCCGCAACATACGCTAATTCGTCCACGGCTTGACTGCCCGTCAACACCACACGCAGTCCGCGCTCATGCAACCATTGCGCTAAATCTTTCCAACCCTGCGCAGGCCAAGTTTTATATGCAAATTTGGGGTAGACGTGCAGCACCGCATAAGGCACTTGATCCGCATCGAACGGTAAAATGGCCTCTAGTTGCGCTGCGTCTTGCGGCATCCAAGTGGCGACCACGGCAAAACTCGGGGTAATGCCCAGTGCAGTAGCCAGCTTGAGATTCATCAACACGGTATGCGTGTTGATGTTATCGAATTCCACCGTTTGCGTTAACAAGTGCCGCTTCCAGCGCTGCTTTTGTTCCGGGGCCAGCAGGCCGATGCGGTACTTGCCGGCAATCCAGGCGTAAAGGGTCGGCTTATCACTGGTGAGAGTGGAGAGCGCTAGGTCATAGCGCCGAAACAAGCGCAAGAATAATTTAAGGTGCCGCCAAAATCCCGGATGCTCCGGCACGGTAATGATCCGATGAATATCCGGATTACCGTGCAACACGCCCTGTGTATTTTGGAATACCAGTACATCGATTTCGGTCTCGGGCCAAGCCAACCGCAGCGCATGTAGCAACGGTGTCGTCAGCAACACATCGCCGATGCGCCGCGTGGCAATCAACAATACACGCTGTGGCGGTTTCATGGGCATTCGACTCATCATATATACTGCGAGGCTGAAATTTCTATTCTAACAAGCCATGCCCAAACTATACATCGACGAGTTCGTCGGCATAACCAATCGCCTGGAAACCCTACCCCTCGCTTTCGCCATCCGCAAAGCCTTTGGCCACGAAATTATTTTGGATTGGCACGAGCTGGATTCTTTCAGCGTAGACGACACACTGCGCGGGAAAGTGCGCTTGCTGGCGCGACTCGGCGCACTGCGTGTGCGGCATTGCGATGCGGCGCAATTTGCCAACCTGCGCGATAAAAAAATCATCTTGCGCTCCCTGGATGGGCCGTCCGAAATCCTCGACCCGATTTATTTGGAAACCGCGTCCAAGATTCATCTTAACCCCACCCTGGCGACGGAAATCCGCGCCTTATTTGCGCCGGTGCAGACACGGCCATTGGTCGGTGTGCATATTCGTCACGGCGATTACCGGCTCACAGATGCCGACACGTATCGCATCGATGGCATTGAATGGCCCGCCATCCCCGTATGGTGGTACGAGCAAAGCATGGCAGCGATCATCCAACAACAAACAGACGTTTGTTTCTTTTTATCCAGCACCGGCGACCCCAGCACCTATGCCGCTTTGCATCGAAATTTTGATGTACTGACGCTCAACATCGACTCACCGTATCGCTACAAAGGGCCGGATCACGAATCGCGGGTCAATCCGGTTGCCGATTTGTTCGCACTCGCCTGCTGCCCCGTTATTTTGGCAACACCGATTTCCGGCTACTCGCATTGGGCCGCCAATGTCTTGGGCAGTGCGAGCACCTGCATCGTGCCGCTGCCGGGCGCTACCCGCGATCAGGCTTTAAAAGGTGCGGTCCATTTGCACGGTAGCCGACTGCCGCGTTGGCGCGCTGCGGGGCGTACCGGCACCGATACCACAGCCATATCAGATGCATTCGAGAGTGTCGATTTAACGCGCAGCGCCAACACCGATTGGTTATGAACACTATCGTTGTTGCGCCGCACGATAGCCGGCAAACAACACGCCGCTCATCCAAGCAAAAAACAAACCTTCTGCATGATCGAGTAACAGCGAATTCAACAAGCTTCCGCTCATGATGGTCAGCAACATACCGCGCGCCATCTCTTGCTCAAAAATGGACGGAAGCCAAGCCGCTGTACGCCATTGCTGCAAAAATAAAAACAGCATCAGGCACAAACCCACGATGCCGAGTTGAGCGGTAATCAATAAATACTGATTGTGTGGATTGTTTGAAGGTGCGGTATTGGTGCCTTTAATTTTTTCGGCGTAAGCCCGTTCGAAACCACCGGTGCCGACACCCAAAATTGGGTGATCGTGAATTATACGCAGGCTGTTGGTGTAATAGTCCATGCGCAATCCAGAGGAAGAACTTGCGCCGTGCCCCGGTTTCCAGGCAGCGACTTCCTGGATCACTAAATTTACGCGAGTGCTCAGGGTCGTCGAAGCAAAATACCCGATACTCGCCACGGTGATCCCGACGAATCCGGCTAAAATCACGCCCCTCCACCGCAAGATCCGAAAGCAAAAATACGTCAGCAACACCGCCAGCACCACATACCCGGTGCGGCCCTGCACCATAAAAAGCACGTTGTAGGCAGCTAATAGCGCCGCTGCGCCATACGCGATGCGCCAACTGAATTGCAGCGTATTTTTTGCCTTCAACGCCAATGCAAAAGCAAAAAAAGCCATGAACACATTCTGCGTGATGTGCAGCTTAAACACGAAAGCATTGTCCACGGTTCCTTGAAACCAAGCGCGCTCAGCGAACCAACCTGTGGCTATGATATACGACAACAGCAAGGTTAGTGCCATGGCGAGCATGAAACCGGTTAAAGCATATTCTCGGCTGGTTTTGTCTTGGAACAAAGGGATCAGCAAAGCAATAAATAATAGCGGTACATATTTACGCCAGTAATGCTGCACATCACTCCATGCCGCATGGCCGTACAGCCCGCCCAGCACTAGCGCACACACCAACAGCAACGCCGCAACTGCTACCGGGTTAGTGCTGATGGTTCGCAGCTTGTGCCGATAACGCCCACCCAATAGCAAAGCCGTGAGCGTTAAATACAGTAATATATTATCCGCAGCCGTAGAAATCGGCAGTGTAAAACCAATCGGGATCGCGAGCCATTTCGCCCAAGTATCGAATTTATTTTGCATGATGCATTGGTTTTATTGCGTCGTTTTAGTAAGCGAATGGGTTTGTAATAAACCTAAAAACCGTGCGCTATTGGTCTCGATGGAAAATTTCTCCTGCACTCGTTTACGTCCTTCAGCGGCCATTGCCGCCATCTGCTCCGGATGTTCCAGTCCCCAGGTAATAGCGTCTACCCACGCCTCTGTATTTCCCGGGGCAACCAATAGGCCTGTTTGATCTGCATCAATGGTTTCTGGAATACCATCAACGTTACTCGCTATAACCGCAACGCCCAAACTCAACGCCTCAATCTGCGCCATTCCCAACGGCTCTATCAAGGACGGCATGATAACCAGATGCGCACGCTGCAACAAAGGAGCCACGGGTTGCAGCATACCGACTAAAAAAACATTTTCAGATAACCTCAATGCGCGAATGCGTTGCTCTATCGCCGCCCGCTGTTCACCTTCACCGGCAATGACATAACGCAAATCTGAAAATCGGGGTAATAGACGCGCCACTACGTCCAGCATAAACAGGTGGCCCTTTTCCGGGCGCAGCATGGCTGCATGTACTAATAGCCTTCCTGGGTTCTGCACAAACCGGGACGTAATTTCCTTAGGCAGGGACTGCTGTGCGTCACGTGCTATTTGTGCGAAGTCCAAGCCGGGATATAAAACGTGTATGCGCGTCTCTGTTATTTTGGCGTTACGTAGAATACGCGTGCGCATTTCCAGGCTCGGCACCATTGTGATATCCGCCAAATAGTTATACGACCAAGCATGCGGAACGCCGTGTTGATAAGTTCTAACACGCACGGTGCGCGGACGATTCAACATTAGCCGCGCCGCCACACCACACACATTCGCATCATGACCACTATGGCTTACCACCACATCCGGTCGCCATGTTTGCAGCAAGCGCCTGATGTGGAGAATGCTGGGCGGGTGCAGGCTGTTTCGAAACGCAACTAGTTCCACCACTAAGCCACGCTGTCGTGCCGCATTTTCAATTTTACTTGCCGGCCGGCAAGCCAGCTTGACCGCTACACCCTGCCGCTGCAGGACTGTCATTTGCTGCAGCAATTGCAGCTCTTGGCCACCTAAGTTGGGCGAGCTTTCTGAAAATAAGATTTTTAAAGTCATTGCGAAAGAGCCGTTGCGCTTCGGTCCTACCGACCTGTTGGCGCATATTCCGGCAGCCACTGACGTAATTGTTGTTTGACTTCACCTTCGGTGCGCACGCCTTCATAGCTGAACCAAATAATTGCCTCTGTAAGCCAAGCCGATTCAGCCGCGCGTGCGCGCGCAATGCGCAGCTTGGGATGGGGTGTGGGCAAAGTGTGTTCATCGTCGGCCAGCAATTCCTCGAACAATTTCTCACCGGGACGCAAACCGGTAAAGACAACTTTGATTTCATCTTCGCTAAAACCCGAGAGACGAATCATATCGCGCGCCAAGTCGACAATTTTAACCGGCTCACCCATATCCAGCACAAACAACTCCCCACCTTGCCCCATCACGCCCGCCTGCAACACGAGTTGCGTTGCTTCGGGAATAGACATGAAGTAGCGAATGATGTCCGGATGGGTCACGGTCACCGGGCCACCCTGTGCGATCTGCTGCTGAAAGCGCGGAATCACGCTACCGGTACTGCCGAGCACATTGCCAAATCGCACCATAACAAAGCGAGTGCCTTCCCCACCTTGCAGGGCTTGGCATACCATTTCCGCACAGCGCTTGCTGGCCCCCATGACATTGGTCGGGTTGACCGCCTTGTCCGTAGAAATCAACACAAACTTTTTTACACCGTGCTCGATAGCCTGCTTGCCCAATACATAAGTGCCTAACACATTGTTGCGCACCGCTTCCCAGGCGTTCTCTTCTTCCATCAGGGGCACATGCTTATAGGCCGCAGCGTGAAATACCACCTGCGGCCGATATTTCGCCAGCACTTGACGGACACGGTCGCGGCTTTTAGTATCGCCCACCGCGCATACGATGGATAGTTCCGGAAGCGTGCGCCGGAATTCCTGTTCAGCCTGGTAAAGCGCGAACTCGGACAACTCGAACAACACCAGCCGGGACGGACGGAATTTAGCAATCTGCCTGCACAACTCGCTGCCGATCGAGCCGCCGGCTCCCGTCACAAGAACGGTTTTTTGTTCGAGCAGACTCGCCAATCCGGGGTTGTCGAGCGTCACCGGATCCCGTCCCAGCAAGTCGTCCAGTTCGACATCGCGGATCTGCGAGACCGTCACTTTGCCGCTCATGAGATCGTCGAAAGACGGTACGGTCAAGACCCGGATGCCGGTCTCCTGGCACAGATCGACGATGCGCCGGCGCACCTGGTGGGAAGTCGATGGCATCGCAATGATCGTGTGGCCGACATCGTAGCGGGCGGCCACCGCCCGCAAGTCGTCAATCCGGCCCAGGACGGTCGCGCCCAGGATCTGCCGGCCCAGCTTCACCGGATCGTCATCGAGCATGCCGATGACGCGCCACTCCTTGCTGTGC
>JAYVZN010000089.1:0-22929 GCA_043783305.1 Betaproteobacteria bacterium
TCAGTCCGATGCAGTTTGAGAAAAAGTGGCTCGCCGAGCAGATCAGGAAAGCCGCATAATGTGCCTAGCTATGGGATACGGAAAACAGGGGCAAGGTCAGTCCTCTCTACTTCACTAGGCGTAGTAAGCGATGCGTTTTTAATCCGCACTACTGGCACTGGATCGCGCAGCTTGTAAGCACCTCTAGGAAAACTCCTAACCGACATTTCCAGTTTTCCGCCGCAGTCATCCAAAGCGTAAAACGTTACCGCGTACAAACTCGCTTTGTTCGGCCTTGCACCTTTCCGGGTTTCCACGATCAAGCCCAGTTCGATTAATTCACGCTTGGCTTTCATCAAAGTTGCTTCGGATCGCCAGCCACGCAAACGCATAAACTTCCAGCATGGGGATAAGTCGCCGTTGTTGTTGCCGCGATACTGCGCCAGCAAGTCGAACAGCAGCATTCTTGAATAAGCATTGCACTCGATATAGGCGCGAGAATTCAAGACGGACATGGGCAATTGAACAAATGCCCCGCCGTCCCGTTTATCCTTCGCCTCCTTCCAGCGATTGGATTTTGCCGACATCGTTACCCACCGCCAGCCAAACGTCGCAGAAAGGCATGCAAGCCCCGCAGCTCGACGATTGATAGTGCGTAGATGTCAGCGCCGATGCCAAGCCCTGGCAAGCGCTCTATGAGCGTTAAAATACGTTGGCGCAATTGATCCGCTCTCATGGCCGCACCCCTTTGCGAAGGACGTACACGGCGATGCTATGCGGTCTGCCAATGTCGCTTGGCAAAGAATAGCGCAGGGTTTCAATTTCATTTCCGTCTTCGCGTAACTCTTGCACGCGCCCGGCTGGGTGCATTACATCCAAGTGCTTCCGCGCCTCAAAGGTAGAGACCGGAAACCACCGCAGCGCCTCTAAAAGCCGCGTTCCTTGATCGCTCCGACTGTCGCCCTTATACTTATTGCGGATCGTAATTAATTGTTGCTCCTTCGCCTCGTCTGCAAACGGGGCGAATTCTTTTGGTTGATTTGTTTTCATGATGCGCTCCCTTATTTGCTTTGCGATTCGATCAGGGCGCGAATATCTTCCACACGCCATGCGGTAATCCTCAGGCCTAGGGTTCTAACGGGTTTCGGGTATCGGCCCGTTGCCACGCCAGCCCACCACGTTGATTTGCTAACAGGAATGATTGGAGGAATCGGCGGTTCGGACTTAGGATTACCGGCAATTTGAAATAACCGGACAAAGCCGGTTGTGGGTAGATGTTGAATCTCGTTAGTCATGCTTGCACCTCTATGGTTGAAAAGAGAGCAAGCTTTATAAAGCTGACAGGAAGCTGTCAGTCAAGTGGTCTTGAGGTGACAGGTTATGAAATCTGCTGCCTATTTGCGATAAGGTTGTTTACTAGCGCGGCGATATTGGGTGTCAGGTGTTTTTGATTTTGACAACAAAATGTTCAGCGACCATGCGCCCTAAGATGTGCGTATCACGATCCGCTAGCTTAAATTCTTTTTTTAACCAGGATCTAATATCGCTGTCTAGCTTTACTTCGCGATGAAGATCATTAAAGCGTACAGGATAAGCGGATATAGCTGCTATCAAGGTTTCAAAAGTTTTCCCTTTGATCGCTGGTTGGGCGTGTGTGTCGTTGTTTGCTGATGTAACAGCTTTATTGGTTTCATGGATTTTATTTTCCACGGCATTGCTTGATCCATATTCTTCTAGGCTTTTCTTAAGCAAATCATCATTTTTAATGATGCCAGTTTCAGTAAGCATATGTACAAATGCGCTGCCGAAATTAACCTCCATCGGAAATTCAAATCCTTGCTTATCTAGCCATTCTTCGAACTCTCCTGGGCCGACTAACCAGTGATGATCGAATTCCAAGACTTTATTGTCGTGCTCCATAAGTGTTTTGGCTGGCAGCTTGGTTAACGGGTGAAACCCAGCCAGTTCGAGGTTGGCAATTATGCCAATTATCACGTTTAAATTAGTTATGGTTGCAGATGCAAAATCGTTTGTTGGTTTTTTAATTGCTTGGAAAGTTGCCAGAAATATTGCCCAGAATAAGACAGGAAGACGGCCACCTGAGGTTGATAGTTGGAAATTCTTGAGATTTTCTATTTCATCTGCAAGAAAAAACTGGCTCTCACTTTCGTTGGAAATTTCCTCATTCATTTATTTCCCCTTCACGCTCTTCCTTGAATTGGAAGCTACGCCAGCCAGACAAGGGAATCTGGTTTTCGCCCCGTCGGGCTAGGCGCAGCAAACGCTTATGCTGTATTGCCGCGTATCGGTATCACTTCCGCGCCAGCTTTTAGCTTGTCCAAATAATCCGCCCATTGCTGCATCATCTTTTTACGTTCTGGCAGATATTTTGCGTAGTTGTACGCCGCCGATACTTTGTTGCGTTCGCCGTGGGCTAGTTGGGCTTCGATCACGGCATGCGGTAAGCCTAACTCATGCAATAGGGTTGATGCCATCGAGCGGAAGCCGTGGCCGGTCATCTCATCTTTGGTGTAGCCCATACGCCTTAGCGCAGCGTTGACGGTGTTTTCACTCATGGGCCGCTTGCTGGTATGTTCGCCGGGGAACACATAGCGGCCGGCACCGGTAAGGGTTTGGATTTCGTGCAGGACGGAAACCGCTTGAGTCGATAGCGGGACTATGTGCTGTTCCTTCATTTTCATCTTGCCTGCTGGAATGCGCCATTCGGACTTATCGAAATCAAACTCCGACCACTCGGCGTGGCGCAGCTCACCAGGTCGCACAAAAACCAGCGGCGCAAGTCGCAAGGCGCAGCGGGTAGTAAATGAGCCGGTAAAGCCGTCGATAGCCCGTAGCAGTTCACCAGCCGCTTTGGGTTCGGTCACTGAGGCATGGTGCGTTACATCTTCTGGCGGGAGTATGTCCTTTAGCTCGATGTCTCGGCTAGGGTCGCGTGTCGCCAGCCCTTTACCGACGGCATAGCGGAAGATGCGCCCGCAGATGTTGTGAACACGCCGCGCTATATCCATCGCGCCCCGGCCTTCAATCCGATGGATGATCGCCAGCAGATCAGGTGCCACGAGTTCAGCAATAGGGCGGTTGCCGATGTACGGGAATACATCGCCTTCAAGAAATCTCAAGCGCTTTGTATGGGTAGTCTCGGCTTGGGTGGATGCTACTTTGGCATGCCATTCACGCGCTATCACTTCAAAGGTGTTCGCAGCTAGCCCGGCCTGCATGGTCTTTGCGGCCTTCCGGTACACGCTGGGGTCTATGCCGTCCGCCAATAATTGCCGCGCTTCGTCACGCCGGTCTCTGGCCTTTGCGAGTGATACGTCGGGATATTTTCCAAGTGCAAGTCGCTTTTCTTTTCCATCGAAGCGGTATTTCAAGCGCCATAGCTTGCCACCCGCTGGCGAGACTTCGAGATATAAGCCGCCACCATCAAACATGCGGATGGATTTGTCGCCAGGCTTGGCCTTTTTAATCCCGGTATCTGTGAGAGCCATTTGGGGGCATCCAATCCAGTGATGGTGGTATATGCCCCCAACAATACCCCCACATGCCCCCAGATTGCAACAAACATGATCGGTCTGCTATGGACGTAAAAAAAGCCATAAACTCTTATTTTGTAGAGTTATCTGGCCTGTATTGGACTGCCTTGGGGTTGTTTCTGGTGCCGGGAGGGGGAATCGAACCCCCATGATGTTGCCATCGCTGGATTTTGAGTCCAGTGCGTCTACCAATTCCGCCATCCCGGCTTGCAGGTTGTTGCAAAACTACGGCGCTCTGTCCGCTTCCAAGCTGTCTGCGCTCGCTACGACTTCCGACACCCTGTTTCCATTTGGCTATTACCAAACGGAAGGCGGCATTATCCGCAGAAATCGGGTGCGTATCAAGTTCGGCTATAATCCAGTTCCCTGATATCGGTTATTTTCGCGGCTTTTCATGCGTACTCAAGATTTTGATTTCCGTTTACCGCAAGCATTAATCGCCCAATTTCCATCCGAAGCGCGGCGCGCAAGCCGTTTATTGGCGCTCGATGGCCGCGACGGTACTCTGCACGATCGGATGTTTGCCGATTTGCCAAAGTATATTCAACCCAACGATGTGATTATTTTTAACGATACTCGGGTGATTAAAGCACGTGTATTTGGTACCAAAGAGAGTGGCGGTCAAGTCGAAATGTTGTTGGAACGGGTGGTGGATGAAAAGCACGCGGTGGCGCAGATACGTGCGAGCCACGCCCCGAAAGCAGATACGCGTATTGTGATTAATCCCACGGCTGCTTTTAGTGTGCTGGAGCGTCAGGGTGAAATGTACAAGGTGCGGTTGGAGTCCGACTTGCCTTTGTTAGCGTGGTTGGAACAGCACGGCAGTCTGCCCTTACCGCCGTATATTACGCGCCGATCCAATGCCGCGGATGAGGCGCGTTATCAGACCGTTTACGCCAGCAAGCCGGGTGCCGTCGCGGCACCGACCGCCGGTCTGCATTTCGATCAAGATATGCTCGGGGAGATCAGTGCGCTGGGTGTGCAGATCGCCTATGTTACTTTGCATGTCGGCGCGGGAACTTTTCAGCCGGTGCGCGTAGACGATGTGCGTGAGCACCGCATGCACAGTGAGTGGTATCACGTACCGGAGGAAACCGTAGAGGCTATTGTGCAGGCCAAAGCCCGTGGTGGACGCGTCCTTGCGGTGGGCACAACGAGCTTGCGCGCCTTGGAATCAGCGGCGGGAGGGGGGGCGCTACAAGCGGGTTATGGCGATACGAATATTTTTATTATTCCCGGTTATGGTTTTCGGGTGGTGGATCGGTTGCTGACCAATTTTCATTTACCGAAATCTACTTTGTTTATGCTGGTGTGCGCTTTCGGCGGCATGGTGAATTTAAAGCTAGCCTATCGTCACGCGATTGAAGAGCGCTATCGCTTTTTTAGTTACGGCGATGCGATGTTGATTGAACGCGAGAAACCATGAAATTTGAATTACTAGCGACGGATGGCGCCTCGCGCGGTGCGCGGCTCACGTTGGCGCATGGCATACTGGATACGCCGGCCTTCATGCCGGTCGGCACCTATGGTACGGTGAAGGCGATGCGCCCGACCGATCTTAAAGACATCGGGGCGCAGATCGTGCTCGGCAATACCTTTCACCTATGGCTGCGGCCGGGCTTGGAAGTCATCGAAGCGCATGGCGGCCTGCATCGCTTTATGGGGTGGGATGGCCCGATCCTGACCGATTCCGGCGGCTTTCAAGTGTTTAGTCTGAATGAACTGCGTAAAATATCCGAGGAGGGCGTGAATTTCCGCTCGCCGATCAATGGTGATGCATGCTTTCTAGCGCCGGAAGAGTCGATGCGCATCCAGCGTGTACTCAATTCAGACATCGTCATGATTTTCGATGAGTGCACGCCGTATCCGGCTGATGTACAGCAGGCATCCGAGTCGATGCAGTTATCGCTACGCTGGGCGGCGCGTTCTAAGCATGCGCATGGCGATAATCCCAACGCCTTGTTCGGCATTGTGCAGGGCGGGATGTATCCCGAGCTGCGTTTGCAATCGCTGCAAGGCCTGGAGCAAATCGGTTTTGACGGCTACGCCATTGGCGGGTTATCGGTGGGCGAGCCGAAAGAAGAAATGCGTAAAGTTCTGGACTACACCGCGCCTTTATTGCCGCAGGACAAACCACGCTACTTGATGGGTGTAGGCACACCGGAAGATATTGTGGAAGCCGTGCTGGCCGGCATGGATATGTTCGATTGCGTGATGCCGACGCGCAACGCACGTAACGGACATTTATTCACGCGCCACGGCGATATCCGCATCCGCAATAGCCGCTACCGGCATGAAACCACGCCGTTGGATGCGGATTGTCACTGTTATACCTGCCGCAATTTTACCCGGGCCTACCTACACCATTTAGATAAATCGCAAGAAATTCTCGGTGCTACCCTAAATACGTTACATAATTTGCATTATTACCAGGAATTGATGCGGGGGTTGCGGGAAGCAATCGCAATGGGGCAGTTAGCGCGCTTTGTCGCGGAATTTCGGCAAGGTCGGGCCGGTTTGTGCTAAAATTTGCGGCATTTTTAACACTCCCTAATTAGACGGCAAGCCTGCCGCCCCGCGATAGATCGAGTTAACCTGGAGATGCCTTGTGTTTATTAGTGAAGCCTACGCTGCCCCCACCGCTGGTGCGACAGAGTCCGTGATGGGGTTGCTCCCCTTCATTGCTATTTTCGTGTTGTTCTATTTCATGCTGATTCGCCCGCAAATGAAACGCGCCAAAGAGCAAAAAAAGATGATTGAGGCGCTGCAAAAAGGCGACGAAATTATCACGGCAGGTGGATTGTTGGGCAAGATCACCAAAGTCGGCGATCAGTTCATCAGTTTGGAAATTGCCGATAATGTGACCATCCAAGTACAGAAACAAACCGTGCAAACCCTACTACCCAAGGGTTCGGTCAAAAGTGCTGCTTAATCCTTCTAACACGTAACCCGGATCGTTTCTCTTATGAATCGCTACCCTCTTTGGAAATACATCGTTATCGTGATAACGCTGCTGCTCGGGTTTTTCTACACCTTGCCCAATTACTACGGCAATGAACCGGCAGTGCAAATTTCAAGCGATAAGTCGGCAATCAAAGTGGATGCCGCGACCGCGCAAACGGTCGAAGGTATTCTTAGTCTCGAAAAAATCCCTTATACCAACATAAAGTTTGAAGGTAAAAATATCAATGTGCGTTTTAGCGATGTTGATATTCAAACCAAAGGCGCAACGGCTTTACGCGATAAATTGGGTGAGTCCTATATCGTTGCGCAGAATTTATTGCCGCGCTCCCCGGAATGGCTGACGCGCATGGGGGCGTTACCGATGTATCTGGGTCTGGACTTGCGCGGTGGTGTACATTTTCTCTTGCAAATGGACACAAAGTCAGCTTTTGCGAAGGCGATGGACCGCAATGCGAGCGACGTGCGCAGCAGCTTACGCGAGAAAAAAATTCCTTACGACAGCGTTGTGCACCGCGGTGACGAAGTGCGGATCGCTTTTCCAAATACGGACGCGCGCGATAAGGCAAAGGATGTGATTAGCAGTCGCATTTCGGATTTATTCTTGAAAGAAGGGCAGGACGGGAGTGTGCCGATACTGGTGGCTAAATTGCGGCCGGAAGCCTTGCAGCAGCGTCAAGAGTTGGACATCAAACAAAACTTAACCACCTTACGCAAACGCGTCAATGAATTGGGCGTGGCGGAACCGATTATTCAGCAACAAGGTTTAGATCGGATTGTCGTGCAGTTGCCGGGAATTCAAGATACCGCAAGAGCTAAAAAGATTTTGGGACGCACGGCGACCTTGGAATTGCACATGGCCGATTTTACCGATGCGGAAATTAATGCGGCGTTGCAAGGACAAGTACCCCTCGGTGCCAAGTTGCTGAACGAACAGGGCGAGCACGGCAGCTCACCGATCTTGGTGCGGAACAATATTGTACTGACCGGTGAATATATTACCGGTGCCGGCCCGGACCGTGACCAATACGGAAAACCGGCAGTTCGGATTGAATTGGATGCGCGCGGTTCACGCATTTTTCAGCAATTAACGCGGGAAAATGTGGGTAAACGTATGGCTATTTTATTGATCGAAAAAGGTCAAGAAGAAGTCGTTACGGCACCGAAGATTATTAGTGAAATTCCAAATGGTCGGGTGCAAATTACCGGTAACTTCAGCGCCGACGAAGCGAACAACGTTGCGCTGCTCTTGCGCGCGGGCGCACTGGCTGCGCCGATGGAGATCATCGAAGAACGCACGATTGGACCGAGCCTGGGTAAAGACAACATCCAGCGCGGCTTTCGATCCACCATGATCGGCTTTGCAGCCATTGCGGTCTTTATGATTTTTTATTATCGCCTGTTTGGTTTCATTGCGACCACGGCGCTAGGCGTGAACATTTTGTTTTTAATTGGAATCCTTTCGGCTTTACAGGCCACACTGACATTGCCCGGCATTGCCGGTATCGCCTTGACGGTGGGGATGGCCATTGATGCCAATGTGCTTATTTTTGAACGTATTCGCGAAGAACTGCGCAACGGTAATTCACCGCAGGCGGCAATTAGTTCTGGCTTTGACCGTGCGTGGGATACTATTTTTGACTCCAACATCACGACGTTGATCGCTGGCTTTTTCCTGTTTTGGTTGGGCTCCGGCCCGGTACGTGGTTTCGCGGTCGTGTTGTGCATCGGTATCGTTACCTCCATGTTCAGTGCGGTCACGGTGTCACGTGGGATTGTAAATTTGACCTACGGACGGTCCAAAAAACTAACGCAGCTTTCAATTTGATTAAGGCGATGGCTTAAACGGCCGAGCAAGGAAAAATCATGGAATTATTTCGCATCAAAAACGACATACCTTTTATGAAGTATGCCAAATCGACCGGCTATGTTTCGGCGGCGAGTTTTATTTTTGCGGTGGTCTTCTTGGTGTGGAAGGGACTTAACTTAGGCGTCGATTTTACGGGCGGTACGGTGATGGAAGTGCGTTATGCCAAAGCGGCGGAGATTCAAAGTATCCGCGAACATTTGGCGACGTACGGGTACCCGGATACCAGCGTGCAAAACTTCGGCGCATCGCAGGATGTATTGATTCGACTACCGGTTAAACCGGGGCTAAGTAGCGCTAAATTATCCGATCAAGTGTTGGCGGTACTGCAACAGCAGGCGGCCGATGTGAAATTACAGCGCGTAGAGTTTGTCGGCCCGCAGGTGGGTAAAGAGTTGTTGTACGACGGCTCATTGGCGTTGCTCGCCGTGTCGGCGGGTATTGTGCTGTACCTCGCGCTCCGCTTTGAATGGCGGTTCGCCGTGGGTGCCATCGTTGCGACTTTGCACGATGTGGTGATTATCGCGGGCATGTTCGCTTTTTTTCAGTGGGAATTTTCGCTCACCGTTTTAGCGGCTCTGCTGGCGATCCTAGGTTATTCCGTGAACGATACCGTGGTGGTGTATGACCGAATCCGGGAAAATTTCCGAAAAATGCGTAAAGGCAGTGTGGCGGAAATTATCGATAACGCAATTACCCGTACTTTATCCCGAACGGTCATTACCCATGTGACGACCCAGTTGATGGTGTTTGCCATGCTATTTTTGGGCGGCGAAATTTTGTATTACTTCGCTTTGGCGTTGACCATCGGAATTGTGGTCGGCACGTATTCATCGGTATTGGTAGCCAGCCCGATCGTGATGTGGTTGGGTGTGTCGCGTGAAGATTTTATAAAGGCCGAGAAAAAACCGACGACGGAGGTTTTACCTTAAAACGAGCGGTTTAATTCATTCCGTCTTGAGCGCGGTGTGGATTCGAAATTTCATTTAACGGTCCATTTATGTTGGAATTTTTCTCCCAATTCATCGATGTTGTGTTGCACCTAGATCAACACCTTGTGTTGCTGATCGCGCAATACGGCTATTGGATTTACGGCATTCTGTTTTTGATTATTTTTTGCGAGACTGGTTTGGTCGTCTTGCCTTTTTTGCCGGGTGATTCACTCTTGTTTGTAGTGGGTGCTTTAGCCGCGACAGGCGTACTGGATTTGCAATGGGTAATTTTGCTGTTAATGGCGGCAGCGTTTTTAGGCGATAACACCAATTATTGGATCGGTCGCTTAATTGGATCAAAGATATTCAAAAAAGAATCGCGTTGGTTGAATCGCGCCTATTTAGCGAAAACCGAAGCGTTTTACGAAAAACACGGCGGGAAGACGGTTTTATTTGCGCGATTCTTACCGATCCTGCGTACTTTTGCACCGTTCGTAGCGGGAATCGGGCACATGTTTTATAGCCGTTTCGTGCTCTTTAGTGTGGCCGGTGCCATTATTTGGATTAATGCTTTGGTGTTTGCGGGGTATTTTTTCGGCAACATTCCGTTGATTAAAAACAATCTCACAGCAGTGATTCTAGGTATTATTGTTTTGTCTTTATTACCGGGATTCATGCACTACGTGCGCGAACGCGCGCGGTAAAACCGCGCGCCGATCAATTTATTTTACGCCTAGCAATTCCACGTCGAAGAGCAAGGTCGCGTTGGGTGGAATGACACCGCCTGCGCCGTGACTGCCATAACCCATCGCCGATGGAATGATCAGTGTGCGCTGACCGCCGATTTTCATACCCGCCACACCCTCATCCCAGCCGCGAATGACCTGACCCGCGCCGAGCTTAAACGAAAAGGGTTCGCCACGATCACGCGAACTATCGAATTTACGACCTTTTTGCTCCGCCGCATTGGCATCGTATAACCAGCCTGTGTAGTGCACGGTGACCTGTTGCCCGGCAACGGCTGTGGCGCCCTCGCCTGCCTTGCGCTCGATCTTCACTAAATCAGTACCTGCTACTTGGGCCTGTGGCGTATGAGCAGGTACAGAATCTTCATGTGCAGCGCTTAAATGCGGCATGGCGGCCAGACCTAGAGCCGTTAAATGGGTAAGAGTACGAATCAAGGTTTTACGCATGGAGCCTCCGAATGAAATTTGAATATTTTACCGATAAAAGCGGCACCGGCCAACGTTACATTTACGGCAACAAACCCGGCTGTCGTTTATCCTTAGGGCTTTCGTAAGCGACAGGGCAGAGAAGTCACTTTATGATTGCTTGGGATCGTTTGAAAATACAGCGTATGCCTTGGTATGCGGCATTGCGCTCGTCGGTGGAGCGCACGGAGTGGCGCCCAGAGTGGCCGACACTCGCGGATTATCAGCATCAATTAGATGGCCTGCCGCAGCCAATATTAACGGCCAGTGGAAAATCGCTCCGGGTGGTCATGCAAAACGCCGATCAATGTTCAGATTGGCGGGATGCGTATGAACCCCGTATTTATCGGCAAGGCGAATTACAAACGCGCCTAGAGAATTGGCATGATTGCTTTAATTTACTCACCTGGATCAGTTTCCCGGCGTCTAAAGCCGTTTTAAATGCGCGTCAATATGCTTTGCTTGCAGCGCGAGCCGAAGCGGCGGAAATCGGCGCGCGCAGCCCAAGGCAGGATGCGTTGACGCAGTTTGATGAGAGCGGTGTTATCGTTTTAAGCTCGGATCCGGTTTTATCTAATCTGTTGACGGGTTTTCAATGGAAGTCTTTGTTCTGGGAAAACCGCGGTGAAGTGAACCAAAAGATGCGTTATTTTTTATTTGGGCATGGCTTAATGGAGCGCGCGTTAACACCCTACCGAGGGTTAACCGGGAAAGGTATTATTTTACCGGTGAGTGAACGTTTTTTTGCGGAGACGTTGGCAACGCAACTCGTGCAAACCGATTACTTGTTGGCGCAGTATATGGAAAATAGACAGCACCTCATGCAGCCGCAAGACTTGGTTCCAGTCCCTTTATTGGGGATTCCTGGATTTTCATCGGAAAATACCCAAGCAGAATACTATGATGACCCGCGTTATTTTCGTCCAGGCCGGAGATTTAAAGGTTAAACAAAGCACCTTGGTTGGAGGGGCGTGTGGCCAATTCAAGGCAATTACGTCCGTTGCGTTTTGCTTCGTAGAGCGCATCGTCAGCGGCTTTAATCAAGGCATCGGTCGTTTGAATTGCGGGAAAAGTAGAAATTCCACCACTCGCACTGGTGCAAAAATATGTATCTTGGTAGGGATGGTGGATTTGTGCAAAATCTTGGCGGATGCGATCCATGATACGGAACGCTTGCTCTATACTCGTATGCGGTAGTCCAATGAGAAACTCCTCTCCACCGTAGCGGCATAAGATATCTTGTTTGCGGAGACGTTGTTTGAGCAACCAGGACAGGCTGCGGATGACTTGATCGCCGACCGGGTGTCCGTACGTGTCATTCACCTGCTTGAAGTGATCGATATCCAGCATCACCACCGATAAATCGCCTTGATCGTGCGACACGCTGGAGAGCAGGGTGTCTAAAACATTTTTACCGCTGGTGTGATTAAGCAAACCCGTCAAACTATCGTGATACATCGAACGCCGCAGCGCGCGATAGCGCTCGATTTTACTTTTAATGATGGCGTTTAAAAAAATTGGATTAAACGGTTTGGTGAGAAAGTGATCCCCGCCTAAACGCATGGCATCAACTTGCAACGCGATATTGGTTTCGCCGGAGAGATACACAATGGGGATGCTTAAAAACTCATCGTGTTGACGGATGACGCGCGCGGCCTCTACGCCGGTGCAGTTGGGCATATACATGTCCATCAGAATTAAATCGGGATTGTATTGCTTTAAGGCAATCAACACTTGGGATGGATCGTGAATAATTTGAGTGCTGATTTGGCTTTCTTCTAAAGTACGTTTGATAAACATACTGGCAGTCAGGGAGTCTTCCACGATCAATACGCGAAAGATTTCTTGTTCCTGGCGATCGTCCATTTCCAAAATTTGCGCCACCATGGTGTGGAGTGCCGAGCCCTCCGGCAAGCACCAGTCGCAACCGCTACGCAAGGCTTGCTGCAATTGATCAAAATCAGAGCGTATAGCCAGACAAATCAATTGGCCGACGGCAAACTGCAGGCGAAGCGCTTTAATGCGGAGCTGCCAATCACCCTCCGCAAGGCTGCTGATGTCCAGCAGCAGGAGCGGGTCGCTATGTATATTGGCAGGGAGCGGGTCGTCCCAGGTTAAAAATTTGACAGTCTTTCCAAAATAACCGAGCTGCGTCAATAGATCTTCCCAAATTTCTTGTTGGTGGCCGATCAACCAGACGCAGCGTTGTTGATGTACATCCGGTACGATATGGATTTGCGGTTCAGTGCGACGTTCCGTGAGACTTTCGCTGGTCGTCATATAACTATGGATCATCTGCGTGAGCATCAAAATACGTTCATTCAGATCGGCGGTGGCGGCTTGCGGGAGGGGGTGCAATACTTCTTCCTTGAATAAGGACAGTGCTACTTGCTCCAACTCGTGGCTTGCATGATGCAAAGCCGTAAATCCCTTGTCGATTAAAAATTCGGTGAAGCTATTAATCGATATCGCAAATTCCACAAAATTTTCAAAACTCGGCGCGGATTGATAGCGCTGCCAGTCGCTCAGCAGCGTTTGACTTTTTTGACTAAGCGCAGTAAACGAGATCAGCATTGAAAGGACACAACATCCGATAATTTAAAAGGGAGGACTCGGGTAATAACGGCTAAACGCGTGGATTATTAAGTGCGATAATCAATTTTTTATTAAGGATCATTCCACCGAGCGAGCGAATCAATGAAACCCTATTCAGAAGCCAGCGAAAGCAACCAAGCACCGATATTAGCTATCCTACACCAAGCGTTTGCCAAGGTGCGCAATGTGCTCGAAATTGGCAGCGGAACGGGTCAACACGCCGTGTATTTTGCCCGCCATTTACCGCATTTATGTTGGCAAACCAGCGATCTAGAACCGAATCATCAAGGTATCAGAGAGTGGCTGGACGAGGCGGCTTTACCCAATACGCGTCCACCCATTGTGCTCGATGTAAATAAGCACGTGTGGCCTGTTGAGGCAGTCGACGGCGTGTTTACCGCCAACACGTTGCATATCGTCTCCTGGCCGGAAGTCGAGCGCCTATTTCAGGGTGCGGGACAAGTGCTGCAGCCGGGTGGTGTGATGTGTGTGTATGGCCCATTTAATTACGGGGGGCAATTTACCGCGCCGAGCAATGCACGTTTCGATGATTGGCTCAAAGCGCGTTCCCCGGTCAGCGGCATACGCGATGCGGAAGCTATTTGCGCGCTGGCGGAGCAGCAAGGCTTGTATCTGGAAGCGGATCACCCGATGCCGGTGAATAATCGAACATTGGTGCTACGCAAGCCGACATAAGATTTTTATATGTAACGCAACGTGGTGAAATTTTTAATGATTGAAAACCGTACCAATGCGCTGTCGTGCCCATCTTAAATAAATAAATGTTTAGTAACGCTGGACTATTGGCCGACAAAAAAACGGCACTATCGATTGCAATTTACGGCACTTTTCAAATGCTCCGACATGGATTGGTATTCCTTCCGCGCCGTAGCAAACTACAGCGACGTATAAGTTTGATCGGGAATTCAAGCGCCTGGATGTGCGGCGAAACAGTAACAAATTGGTAAGCAGAGTCGCACTAAAACTGGCATGTGGTTTGCAATACGGATAGGTGCAAGGTGCGTTGACGCGCTTCTTGTCTTGGGACTCTCTCCTTGATCCGAGTTTCGCCGGGTGGTTTACCACCCGGCTTTTTTTTAGCGATTTAATTTTTTGCGCTTAGCTGTCTCATACAAGGGCAACACGCTGGGTATCAGCGCCTCGATATCTTTAATGCGATTTTCCGGGTCGGGGTGGGTGCTTAATAATTCCGGTGGATTCCCGCCACCGGACAGCATTTTGCGCCACAGACTTACCGCGTTATGTGGATCGTAGCCCGCGCGCGCCATTAACTCTAAACCGATGCGGTCGGCTTCGCGTTCCTTGGTGCGTGAGAAGGGTAGTCCAATCGCAACTTGAGTGGCATTTGACAGTAAGTTTGTACCGACTTCGCCAAAGCCGGCCAGCGAGGCAATGACGGAGACTCCCACTTGCTGCGCCACCGACTCCGACATGGCCTCGCGCGTGTGCTCACGCAAGGCGTGTGCAATTTCGTGCCCCATGACGGCGGCCACTTCGCTATCGTTTAGCTTTAAGCCATCCAGCAATCCAGTATAAATCGCCATCTTGCCACCTGCCGCACAATAGGCGTTAACCTCTTTGCTGGTGATGATGCTGACTTCCCATTTCCAATTGCGCGTGTCGGGACGGAATGCACCGGCTTGTTCGATCAAATTTTTGACGATGGCTTTTATCCGCGCCGTTTGTTGCGCATTCGCATTGAGTGCGCCGGTCTTGGCATATTTGTCTTTTTCCTGGGCGTAGAAAGTGGCGGCTCCCTGCTCCGCTTGTTGTGAGGATATGAGTAGGAATTGTTTCCGCTCGGCACCCACCACGCCGGATTGCGTGGTGCTGGCGCAACTCGCGGCAAATAAAGGGAGTGCGAGTATTACAGTCGTGCGTAGGTATAAAAAGAAAGTCGTCATTCGTGTTGTCCTTAGCGGCGGTTTACCACTTTACCAGATGTACATTGGACAAGGAGCGCCCTAAAAAACGTTCGCCGATGGTTTGGAAACGTAATGGTACATCGGTAACAAAAAAATCATGGCGCGGTTGGGTTCGATTCGGGTTGCCGATTTTTTGTTCCTTGAGGAGTGCCGCGGTGCGTTGCGCCATCGCCTGCGCGGAATCGATGAGGCGTACCGACGGACCGGTAATTTCCTGCAACAAAGGTATGAGTAGTGGGTAATGAGTACAACCCAGTACCAATGTGTCAATTTCTTGAGCCATGACGGTTCTCAAATAATCTTGCGCGGTCAGTCGCGTAACCGGATGATCGAGCCAACCCTCCTCCACCAAAGGCACGAATAGGGCGCAAGCTTGTGAATATACGCGTACACCGGGGTCGCTCCGATGCATAGCCTGGGCATAGGCATCACTGTTAATGGTCGTCGGCGTGCCGATAACGCCGATTTGTTTGTTCCGCGTCGCGGCCAGTGCGCCGAGGGCACCGGCATCGATGACATCCAAGACGGGTACAGACGATAATGCGTGGATTTTTTGCGCCGCCACCGCCGCCATCGTATTGCAGGCGACGATCAATAACTTGACTTGTTTTTCGAGTAAAAATTCAGCGATCTGCAGCGTGTAATGCGTGATGGTTTCAACCGACTTTACGCCATACGGCACGCGCGCCGTGTCACCGAAGTAAACGATATTTTCAAACGGCAGACGTTCCATGAGCGCGCGCACCACGGTCAGGCCGCCGACACCGGAATCAAAAACGCCAATAGGGGAGGCGGGGTCGATTTGCATGGGTTTAGAAACGAATAAGATCGTTGGATTATATCAGTCTAGCGCGTCATGTCGCGCGAGCGCCCAGCGCACATGTTCGCGCACCAACGCCGAAGCGTGGTCGCGCCGTGTTTGCAGCGCGACCACAACCGCGTTTGAAGTGGGCGCATTGCCGAGTGCAACGGCGATATTGCGTAGCCACTGCGCATGTCCGATGCGGCGAATAGCGCTGCCTTGCAGGCGTGTTTCAAAATCGACCTCACTCCAGGCAAAAAGCTCAATTAAATCGGCATCGTCTAACCCCCGGCGCGGGTGAAAATCCGGCTCGTGCGTTGTTTGTGCGAATTTGTTCCAGGGGCAAACCAATTGGCAATCGTCGCAGCCATAGATGCGATTACCCATGAGTGGGCGCAATGCTTCCGGGATGCTGTCTTTGAGTTCGATGGTGAGGTAAGAAATACAGCGCCGCGCATCGAGTTTATACGGCGCGACAATGGCACCGGTCGGGCAGATGTCGATGCACGCTTGGCAAGTGCCGCAATGGTTGTCGCTCGGCGTGTCGATGGGTAAATCTAAATCGGTGTAAATCTCGCCCAAAAAAAACCACGATCCGTGTTCGCGCTGCAGCAACAAGGTGTGCTTGCCGCGCCACCCCAACCCGGCTAATTGTGCTAACTCCACTTCCATGACGGGTGCGCTGTCGGTAAAGACGCGATACTGAAACGGGCCTATCGATTGCGTGATGCGGTCGGCGAGTTGTTGTAGTCGTTGGCGCATCAGTTTGTGATAATCACGGCCTAGAGCATAGCGCGAAATAAAGGCACGCTCGGGATCGTGCATGACTTCCCAGCTATCGCGCGCTTTGGGTGGCCGGTAATCAAGGCGCGCGCTGATTACGCGTAGCGTTCCGGGTAGCAGTTGCGCCGGTTGTGCGCGTTTGCTGCCGTGTTTTGCCATATAATTCATCGCGCCATGTCGACCCGCCGCCAACCATTCCATCAAACGTTGCTCTGCCTGCGGCAGCTCTACGCCTGCGATGCCCACGGCTTGAAAACCGAGTTCAGTACCCCAGGATTTTATTTGTGCGGCGAGCGGCGATGGATGCATGCCGCGCATGATAACGGGCGCACCGCGAAATGACACGCTTCTTACCGGACGAAGCCGCTACCTTAGCCTTTGGCGCGGCGTTAGCGCAGGCGCTTAAGCCGGGACTGGTGATTTTTCTCTGGGGTGATCTCGGCGCAGGGAAAACGACACTGACGCGCGGGGTGTTGCGCGGCTTGGGCTATAGCGGAAAAGTGAAAAGTCCTACCTATACTTTAGTTGAACTTTATACCGTTTCGAGCTTATACTTGCATCACTTTGATTTTTATCGATTCGCAGATCCTCAGGAATGGGAGGATGCGGGCTTCCGCGAGCACTTTAATGCGGAGACCGTATGTCTCGTGGAATGGCCGGAAAAAGCCGGTGATTTTCTACCCGTTCCGGATCTGCGAATTCAGTTAGAGGCGGAGCAAGATGGACGCAGTCTCCATGTCCATGCCGAAACGGAGGCAGGCAAGCAATGTTTGGCGCGATTAAATTCAGATGTGAGCTCCTAGCGTCGATTGTCCGCATCGGTTTTCTATGCTTTGCGTTGGTAGCGCCCGTCTTCGCACAACCCAACATCAAAATCAGCGCCGCCCGTGTTTGGCCCGCCGCGGAATACACGCGCATCACGTTTGAATCAAAGCAACCGATCCACTTCAATCATTTTATGGTGGACAACCCAGCGCGCATGGTGATCGACCTGGAAAATGTCGATCTCGATACAACCTTAGCGCAAATCAACGGTAAGATCGATGCCAGCGATCCGTATATCAAAGCCGCGCGTGTGGGGCGTTTTAAACCCAACGTGGTGCGCTTAGTCTTGGATTTAAAAACCGAGGTCAAGCCATCGGTGTTTACCGCGAAGCCGTATGGCGAATACGGGTACCGCTTGGTATTGGACATCTATCCAACGCACCCGCTGGATCCTTTGTTGGCGCTTATGCAAACCGATAACCCCAGCGATGCCGCAGCCGGACTAAGCGCATCACAACCGTCAGCGGCAGCCGATACAGCGCAACCGGTTATTGCGCAAGAAGGAAAGGCGGCGACTTCGGGCAAGGCAAAGAAAGCTAAAGGTGCGCTCGACCTAGTACGGTTGGTCACCGTTGCGATCGATGCCGGGCACGGTGGCGAAGATCCCGGTGCCAAAGGTCGCCAAGGCACTTTGGAAAAAGAAGTAACGCTCTCCATTGCCAAGCGCGTCAAAGCCATGCTGGACGAAGAAGAGAATATGCGTGGTGTATTAACACGCGACGGTGATTATTTTATCCCCTTGGGCAATCGCGTGGTCAAAGCGCGTAAAGTATCCGCCGACTTATTTGTGTCGATCCACGCCGATGCTTTTGTCAATCCGGATGCACGGGGTTCTTCGGTATTTGCACTGTCGGAAAACGGTGCCAGTAGCGCTGCCGCACGTTGGCTGGCCAAACGCGAAAACGATGCCGACTTGATTGGTGGCGTGAATATCGATGTCAAAGATAAATACTTGAAGCAAACGCTGCTGGATTTATCCCAGACCGCAACCATCAACGACAGCATGAAATTAGGCAAAGCCGTCCTGAGCGAATTGGGCGGTATTAATAAATTGCACAAGGGTTCGGTCGAGCAAGCTGGTTTCGCCGTACTCAAAGCACCGGACATTCCCTCGATCTTGGTTGAAACGGCCTTCATCACCAACCCGGAAGAAGAAGCGCGTTTGGGCGACGAAGCCTATCAAGATAAAATTGCCGCTGCCATTGTTTCTGGGATTAAGCGTTACTTTGCGAATAATCCGCCGTTGGCGAGATCGAGGCTGGCGAAAAACTGAGTACGTTCACGCTATTGCGCTTGGACTGAGCAAATTTTTCAATCAAACGTGAGCGCGTTGCTGAATTCCTCTCGCTGGTATGTTGGGCTATTAAGTTTTAGGGTGCATTGTAAATTTTGAATCAGCTTTTTCAATTGATCGTAATTCGAGCCTGGCCCTGAGGTGATCTAAGGTTCTTCGTTTCACACAATGATTGAATCTAAAAGGTTCTAGCGACATAATGCCGACCTACTATGCCTGATTCAAACAATCCTTCCTTCTCGTTTCATATTGATAGTGGCACGCCTGATGAGCATGCTGTGCCGGCGGCGGTACTCGTCCAGATTTTGGAGAACACTCAGCGCGCCTTCGAGTTGATCGGTGTACATGTCGAGGGGCGCGGTATCAAGGAGCGTGCGCGGGTTTCTGCGGCCACCAGCCAGCGGTTCCAGCTTGTTTGCCAACTGCCCGAGTCCGGTAGTTATGCCATGCCTGTAACAGTCGGGGGAGCAGGTGAACTCTTTGTTACAGAATTGGCAGATAAAGCATTCGGCATCTTTCGTGGAGTGATGGAACATGTGTCCGATCGGAGCACGGTGGGTTTGGCATCAGCCCTGCCCGATGAGCGCATCCGTCGCCGCGTGTTAGAAGCCGTCAAAGGCATGGCGCCCCGGGCAGATGCCCAATGGAAATTGAGCCTGCACGACGACTGTGGCGTTTCCTTTGCCACCTTCGATGTAGAGACTATCCCATTCGTAGAAGAAACGCTGGTACCTATTGAGCAGCGCGAGGCGGCACGCGTCGTCACGGGCGAACTGAAAAGCATCGACTTCACCGAACGTAAGGTCACCATCATCTACCCGCCCACCAGCAAAGAGTTAGCGTGCATCTACGAAGAAGCCGTCGAAGACCTGCTCTATGAAAAGCGCCGCGACCTGATCCAGGTTACAGGCCGTGTGCTGCTGGACGACCAGGGCGTACCCAAGCAGATCATCGACGTGACCGACATCCGCGATCTCGACCTCTCCGCGCTGGCACTCGACACCGTCCGGCATAGTGGGCTCACCCTCAAGGCCGTGCCCACCCTTAGCTTCGAACCCACTCTGGATGAAAGCAAGCAACTCTTGTGTATCGAGCACGGCGAACTGGGCATCGACGTTTACGCGCCCACCCGCGAGACCTTGCTTGCCGAACTGCACGAGCAACTGGCGATGCTCTGGCGGGAATACGCCCAAGCTCCTGATGATGAATTGGACGCACCTGCCCGCCTTTTGAAGCAGGCCTTACGGGCTCGATTCACCGAGGCCGTCCATGCCACGTAAGCAAAACGATGTGGAAAAAAGCCTTGAGGCAAAAGGCTTTCTACGCGCCAAGGGCGATCACAACTTCTTTCACTATCACTCCAAAGCGGGAAAGAAATCGCGCGTCTTCACCAAGACCAGTCACGGTGCGCGCGAGATTGACGACAACCTGCTCTCGCAAATGGCCAAGCAATGCAAACTGAGCAATAAGGATTTCGGCTTGCTGATCGATTGTCCGCTGGATCGGGATAGCTACGAGGCCAAGCTCATTGCGCAAGGAGCGGTCGAAGGGCTGACAGCTTGATCACCGGCCTTTGTATTTGCCGTAAGGCGTGGTGCGTGTAACCAGCAACTGCAAGCGTTCACGGTTCATTACAATAGATCGGCTCTATTGATTTGTTCGTTTGCGTAAGAAAACAATCCGAGCTTGGCACCTTTATTATTCTCATCAAACCCTGTTATCTTCATCCAGCACAGACCAAATGTGAAATATTTTTTGTGCAATTTTTACACCCGTTTCATTTTTTATTCGATGTAATGTTGCTTCAACTCTTGTTGGGAGCAAATGATCATATTTACCCTCTGGGGTCTTAAAGTACTCGTTATAACCCTTGTTTTTTTCTTCATACTTTGTAACTTGTTTAATAATCCATTGATATTCTTGATGTAGCTTTTCAGGCAAATGCTCAATAGTGATCATAAGAAGGTCATCCCCAAACACCGACCACAGACGTTTCCTAACATCCGCTCCACCAGTTGCTAGAGAATAAATTGCTCTACTAAATTTTTCCAACGCATACGAATATCTATACATACAATTAACGCCCTTTTTAAAGATCAAAGAAGCTGGTAAAAGTAGGGAAGTGTTTCAATTGTCCCCGAAGTGGTTTTCTACTTTCTCAAATCACTCATCCCACACTCACCGGCACCAACACCATCGTGTCATTGCCGAAGATGTCGATCACTTTCACGGCCACGGTGTAGCGGCCCGCCTGGGTGTAGGTATGCGGCGCGGAGATGAATTCCAGGTCGCGGTTCTTGCGAGTGCGGAAGCTTTGCCATTCGTTTTCGAAAATGTAGCTGCCGGTCCAGCGTTCTTCGAATTCTACTTCGCCACCCCCCTCGTCGCTCCCGCGAAGGCGGGAGTCCAGGGTTTCATCTGCCGCATTCTGGATTCCCGCCTGCGCGGGAATGACGGCTTCTAGTCCAGCGCCCTTGGCGACTTTGATGATTTCCTTGCGGCTCATGTAGTCGAAGTCCACGGCCCAGTAGTCCACCCAGTCGGTCCAGTGTTTGGTCAGCACGTCGGTGGTGACGATGCCCTGTTTGTCCTTGCTCACTTTGATGAGTTGGCCGCGGTCGCCGCGCAGGTCGCATACCACGTCGCTTTTGCCCTCCTTCAACTCGGCGGCGACCGAGTCGAGCAGGCCTTGGGTGTAGTAGACGGAGAAATCCGTCAGCTCGATCTGGAGCGTGAACTTATCCTTTTTGTGGTAACGCGGCGTGGCCTCGACGAAGCTGATGTCGTGGAAACGTACTTGGCCTTTGTCCACCGCACGCTTGTCGAAGACATCGGGAGGAATCTGCTTCGGCACCAAGTCGATACCCTTTTGCTTCGCCTCGTCGAGCACGGCGGGGAATAGTCCCATCTCGAACTCGAAGGCCAGCATGTCCACACGCGAGGCGCCGCGCTTGCGGCATTCGGTGATGACTTCCTCCACGAACAGCCGCCCCACGGGCAGGTTGATCGGGCCGACCACGACTAAGCGTCCGGCGTTCTTGCCGTGGAAAAAGCTCTCGCCTTCCAGCGGCTGCGCCTTGTAGGCACGCAGGATCAGATCGCGGAACTCGCGCTCCTTCTGCGCCAGCGCTTGTTCTTTCTGCTTGCCGGTCAAGCGCCCGCCGACGTTGAGATAAGCCTGGCGCTCGTAGCGGCCGAGGTTCAGCACCTCGAAGGCGCGGAACGGTTTGCCGGACTCCTTCAACTCACGCTGCACCTGGATCAGGCGCTTGCGCGTGGTGTGGATGCCGAACTTGCCGAGGTCGGTGGCGATCCACTTGCGACCTAGCTTTTCCGCCACCGCCGCCGTGGTGCCGGAGCCACAGAAGAAATCAGCGACGAGGTCGCCTTCGTTGCTGCTGGCTTTGATGATGCGTTCGAGTAGAGCTTCGGGTTTTTGCGTCGGGTAATCAGCACGCTCCTCAGCCATTGGATTGACTGGAGGAATGTCAGTCCACAGGCAATGAACCGCGCTTCCATCGGTAATCATCCCTTTTTTAACTGACACCGAAAGTAGAAGTCATGCTGCCGCCAGCATTCGTTTCGGTGGTAATCCACCGTTGGCCTTGTTGGGCCGTTCATTATTGTAGAACCAAAGCCACTGTGTGGCATAGTCTTGTACTTCCGTGATTGAGTCGAACTGGTACTGGTTTAGCCAACTGTATCGCACCGTGCGGTTGTAGCGTTCAACGTAGGCGTTCTGTTGTGGATTGCCGGGCTGGATGAACTCAAGCTGGATGTCGTGCTTGTCGGTCCATGCCGCCAGGGCCTGGCTGATAAACTCCGGGCCATTGTCACAGCGCAGTCGTTTGGGTTTGCCTCGCGATTCTATGATTTGATCCAGTGCACGAATAACACGTCCCGCTGGCAGTGAGAAATCAGCCTCAATGCCCAATCCCTCCCGGTTAAAATCATCAAGCACATTGAACAGCCGAAACGTACGGCTATCACTCAGCTGATCATGCATAAAATCCATTGACCACATCTCGTTGGGCTCGTCAGGCACCGCCAGCGGCACAGGCTTCTCCCGCTGTATTCGTCGTCTGGATCTTATCCGCAGGTTTAATTCCAGCGCACAATAAATTCGGTAAATGCATTTGTGGTTCCACTCAAAGCCTTTGACGTTGCGCAGATAATCACG